>NZ_JBGLRB010000002.1:0-376298 GCF_041402305.1 Aeromonas sp. S12(2024)
GGAAGTCGAGAGCTTGAGCGATACGCATAAAAAATCCGAAACCAATCAACAGGTTTCGGATTTTCACACAACAGAAGGATCGGTCAATGGATCCTTAACTGATCGGCATTAGGCTCCTTGCGGGGCCTTTTTCTAACTTGAGGGGAGGGGCATACCCCATTTCATAGTCACTGAGTCACTTTACTGTGTGAATGTCTTGTCCTGCACGGGTTGGGATGCAGTGACCAACATTGATTCATGGTCACTGTTTGTCACTGGGTCACTGCCCTGATGCTTCTTGATGGATGGCAGATGGGAGATGACGCAATGAGTGGATCAGTGAAAGCAGTGCCCAAAAGACTGATGTGAGTGACTCCCAGAGACCATGACAAATCATGGTCACTAGCTGCTAGCCCAATGATGGCGGGATGTTTATCAAAACAGTGACCAAGTGACTATCACAGACAACTTCTTGCCACACACAGCTGCGTTTGCACTGACGGGGCTCCCCCTGTAGGGCTGGATACCTACTTGCCTCCTCGGAAATACTGGTCGCCTATGATCTATTCCCCTATGCATTCAACAGATTCCCCAGACTGGCACAGTATCGAATTTGCGTACTGTGCTGGCCGCCAGAGTGTTCGCCAGATAGCGATAGAGCACGGCATTTCACATACCGCCATTAACAAGCGGGCCAAGACGCACAAATGGTCAAGAGTCACAACACCTGTTAACGCTGCCTCATCTTCAGCTATGCCTACGGCTCCTATAAGTGGCGCAGAACACGTGGATTCTACAACTCAAGTTATGATCCCAGTTGTCACTCCTCAGGTTTCCACGGTGGAAACCAATACGTCGAATCCCAAGCCGGTAACAAGAGGCCGTCGGAGCGCATACACGAACGAGTTGGGGGAGGCCATATGTAGCGCCATTGCTGATGGGGTGAGTCTACGAGCAGTGTTGGCTCGTCCGGGGATGCCGTCCAAATCCATGGTGATGCGCTGGTTGGCTGATGAACGCTACATAGAATTTAGGGACCAGTACACGTGTGCGCGCGAGGATCTGGCCGACAAACTGGCCGACGAGATCCTCCAGATTGCCGATGACGGCAGCAATGACACCCTCCTCGACGCCAACGGGAACGTGAAAGTTAACCATGATGTGATTGCTCGTGCCCGCCTGCAGATCGATGCTCGTAAATGGCTGGCCTCAAAGCTAGCTCCCAAGAAGTATGGCGATGGGGGGCGGCGAGAAGACTCTGGCGTTAACCACGGGAGCATGCAGGTGAAATCGACAGTCACGTTTGTTAATCCACCCAACATAGTCGAGATGCTGATCTGAACTGGATGATAACGAACAGCATGTTCCTCAAATGCTTCGATGCGCTGGATCAGGGCTAGGGTGGGGTTGTATGGATCTGCAGATGGGCGCAGTGGGTGCAGAGCGCAGGCCTAACAACCGCACAAGGTAACGCTACCACCTCTTGCAATACCGGGCGGGAGCTGGCCGGGCGCGCGAGCCGAATTGGTTGCGTCGTGAGATCCTACAGGACTGCGAAAATTAACCTGTTAACCTTGGTCAATTTTGAACACAGCTCGCTGTTCATTTCGTTACTAATTGACAGAAACTTAACCTTGGTCAATTTTGAACGCGGCTTGCTGTTCATTTCGTTACTGATTGACAGAAACTCTTTATGTTAACATCGTCATCTCTTTGATTTGTCAGGTGATCCACTTTAACGTTTCAGGAACAAAATATTCTTGAACGCTAGAATGCGCGGGTTTCTCTTGAGTTCATTTGTGCAAAGAGCCCAGTCTGGGCGATACAACTGCTGCTTATAGCAGTTCAGCCTAGCGGCACCGTTGAAAATCGATATAGGATCTTTGATGAATACCATCGCAAAAACAATCGCAGAACTACGGGTTCTGGTTGGCTACCTAGGGGAGCACGACCAAGCTAATTGGTGGGGCAGCCAATTCTTTGGTGCTACAGCTGCTGCTTTTTTGGCTCCAATATTTAACCGTTCTCTGTTTCTTGCCCAATACCAGGGGTCAACTGCGGCGGCAGCTAAGGTTCACGACGAGGTCATTGGTGTTGGCCGTATCTATCACCTATTTCGTTTGCCGCTCGGGTTAGAGCAAGCTTCTGCTGACGCTCTGAACGACATCACTTTCGTTCAAGCAGTGCAAGCTAGATTGGTAAGTCGTGAGTTTGCGCTGACACGCTTGACTGAATTGGCAAAAAAAACAGAATCCGCATCGCCAGGCCCCGTGTCACTGGGGCTGATGAGTCAAGACATCAGTGCCGAATTACAACGTGCTGCGGGCTTTTATTGTGCCGCCTTCACCTCCGGAATCCAGACGTTCCCCTACATTCGGGAGGCTGAGTGAATCAGCAGCTTTACACTACCCAGCTATCCGCGGGGTTGGGACTTTTAGACGAAACTAGGCAGCTGCTTCAGGTTTATCAACCTGGAATGAATGCATCACAGTTACATGAGGCTGCACTGACATCCGGCCGCTTTCCTTTGGTCACTGCGCGGCGACTACGCAATATCATCGTAGAGTGCTTTGCACCACGTTACCTGCGTGACCCATATGTTGCTTTACGCCTCAAAACCTTGGTGGGTCGCTTCACATCCTCCGAGCTGAATCAATTGTTCTTCCTCTACACTGCACGCGCCAATCTTCTATTAGCTGACTTTGTGCGAGAGGTTTATTGGCCCAGATACGCAGCTGGCCGAAATGATCTTCAACTGGAAGATGCGCATGAATTCATTACACACAATGTCCGGGAAGGCAAAACCAAAGCGCCATGGTCGGACATCACGGTAAAGCGCAATGCCTCGTATTTGATGGGCTGCTGCGCCGACTATGGATTGCTCACCACCACAGGCCGCAACCAGCGCTCGATTGCTGCATATCGCATCTTGCCAAAGGTCGCAGCCTATTTGGCCTACGACTTGAAGTTCAGTGGTCTTGGCGACAACCAAATTGTTTCAAGCGCCGACTGGAATCTATTTGGGCTGGAGCGTGCCGACGTCCGTGATCAATTCAAGCGTCTGTCATTACAAGGCCTGCTCATATTCCAGGCCGCCTCCGATGTCGTGCATATCGGGTGGACCTATAAAAGCATGGAGGAACTGATCGATGTCATCGCTCAAAGCTGATTTCAATGAGTTGATGGAGCGAATCAAGCAAGGGCGCGAGTTTGGCCATGCCAGCTTTGAGCCCATTTTCTACTTGGTTTTCCCGCCCAATCAGATCCTCAATGTAAAGCGTGAAACTCCCGCGTGGGTGCATAGGCTGCGCAATGAAGGTTGGGAAGTAGAGACCTTTTCGATCGCTGAACATGTTGCTGACATTATAGAGAAGGCTCCACTTCGCAAGATCTGGCTTGCGGCCGATCAGAAGGCACCATTGGCATGGAGCAAGACCAATGCGTCGCTCGCCAATGCCATCAGCAACGGCGCATTACAGGCACGCATCGAAGCCAAGCTGGCCACGCTTGAGGGCAAGCCTAAGGCCATTTTGCTAGTCACCGACCTTGAGGCGCTGCATCCCTACACGCGCATCGGTGTCATCGAAGGCAAGCTGCAAGGCAAGTTCCATGTTCCCACCGTGTTCTTCTACCCTGGTGTGCGCACCGGCAAGACCCGACTCAAATTTCTGGGGTTCTACCCCGACGATGGCAACTACCGCTCTGTCCACGTCGGCGGCTAATCATTGAGGTAAAACATGACGATCAAAAAACTCTTCGACCCCAGCAAGAACATCAATCGCAGCATTGAAAAGGTCATTACCTATGGCGTGTCACAAGAGGCGCGCCTGAAATCGGAAATCTCCGAATATGTGGTCACCGACAGCATCGACCAGCAGTTCGAGAATCTCCTGCTCAAAATGGAAGCCGCCATGGATATTGGTGGCGAAAATGAAGTCGGCGTCTGGGTGTCAGGCTTCTATGGCTCCGGTAAGAGCTCGTTTACCAAGTATCTGGGGTTGGCATTTGATGACAGCATCACTATTGATGGTGTTCCATTTATTCAGCATCTCCAAGATCGCCTGAAGCGTCAGCAAACCAAATCATTGCTGTCAAACGTAGCCAAGCGCTTTCCGGCTGCAGTGCTGATGTTGGACCTGGCCAGCGAACAGGTCGCCGGTGCGACCATGGAAGAGGTGTCAACAGTCCTTTTCTACAAGGTGCTGCAATGGGCGGGCTACTCGCGCAATCTTAAAGTTGCTGCGCTGGAACGCAGGCTTAAGAAGGAAGGTCGCTACAACGAATTCCTTGACGCATTCAAAGAAGCTGCGGGCGGTGAAGACTGGAACAACTACCGCAATGACGAGTTGGTGGTCGATAGCCTCATCCCTGAGATCGCGCATAAGCTGTACCCCACGCTTTTCAAGACGCCCACCTCGTTCACCACCGAATCCAGTGAGATCGTCGTGTTCGAAAACGACCGTGTGCGTGAAATGCTGGAGATTGCCCGCGAGGCATCGGGCAAGGAATACATCATCTTCATCATCGATGAAGTGGGTCAGTACGTTGGCCCACGGCCCAATCTGATCCTGAACCTCGATGGTCTGGCGAAGAACCTGAAAAACATCGGCGATGGCAAGGTCTGGATCGTCGGTACGGCGCAGCAAACGCTCACGGCGGATGACGCAAAGGCCGCTCTCAATTCGCCCGAGCTTTTCAAACTCAACGACCGCTTCCCGATCCAAATCGCCCTTGAATCCAACGACATCAAGGAAATTTGCTATACGCGGTTGTTGGGCAAATCGTCAGTAGCTGAAAGCCAATTGGGCGGGTTGTTTGATCAGTATGGTCAACAGCTGCGTCAGAACACCAAGCTGGTCGATGCACGTGTCTATGGCGTCGACTTCGATCGCAAGGCCTTTGTCGATCTCTACCCGTTCCTGCCTGCGCACTTCGACATCCTGCTGCACTTGCTCGGTGCACTGGCTAAGTCTACGGGGGGCATTGGCTTGCGCTCGGCGATCAAGGTGGTACAAGACATTCTGATCGACGGCACAGAGAGCAAGCCAGCCGTAGCAGAGCAAGAGGTTGGCTGGTTAGTTACTACAGTGACGCTGTTTGATGCACTGGATAAAGACATTAAACGCGCTTTCGCCACCTTGCACGCATCGGTCGAGAAAGCCACCAAAATCCGCTTTTCGCATTCCGAGCTGCATCAAAACATCGCCAAGACCGTCGCTGTTCTGCAAATCTTGGGCAACCTGCCTATCACCCGGCAAAACGTCACCAGCCTGATGCACGCCAGCATCTCCGGGGCATCTCAAGCAGATGCGGTGGCCAAAGCGGTTGAAGAGCTAATCAACGACCCCATCGTTCCCTTTGGCGAACAAGACGGCAACCTTTGCTTCTTCAGCGAAAAGCTTAACGACATTGAGCAAGAACGCAGTCAAGTTGCCCTTCGCGGTGTTGAGCTGCGCCGCATCGTGAACGAAGCATTGATCAGCGTCTACGCGCCATTGCCTGCCACCCAACTGCACGGCTCCTACGCCGTCTCTACCGGGCTCAAGGCGCAATCGGCTGGCAACGTGCCCGCATCGTTGGCGGGTGAGCGCAATCAGATCCAAACCATTGTAGAGCTGGTCGACCCCAAAGAAATAGATAACGCACGTACCCGTCTCACTGACGAATCGCGTCACAACTCGTCCAAGTTCAACATCTATCTGGTGGGTCGCACCACGCCGGAAATGGATGAACTGACGGCCGACATCCACCGCTGCCGAGAAATCGCCAACCGCTACCGCAGCGATCCGGATCAAGAGATCCGCGAATACTGCAACGGCCAAGCCGACCGTGCCGAGCACCTCAGCACCAAACTGAGGGCGCAGATCCAGCGCAGTCTGTTGCAAGGCTCGTTCATCTTCCGAGGCCAGGTTGTTGCAGTGGATACGCTGGCAACCGACTTGCTGGATGCCGCGCGTAAGCACCTGAGCGAAGTCGCCGAACAAGTATTCGATCGCTATGCAGAAGCACCGGTGCGCGCCGGAACCGAACTCGCCGAGAAATTCCTCCGAGTCGGCAATTTGTCGGGCATCACCAGCGCGCTCGATCCGCTGAACCTTGTGCAAACCCAAGGCGGGCGGCATAGCATTCGCACCGACCACCTGGCCATGATCAGCATCCGTGATTACATCGATCGCAATGGCACCGTGGACGGCAAACGCCTGACCGACGTCTTTGCAGATGCGCCCTTTGGTTGGTCAGCAGACACCCTGCGCTATCTGGTGGCAGCCATGCTGCTGGCTGGTGAGATCAAGCTCAAGGTGGCGGGGCGCGAAGTGACCGTCAACGGCCAGCAAGCCATCGACGCTATCAAGACCAACAACACCTTCAAGAGCATCGGCATTTCGCTGCGCGGCGGCGACCGTCCGTCAAACGACGTACTCGCTCGCGCTGCAATCCGGTTGACCGAACTCACGGGCGACACCGTCGTGCCGTTGGAAGACGATATCAGCAAGGTCACCACCAAGCTCTTTCCGCAACTGCAGCACCAATATGGCCCGCTCACGGAGAAGCTGCGTGCCCTGAGCCTGCCGGGAGTAAAACGCCTGCAAGATCTCACACACGAGATTAACGACGTCCTGCTTACCGATGCGTCGGATGCGCCACGCCGCTTGGGCAATGAGCAGTCCGAGCTGTTCGAAAATCTCAAATGGGCGGCCGAAGTCAAACTCAAGTTGGAGCAAGGCCTGGAGCAAACGCTGCGCGATCTGCGCCAGCACTGCACGGCCATTGCCAGCCTGCCGAACGTGGCCTTGCTGGCCAAGCTGAAAGAAGAGTTGGCTGAGGCGCTCAGCCTGATTGAGGAGCGCCTGCAGCAGGCTGACTTCTATCGATTTGCGGCCGATTTCAGCACCAGTCTCACCACCATTCGTGCCCGCATTCGCGATACGGTGATTGCGATGCAAGACCTGCTCAAAACACGTATTAAAGAGGCCGAGGTTGACCTTAAGCGCGTGCCGGAATGGATCAAGCTCACCCAGCAAGAGCAAACCGAACTGCTGGGCAACCTTGAGCGGCTGATTGTAGATGTGGCCCCCGACTTGGCGGGCCTCACCACCATGCTCAACAAGGACTACGAACTGCAATCCCAAGTGCAATCGCTCAAGCATCGCATCGAGCGCTTGGGGCAACAGCGCATCAGGGAAGAGTTAGAAGCAGAAACGACACAACCGGAAGAGGCACATGAGCCAAAACCCATTGTGCAGCGTCAATTCAAAGCGAAGACAAAGATTACGTCATTGAATGATCTAGATGCCCTGATCTCGAAACTGCAACAACTGCGTGGTGAACTGAGATATGCCCATGAGTTTGCGCTCAAGCTCGAATTGCAGGAAGAGGGGGACGCATAAGCATGGCTTTTGATCAATCTACCCGTGGGCGTTTGCAAAAGCTGGTTAACAGTTGCCGCGCCCTGCTATCTGACGAATTCAGCATCCAGCTTCAGCAAACCTATGGCCTAGACCCCAACACCGGTGAAGTGACACCCATGGCACGACTTACCCATCTGGACGACCGCCAGCGTCACACGGCCGAAGTGCTGCGCCAAACCCTGGCGCACTACCTGGGCGCAGATGCCGACGACACTGATCACCGCATTGCGGTGCTCGACCGTATGGTGCGCGAGCAAGCGTTTACCGTGCTCAATCGTTTGGCGGCATTGCTGATGATGGAAGCGCGTGGACAACTTTTCGAGTCGCTCAGCAAAGGCTACCAATCGCGTGGCTACCAGCTCTATAGTCGCATTGCCGGTACGGCGCTGGGTGAAACCGGTCAGTCATATCAGGTTTATCTGTTCAGCGTGTTCGACGAGCTGGCGCAAGAGCTGCCCGCACTGTTCGACCGCTACGCCGCCAATGGCTTGCTGTTCCCGCGTGAGACCGCCCTGCGTGCGCTGCTGGATGAACTGAACCACTTTGAGATTGAACCTCTCTGGGCGGCAGACGAAACCATCGGTTGGATTTACCAATATTTCAATTCCAAAGAAGAGCGCAAGGCCATGCGCGATGCCAGCCAGGTTCCACGCAATAGCCGCGAGCTTGCTGTACGCAACCAGTTCTTTACGCCGCGCTATGTGGTGGAGTTTTTGGTCGATAACACGCTGGGGCGTCTCTGGTTTAACGCCACGGGCGGGCAAAAGGATCTGCGCGACCGCTGCCAATACTTGCTGGTCAAGCCTGATGAGCAACCGCAAGCCGCCATAAAACTGCGGGACCCGCGAACCCTAAAGCTGTTGGACCCGGCCTGCGGTTCTATGCATTTTGGCCTGTATGCCTTCGATCTGTTCCTTGAGATTTACCGTGAAGCCTGGGCCTGGGAACAGCAACATGGCCCAGGTTCGCTCGATGTCTCGACCCATCCCCAAGCTGCACTTAAGCCACTGAGCCAGACTTATGAGGACGAAGCCGCTTTTGCGCGCGATGTGCCACGTCTGATTATCGAATACAACATCTACGGCGTGGACATCGACCCGCGTGCTGCGCAGATCGCCACCTTGGCGCTGTGGCTACGGGCGCAGCGTGCTTGGCATGATACCAACGTGAAAGCCAAAGATCGCCCGTGTATTGGTCAAGGCCATGTGGTAGCTGCCATTGCACCACCCGCTGAACGTGAATTGCGCCAACAGTTTGCCGCCAACCTCGATCAACGCGATGCCGAACTGTTCGAAAAGACGCTGCAGCTACTAAAGGGCTTGCCGGAGATGGGCGTATTGCTCCAAGTCGAGCGCGAGCTACCGAATCTGATTAGCCAAGTCTATGTGGGCAAGGGCACAGACCTGTTTGCCGCGCAGGAGCAGGAAAGCTGGCAACAAGCTGAGGCGCGCCTGCGCGCTGAACTAACTGAATTTGCCCAGGCCGCGAAATCGACCTACCAAGGGCGTCTATTTGCTCAAGATGCGCTACAAGGATTGCGCCTCATCGATCTGTGTCGCGAAATGTTCGATGTGGTAGTGATGAACCCGCCTTTTGGTGCGCTTGCCGCTAACACTAAAGACCAGCTCGCCAAAGCCTATCCCCGCAGTAAGAACGATTTGTTAGCCATCATGGTTGAGCGCGGACTGCAACTATTACGTGCTGGCGGTCGTATCGGAGCCATCACTTCGCGTGCTTGTTTCTATCTTTCTGACTATAGGAAATGGCGCGAGGAAATAGTTCTTGGAGTTTCAAAACCAGAGGTTGTTGCTGATCTCGGATTGGGGGTGATGGACGATGCAATGGTTGAAGCGGCGGCCTATGTGTTGGAGAAACAATCATGACTCACTTCTTGCGTTTATTGACCGAGCAGAACAAGGAGAACGCATTGGTTACCGCCTGCCAGAGCGTGCGTAAAGGGCATTCAGATTCTAGTCATTTTGAGCTATCTGCTGAATCGTTCGATGCTGTTCCGGGGAAGCCATTTGCCTACTGGGTGAGTGACGCAGTTCGTAATGTATTTACGGAACAGAGTTCTTTGGAAGCAGCTGAGAGAACTGCCCGACAAGGTTTAGCAACAGCAGAGGACTTTCGATTTGTCCGCGCTTGGTGGGAATCGCAAAGTTCAGGATGGTTTGGATTCGCTAAGGGCGGAGCATTTTCACGTTTCTATGCCGATGTGTACCTGCTAACAAACTGGGCACATGACGGGGCCGAAATAAAAGCCGGTATTTGCCGACGCTATCCATACTTACACGGAAATGCCGAGTTCGTCGCAAAGAATCCACAGTACTACCTTCGTCCCGGCCTTACCTGGCCTCGACGCACTCAAGGCGGCTTGAGCATGCGCGCATTGCCTGCAGGTTGTATCTTCGCTGATAAAGGCCCGGCTGCATTTGTAGACACTGACGAACCAGATGAATTACTCGCGCTGCTGGCAATAGTTAATAGCAGTTCTTTTGCATTATTAGTTTCGCTGCAGGTTTCTTTTGGGTCTTATGAGGTTGGCGTAATACAGAGGACACCTGTGCCTACCTTAAATGCAACCATACGCCAAAGGTTAGCCTCATTTTCTCGGAAAGCATGGTCGCTAAAGCGCTCCCATGACACTACCGATGAGACCACTCATGCTTTTGTATTACCCTCCGCATTACATATGCGGCTTGGTGATATTGATCTGAATAGGATCGAGGCAGATTTAACTTATATTCAATCAGAGATCGATGATATAGCCTTTGATCTTTATGGCTTCAATGAAGCTGACCGTATAGCCGTGCAAGGCAACCAAGATGTGACCAACGATGGCGATACCGAGGCTAGCGCAGATGATGAAGGCGACGAAGAAGACAGCGCAGCCTCCATTGACCACACGACCGGCTTATTGAGCTGGGCCGTCGGCGTGGCCTTTGGTCGCTTCGACTGGCGCTTGGCCACAGGTGAGCGCGCAGCACCCGCCGAGCCAGAACCATTCGATCCGCTACCAGCTAAAAGCCCCGGCATGCTGCCAGATGGCGCGGAACCGTTCCATGCGCATGCTGGCATTCTGGTAGACGACCAAGGGCATCCGCACGATCTTGCTCGCTTGGTTGAAGAAGTGCTGAGTCGCGTTGATGTGTCCGTTCCGGATGATGTGCGTCGCTGGCTGCGAAAGGATTTCTTCGCCTTCCATCTGCAGCGCTATTCCAAGAGCCGCCGCAAAGCGCCTATCTATTGGCCGTTGGCCACCACCTCCGGTAGCTACACGCTGTGGGTCTATTACCCATCCATGAACAACCAAACGTTGTTCACTGCGGTGAATGATTTCCTCGATGGCCCCAACGGCAAACTGACACAAGTCAGCCGTGAATGTGCAGAGTTGCGTATTAAGGGCAGCGGTCGTTCACGTGATGAGGAAAAGCAATTTGAGGCGCTGCAAACCTTCGAGCAAGAGCTCACCGACCTGCGCGACACCTTGCTCAAGATCGCGCCAACCTACCAGCCTAACCACAATGACGGTGTACAAATCACCGCCGCGCCGCTCTGGCCTTTATTCCGCCACAAGGCCTGGCAAAAGGTATTGAAAGACACCTGGGCCAAGCTGGAGAAAGGCAACTACGACTGGGCGCACCTGGCCATGACCTACTGGCCAGATCGCGTGCGCGAGAAGTGCAAAACCGACAAATCTCTTGCCATCGCCCATGGGCTGGAAGATTTGTACATCGAGCCAGAGAAGGCTCCCAAGAAAACGCGCGGAAAAAAGAAAGCGGGAGCTAACGCATGAGTATTGCTGAATTTATCCAGGACAAAATATTGCGGCCTCGGTTGCAGAAAGCCGGGAGCCTCGTTGTATATGACCCCGCAGGCTATTACCAAAGCGTCTGTAACGGTTTAGCCGACGAAAAGCTGCTGGTTGTAGATGCATCAAAGAGCAGTATTGATAGTCGGGTTGCTGCCATGCAGGGTCTGCGTGAGGTGATCGATCGGCAGCTCGCAGGGATCTTGGTTTATGTGCCAGCAAAAGCGCCCGAAAGCGATGAAGAACGGCAAACTGATCCATTCGCTCCCATCGCTGCAGCGGGAGCAATTTTCCCTGAAGGGGATGGTGACAGCTTTCAAAGCCTTTGCCTGAAGGCGAGGCCAGATCACACCACGGCGATACGGGCTATCTTCGAGCAGGATGCTTCACCTAGTTTTGCTGTGGTGGATGCGATTGGCGGCGGCTTGGGCTGGCCCAACTTGCGTGCGCTACTGGCAGTCGAGTCCGCCCGGGACATTCTGTTTGCGCTGCTTGTGCCAAACGATGCGCAGCAGGCCGCATTGAAAGGCAGTGATAGCTGGGTGACAGAGGCGCGTGATTTACTCCGCAATAGCATGGGGCTGACATTGAAGACTCGGGGCAAGACATGGGACTCTGTGGCCAATGAGTTGTGGCGCTTTGTCTTGTTCAGCGAGTTTGTATTTGATCTGCCTGGTAACTTGCCTGCCAACTTGAATGATGTGCCGCGAGCCGAGGTTCATGCCAAGCCTTTGATTGAAGACTTGTGTGAGCGGCTGCGTAATGATCGCCGTACCCAGACTACCTATATTGAACGCGCAGAGGAAATTGAGAGGGATTTCAATCTGGTCAGCTATTTTGATGGTTGGTCTGATTTGGGGAATCGAGATACGTTCCCGTTTGAAGAGCGCACATTTTTGAGCCGTGCTATCAACGGTATTTTACGCGATGACATTGACCTGGTAATGAGTATCTCAGAACACCGACAGCAGTCGGTGTGGACAGGCAAAGGCGAGAGCCGTGCCCAGTGGGATTTGATTCGATCTGCTGCTGAGTTGCTGCAAACCTGTGATGACATGGAGCGGCAACTTTCTGATAACGCTCGTAATCTTGATATGCTGGTGGCCTTTTATGTGAGCCACCTGCGTGAGGTTGATCGCTTACATCGCGAGTTCGAGCAGGCTGTGGGTGATTTCGACTGGCAAGATACGCAAAGCATCATGACGCCGGTCAAACAGCAAGTGCGCAAGCAGTATGGCAAACTGGCCGAGAAGGTGCAGCTGATCTTTACCCGGCATGTGCAGCAAAGCGGCTGGCCGCTAGCTGGACAGCTATCGAATGCTGATGTGTTCGACTGCATCGTCGCGCCCAAGTTGCAAAAGAACGGCCACAAGGTGGCGTACTTCATGATCGATGCGCTGCGCTACGAATTAGGTGTGGCGCTAGAGCGACAATTGTTGGAAGACGGACAAGTTGAAATTCAAGCTGCCATGGCGCAGCTACCGAGTATCACGCCTGTCGGCATGGCGAGTTTGTTGCCAGGTGCTGGGCAGCAACTTCGTATCAAGAACGATGAACATTGTTTGCTACCAATGTTGGGTGATCAGGCGGTGGGCACAGTCGCTCAGCGTATGGATGTGCTTAATAAAAAGTACGGCCAACGTTTCGAAGAGGGGCGCCTAGAAGACTTTGTTCGCGGACGTTTCGATATTTCCCCTGAAACCGACTTGCTAGTGTTGCGTGCGGTTGAGATAGATAGCCACTTTGAAAATCACCCCGACACTGCGCCTGCTGAGATTACCAATGCGCTGAAGCGTATTCGGGTCGCTATCCATAAGTTGAAAGAGCGAGGTTTTCACGAGGTAGTGATTGCGACCGATCACGGCTTCTTCATGAACACCCACGCAGGTGCGGGCGATGTTTGCAGCAAGCCCGCTGGCAACTGGATTGGCATTCATGACCGGTGCGCACTGGGTGACGGTGCTGGCGATGGGAACCACTTGGTTATCTCAGCTGAGAAGATGGGTATACGGGGCGATTTTGCCAAGTTAGCAGCGCCATATTCACTGGCGGCTTACCGTAGTAGCTTGCTCTATTATCACGGCGGTATTTCGCTTCAAGAGTGCGTTGTGCCGGTGATAACGATGCAGTTAAAAGCATCCAATCAGCCTGCTCTTCAGAAAGCCTCAGTAGCGATGAGCTACAAAAACGGTGCCAAGGCAATTACTACTCGTATGCCCGTCATCGATCTTGCAATTGAAACAACAGATATGTTTTCGATTGAAAACAATTTTGAAATTTTGTTGGAAGCCCACAATAAAAAGGGTGATGTAGTGGGCGAGGCTAAAGCGGGAGGTGTTGTCAACCCGGCCACAGGAACATTATCTTTGACGCCCGGTGACAAGGTTCAAGTCACACTCAGGATGCACATGGATTTCGAAGGTAAATTCAAGGTAAAGGCTTTGCATCCAACAACTTATGCAGTGTATTGCCAACTTGACCTAGAAACGGACTATGCGGTGTAAAAATGATGAATGAACTTGACCAAAAGCTAACTGATACCTTTGATGGCAAGGTGTTGCGCAAGGATCTACTCCATCGAATCAAGAAGGGAACTAACGTTCCGACATTTGTGTTGGAGTTCCTGCTTGCGCGCTTTTGTGCGAGTGACGATCAAGCAGAAATGGATGCAGGTATGGAGGCGGTACTAGCCAGCCTGCAAGACAATTATGTAAAACCTGACGAGGCCAATGCCGCGCAGTCAAAGGTTGCAACCAAGGGCAAGCATCGCTTTATCGACAAGGTTCATGTGCGGTATGTCGAGAAAGAAAAGCGCCATTGGGCTTCATTGGAAAACTTCAACTCACAGCGTATCGCTATCGGTGATAAATTTTATCGAGACAATGACCGTTTGCTGGAAGGGGGGATTTGGGCTGAAGTAACGTTGGCACATAACGCCATCGAGGAAGACGACTACGCGTTTTACATTGAGGACTTACGTCCCATCCAGATCAGCCGCTTTGATTTTGACCGATATTGTGAAGGTCGAATGAAGTTCACCCGTGATGAATGGATCGCGGTGATCCTGCGTACCGTTGGCCTGGAGCCGACAAAGCTCTCAAAGCGTGTTTGCATGCATTTTATTGCGCGCCTAGCGGCACTCGTTGAGCCCAATTACAACTACATTGAGCTTGGGCCACGAGGCACTGGAAAGTCGTATTTCTTCAGTGAATTTTCCCCCTACGCCACACTTATTTCTGGTGGACAGGCGACTAAGTCGGCACTGTTCTACAACAACGCACGTCGTAAGGTTGGGTTGGTAGGTTTCTGGGACACGGTAGCGTTTGATGAGGTTGGCGGCATCAAAGTCAAAGATCCAGACACTATTCAGATCATGAAGGATTTCATGGCGAATGGACGCTTTTCACGCGGCGCAGAAGTGATCGCTGATGCCAGTCTTAGCTTTGTTGGCAACTTCGACCTTTCTATCAGCCAAGTAGTTAACTCGGCCGAACATGATCTTTTCCAGCCATTACCTGCAGAGTTTGACCTCGCCATCATGGATCGATTTGCAGCCTATATACCTGGTTGGGAAATGCCCAAGAACAGTAGTGAGTTTCTAACCAACTGCTACGGGTTCATTACCGACTACCTGGCGGAAGCATTCCACTACCAGTTCAAGCATACCAATCGATATGAAGAGGCCAGCAAGCGGATCCGTCTAGGCAAGAGTGTTGAAGGCCGTGATGAAAAAGGCATCAAAAAAACCGTTTGTGCCTTCCTGAAAATTCTGCACCCGACTGGTTCTCCGACCGATCAGGAATTCGAAGAATATGTTTCCTATGCGGTCGAGTGCCGTCGACGCGTGAAAGAACAGATGAATAAACGCAAACCCGATGATGAGTTTGCGCGCATCGATCTCTCATTCCTTAATGCGCAGGGGCAAGAGGTGATTGTCTATTGCCCTGAGTCGAAAGATGCTTCAGCAACACAGCAGCCTTTGCGGCGGAAACTCAACGACAAGAGTGCACATGAACGTAACGTGGCGACAGAGGTTAGACAAGAGTTACCTGCAATCCAAGATGAACCGATATCCTCTGTCGTTGTGCCTGATGAATTGATCGAACGCCATTTCACAATCATGTATGGGGATATGGGACATAGTTATGAGTCGATCATTGGCCCTTATCTACAAGGGGCTAAGGCTGTCGTCATTGAAGAACCCTATGTTCGGCTTCAGCACCAGATCCAGAATTTCGTTCGCTTTTGTGAATGTATTTTGAAAGCTGGGACAGTGAAGAAAATCAACCTTGTTACCGGATACGATGACAATACGCAGCTGGTCGATATCCAACAAAAACTCGACGAATTGAAGCAGAGCCTTTTGGAGCTCGATGTGGAACTGGAAGTGAAACTCAATCCGAACATGCACGATCGGGAGATCAGTATCGACAATGGGTGGGTCATCAAGATTGGTCGAGGACTGGATTTTTTCCAGAAACCAAGTGGTTGGTTTGAAGTGGGCACACATGATTTGAGTTTACGCAAGTGCTTAGAAACGAAGGTGGATATTTTCCGGGCTTGATTTCTCGGTAGTCTACGAAGCAACTGCCACCTTGACTGTTGAACACTGTCTCAGGAAATGAGAGGTAAAGTGTTCACGTTGAACCGGAATCGGTGTTCATGATCGGCCGGAATATGCAGCAGGGCGGTGGTACTAAAATATTATTGGTATACGGATAGGTATACGATGAGTTTTTTATAATGCGCATTCGTTGATTTTAGAGGCTTTGGTGCGTCATCTTCGATTCCGGCCTCGGCACCATTAAAATCAAAGAGTTACAGAAGGCCACTAGAAATAGTGGCCTTTTCTTTTGCCTAAATGGCGCCAAAGTGGCGACAGCGCTTTTTTAAGTGGTTCACCCTTCCTGTCATGTGGAGTAACAGGATCTTCTTGTAGGATGCAGCTCTGCCTGATGGTGCAGTTCATGCGGCGACTTTCCCTGGCCATGTTTCGGTGTGCTGTCAGACAGAAATGAGAATGGCCCCACATTGTGGGGCCATTCTCGGATCCAGTTATCACTCCTGCGTTTCTTCTAGCTGCACGTCGATATTCTTCTTCTGGGTAGCATCGCCGTTGGTGAACGATGTTATCGTCTGGTCGTTATGGACCATGCACACCTGTATTCCGTTGCGTAGTCTACAGACCAAGGCATAAGCCTGTAATCAGAACCGGTACTCGATATGGAGGGTATGGCTGTCCAGCCCCGGGTTCTTGTCATACATATATGCGTTGGACATGTGCTCATACTGATAGCCGATCAGCCAATTTTTGGTGATGGCGTAACCGAGGCCGATACCCAGGGCGAACTGTAAGGGGCCGCCGTAATCCTTGTAGCCGTGGCCGTGAGTGCCAAATTGGTACTGATCGAGCCAGACCATCTCGCCGGGGAGCCAGGTCACCCAGTTACCCCATTGGCATTCGATACGGGCGCCGCCCCCCACTCTGGCGGTCTCTTCATCTTCTACCTTGAGCGTTCCGGCACGTACCCCCAGCCCAAATTGACAGCCTGAGTCTCCCCAGCGCCAGAACATGTGGTGGAACTTGGCGTCGGCGATGTTGATGTCGAGCTTTTCATTGCTGAAGGCCTTGCCAAGCTGCAGTACCACGATATTGTCATTGGCCATCGTAGCCGGACTGACGAGCAGTGCTGTCAGCAGGCCAATCCTTGATAGAGTGTTAGCGTCCATGCCCCCTCCCGATCCTTGTTGTCATCGTGGTGATCCTGTTGATCACCCTTCAGGCATAGTCAATCGACGCGCTTCCTGTCAATGCATGGTCACTCGGTAAAAAAATTAAATATTTATGAAAAATCAACTATCTGCGATGGTCTGATGTGATTTGGCGTGCGTGACCGCGGGGAGATGAAAAAGCCCTTCACCATGGTGAAGGGCTTTTTGCTATCTGACGTTATCCGCTCGGTTTGGCGTGCAGGCTTAGTAGCCCTGCTGGTGCACGTCCATCACGGCGCGGCCGGACGGGTCGGCCATCTCCTTGAACTTGGCATCCCACTCCAGCGCGGTGGGGGTGGAGCAGGCGACCGACTTGCCGTAGGGCACGGTGCGGGCGGCGGCTTCCAGCGGGAAGTGCTCGTCGAAGATGGCTCGGTAGAAGTAGGCCTCCTTGGTGAGAGGGGTGTTGATGGGGAAGCGGAATGCAGCCGCTTCGAACATCTGATCCGTCACTTCGGTCTCGACCATGGCTTTCAGGCTGTCGATCCACGAATAGCCCACGCCATCGGAGAACTGCTCCTTCTGGCGCCAGGCCACTTCGTGGGGCAGCAGATCTTCGAACGCTTCGCGCAGAATGTGCTTCTCGATCTTGCCTTTGCCACACATCTTGTCGGCGGGCTGCAGGCGCATCGCCACGTCCATGAACTCCTTGTCGAGGAAGGGCACGCGACCTTCCACCCCCCAGGCAGCCATCGATTTGTTGGCGCGCAGGCAGTCATAGAGGTGCAAAGAGGCGAGCTTGCGCACGTTCTCTTCGTGGAACTCGCGGGCGTTGGGCGCCTTGTGGAAGTAGAGGTAGCCACCGAACAGCTCGTCGGAGCCTTCGCCGGAGAGCACCATCTTGATCCCCATCGCCTTGATGTAGCGGGCCATCAGATACATCGGCGTGGAGGCGCGGATGGTGGTGACGTCATAGGTCTCGAGGTGATAGATGACGTCGCGCAGGGCATCCAGACCCTCCTGCACGGTGAAGTGGATCTGGTGGTGGATGGTGCCGAGGTGATCAGCTACCTTGCGGGCGGCGGCGAGATCAGGTGAGCCTTCCAGGCCGACAGCGAAGGAGTGCAGTTGCGGCCACCAGGCTTCGCTCTTGCCATCGTCCTCGATACGGCGCGCCGCATAGAGCTTGGTAATGGCGGAGATAACGGACGAATCGAGCCCGCCGGAGAGCAGCACGCCATAGGGCACGTCGCACATCAGCTGGCGTTTGACCGCCGCTTCCAGCGCGGCTTTCAGCTCGGCCTTGTCGCTGACGTTGTGCTCGACCGCGCTGTATTCCATCCAGTCGCGCTTGTACCACTGTTTGAGCTCGCCATCCTTGCTCCACAGGTAGTGTCCCGGCGGGAAGGTTTCGACGCTCTTGCAGACCGGCACCAGCGCCTTCATCTCGGAGGCGACATAGAAGTTGCCGTGCTCGTCGCGGCCGGTATAGAGGGGGATGATCCCCATGTGGTCGCGACCAATCAGGTAGGCATCCTGTTCGGCGTCATAAAGGATGAAGGCAAAGATGCCGTTGAGATCGTCGAGAAACGCCGGGCCCTTCTCCTTGTAGAGAGCGAGCAGCACTTCACAGTCAGATTTGGTCTGGAACTGGAAGTCGACCTTGAGGGTTTTCTCCAGCTCTTTGTGGTTGTAGATCTCGCCGTTGACCGCCAGCACATGGGTGCGCTCGGGGTTGTAGAGCGGCTGGGCGCCATTGCCCGGGTCGACGATGGCCAGACGCTCGTGCACCAGAATGGCTTTGTCGGAGCTGTAGACGCCGGACCAGTCAGGCCCGCGGTGACGAAGTCGCTTGGACATCTCCAGCGCCGACTTGCGCAGGGCAACTGCGTCGGACTTGATATCCAGAATGCCGAAAATTGAACACATTGGCGGTAATCCTCTTGATTTTTATATGAGCCCCCCACGTTTGGGCTCGAAATTCCATTTACATTCCTCGTCAGACACAATGCCTAGCGGAAAAACCTTTTGCAAGCGGGAAAACCGCAGAAAATCATGCCGTAAGCGTCAAGCGGATCAACAGGATAAGGGCTGCTGCAACGAGGCTGGGTGACGTTAACATCAAGCCGAGGCGGGTTCGAAGATGACGTAGACCTTGCGACAGGGGGTAAGGGTCTCCCACTCGCCGACAAAACCGGCGGGAATGACGAATTGATCGCCGGGTTTCAGGGCCAGCTGGCCGCCCTGACTGTCGTGGATCACCACATCCCCCTCCAGCAGCTGGCAATACTCGTGCTCGGTGTAGTGGATGGCCCAGCGGCCGGGTTCGCAGGCCCAGAAGCCGATGTGAAACTGCTGGCTGGGGTCGGAGTAGTGGTTCCAGACTGTTTGCGCCGGGTTACCTGCTTTAATACGCTCGGGGGCGGGCATCAGCGGGGTGGGGATCGCCTCGTGGCGATCGAGCAGGATCCAGTCGTTGAGGGTCTTCATGGTGCCTCCTTGGCTTCGGCAGATAGGAAAGCGGGGCCATCCCGGCCCCGCGTTCGTTTTATTAAACGAGGTTGTGCATAACTTAAACGATGCGTTCCTCCTTGCCAAGAGCCCTTGCCAAGGGCTGCTGGCCGACGATTCAACGCGGCTGCAAACGGCGGATGACATGGCGGGCAAAGCCGCTGCCCGCTTCGTTGTAGACGTTGAACACCGCGTCCACCCCCTGCTCCTGCAGGGAGGCGATATCATCCTCGAAGCGGACGATGGCGGCTATCTTGCCGGCAAAGCCGTGGCTGCGCAGCTTCTCGATGGCGTAGAGATTCCCCGAGTGGTGGGGCATCGCCAGCAGCACCAGATTGACCTGATTGGAGAGCAGCACCTTGTCCCAGAAGTCGGTATCGGTGGCATCCCCTTCGATGACGTTCATCCCCTGGGCGCGCAGGGTGGGCAGCTTCTCGCTGTCGTTCTCCACCCCGAGGATGACGTTGCCGTACTTGTTCTCCAGCTCGAAGTAGGCCCCCTGACCGATCCGCCCCATACCGAGGATGATCACCTCGGCATCGCCCAGCTCTATGGGCCTGTCTTCCGGATGGAGGTTGCTCGCCTGCAATCCCCGCAGCCAGTGGCCGATGCGGTGATAAATGCGCTCGCTTTGGGCATTGAGGGGAGCGGAGATCATAAAGCTGGCCGCCAGTGCCAGCGAGACCGCCACCAGCCACTCGTGGGAGAGCCAGCCCGCCTTGGCGGCGATGGCGGCGACGATCAGGCCAAACTCCGAGAAGTTGGTGAGCGCCAGGGTCGAGAGCAGGGCGGTACGTACCCGCAGGTGAGCGCCGCTGTAGACCAGATAGTAGAGGACACTTTTGAGCGGCAGGGCCAGCACCAGCGCCAGTGCCAGCAGCATGGTGTCGTGAGTCGGCAGGCCGTTGAGACCGATGGTGAGAAAGAAGCAGACCAGAAAGAGGTCTTTGAGGTTAAAGAGCGCCTTGGCAAGCCCTGCCGCAGCCGGATGAGAGGCGAGCAGCATGCCGATGATAAGAGCTCCCAGATCCGGCTTGAGGCCAACCACTTCAAAACCGGCAGCCCCGACCACCAGTGCCAGAAAGACTCCGAACAGTACCTGCAGCTCGCCATGACCGGCCCGCACCAAGAGCTTGAAGAGCAGCGGGCGCAGCAGCGGCAGTCCCAGCACCCAGAGCGCCCAGATGCTGGGCCACTTGCCGCTGGAAAAGGCCAGAAATGCTACGGCGAACACGTCTTGCATGACCAGCACCCCGATGGCGATGCGGGCGTAGAGGGCATTCATGTCGCTGCGATCTTCCAGCACCTTGACCGCAAAGACGGTGCTGGAGAAGGAGAGGGCAAAGCCCAGCAGCAGCGCCAGTTTCCAGTCCAGCGAGAGGGCAAGTTCAAGCCCCAGTCCCTTGCAGACCAGCAGCACTACGGTAAAGAGCAGGGTGGAGAGCAGCAGGTGCAGGCTGGTGGTGCCCCACACATCGCGCCGCATCAGGGTCTTGATATTGAGTTTGAGGCCGATGGTGAACAGCAGCAGGGTGACGCCGAGATCGGCCACCTCGCTCAGGGCGGGAGTATTTTCATATCCCATGCCGTTGAGGATAAAACCGGCGGCCAGAAAGCCGAGCAGGGGGGGCAGGCCAATCAGATTGACTACCATGCCGCAGCCAAAGGCCACGGCGATCAGAATGGGTTCCATAACAGATCCTGCAAGGGCAGGAGAGACCTGCCCTGTTTAACGCTTGGGTGGTGATTAGACGATATCGATGTCGACCACGGAGTCGAAAATATGGTTCGGCCGAAACGGCATGCGGTCGATATCGGCGACCTTGCTCACCCCGGAGAGCACCAGCACCGTCTCGAGACCCGCCTGAAAGCCCGCCAGAATGTCGGTGCGCAGGTTGTCGCCGATGATGATGGTGTCGTCGGAGTGGGCCTCCATCCGGTTGAGCGCCGCACGGATGATCCAGGCGCTCGGCTTGCCGACATAGAACGGCTTCTTGCCGGTCATTCGCTCGATGGGGGCGCACAGGGCGCCGCAGGCCGGGTGCATCATGGGGCCGTGGGTATCGGGGTTGGTGGCGATAAAGCGGGCCCCCTGATCGACGAACTTGGCCCCCTGTTGCATCATGGTCCAGTTGTAGTTGCGGGTCTCGCCCACCACCACGAAGTCGGGGTCGATATCGGTGATGGTAAAGCCGGCCTTGTAGAGCTCGTGGGTCAGCGCCCCTTCGCCGATCACATACGCCTTCTTGCCATCCTGACGCTTGAGGAAGTCGGCGGTACCCATGGCGGAGGTATAGAAGCACTCTTCCGGCACTTCGATCCCGGCGGAGCGGAAGCGGTTTTGCAGATCTTTCTGGGTCTGGGCCGGGTAGTTGGTGAGGAACAAAAGCTTGCTGCCCTGCTCCAGCAGGCGATGGACGAAACGGTCGGCACCGGGGATGAGATCGTTGTTGTGCAGGATGACACCGTCGATATCGCAGATGACGTTCTTCTTCATGAAAACTCCTTGTCAGGGCGCAGGCGAGCCGCCAATCGTTAAGATGTTCAATCATTTATGATTTTTGTGACGCCATTATAAGTCTGTTTGATGACAAGTCTCCCCTGTCTCGCCACTTCGGTGCACAATAAAGCTGCCGTCGGGTCAGTCTGGTGGAGGGGCTGACGCCGGATCACTTTGCTGATGGAGCCGTCGCTATGGACACCCCGATTCCCAAGCCAGTCACACCCGAACACCTCACCGCCGCGCAATTTATCGCCGGACTGCCGAAACTGGAGCTGCACCTGCATATCGAGGGCAGCCTCGAACCCGAGTTGATGTTTGAGCTGGGCCGCCGCAACGGTGTGCCACTGCCCTGGCCCGATGTGGCCAGCGTGCGCGCCGCCTATGACTTTGACTGCCTGCAATCCTTTCTCGACCTCTACTATCGCGGCGCCAGCGTGCTGGTGACCGAGCAGGACTTCTTCGACCTCACCTGGGCCTATCTTGAGCGTTGCGCCGCCGACAAGGTGGTGCATGTGGAGATCTTCTTCGACCCGCAGACCCACACCGCTCGCGGTATCCCCTTTGCGACTGTGCTGAGTGGCATCGAGCGGGCGCTGCAGCGCGGGGAGAAGGAGTTTGGCATCAGCTGGCGCCTTATCATGAGCTTTTTGCGCCACCTGAGCGAAGAGGAGGCGTTCGCGACGTTGGAAGAGGCTATGCCCTTCTTGTCACGCATTCACGGCATCGGCCTCGACTCGGGGGAGAGGGGCAATCCGCCCACTAAATTTGCCCGGGTCTTTGCCAAATGCCGCGAGCTGGGGCTGCCGGTGGTGGCCCATGCGGGTGAAGAGGGGCCTGCCGACTACATCTGGCAGGCGATCAACGAGCTGCAGGTATGCCGCATCGATCACGGGGTTCGCTCGGCCGATGATCCCGAACTGCTCCGTTATCTGGCGGATACCCGGCTGCCGCTCACCGTCTGCCCCCTCTCCAACACCCGGCTCAAGGTGTTCGGCGATATGGCCCAGCACAATGTGTTGCGGCTGCTGGAGCAGGGGCTCTGTGTCACCATCAACTCGGACGACCCTGCCTACTTTGGTGGCTATATGAATGCCAACTTTGCGGCGCTGGCCGATGGCCTTGGCGCGACCATGAGTCAGCTATGTCGCTTCTCGCTCAATGCGGTGGAGGCGAGCTGGCTCTCTCTGGCCGACAAGGCGCGGCTGACCCGGGAGATCCGCAGTTATGCCGAGACTCACGGGGTGATCCTGCATTGAGTCAGGCGCTAATGAAGTCGAGATGACATGCACTATATAAAGAGAGGCCCGCCATTACTGGCGGGCCTCTTTCGTTTCAATGGTCGGTGTGGTTATCAGGGAAAGTCAGCGTTAAGCCACTCGCACCAGAAACTTCTCGCCCTGTCCTTCGCGCTTGAAGCGCTCGAGCAGGGTAGGCAGTGCCTCAAAGTCGCCGACCACCAGCGGCGGCAGGGTCAGTTCGCCGCTCGCCATCTGCGCCATCATGGCGACACCGGCGGCCACCAGTCGGCTCCACTGTTTGCCCGAGCCAAAGGCGTGCTGGGCACCCAGCGCAATCTCGTGCAAGGAGTGGCAATGGCTAAAGGCGGGCAGCGGATTGTGCGGGATGCGCCCGAGCACAGTCACCATATGACCGTAGTAACCAAGGGCGGGCAGCAGGCTCTCGGCCTGTTGGCTGGAGACCAGATCGATGATCCCCTCGAACGGCTCGTTGCCGTTGGCAGTCTGCAAGGTGGCCAGCCAGTCGGAGTCCCGATAATCGGCTACACCCTGCACACCGATCTGTTTGAGCCAGTGATGGTGGCGTGGGCTGGCGCTGGCAAAGACCCGCGCTCCTTGCTGGAGGGCGAGCTGCACCGCAAAACGGCCGACACTGCTGCCAGCACCGGTGATGAGCAGCGCTTCCCCGTGCAGGCGCGGCAACTTGGCCAGCGCCTGCCAGGCGGTGAGGCCGGGACAGGGCAGGGCGGCGGCCGCCTCGTCACTCAGGGCATCGGGCACTGGCATCAGGGCGCGGGCTGGTACCCGGGTGTGACGGGCAAAGCTGCCGTGGTGGCGCAGGTCGGTGTGATAGGCGACCCGGGCACCGGGGCGCAGATGGCTGACGTTGGCACCGAGGGCCACGATAGTGCCCATGCCATCGACGCCGGGCACCTGACCGTCCTGCCAGTTGGAGTGGCCATATTCGATCAGCTTCCAGTCCACCGGATTGAAGGCGATAACCCGGTTGGTTACCAGTACCTCGTCAGGGGCGAGCGGTGCCAGGGGCAGATCGGCGAGGGTAAGCTGGGTCGGTTCACCGGGGGCATGCCAGCACCAGGCTTGGGTGTGATTCATGATGACTCCTTGTAAAAGCGAGGGGAGAGAACAACGAGATCATTGCAACAGCAAGACAGTGAAACCGCCACTGCCGCGAATGGGCAACAATACAGCAGGCCCCAACCTGTGGGGCCTGCGTTACGTGGCCGTTTGGCCATCGGCAATCAGCGGCTGGCTGCTGCGTCCTCTGCCTGATAGACGGGGTAATCGGTCAGCCCTTTCTCGCCGCCGCCGAACAGGGTGGCCGGATCGTGGGGGGCCAGCGGATAGCCGTGGCGCAGCCGGTTCGGCAGATCCGGGTTGGCGACGAAGGGGCGGCCAAAACCAATCATGTCGGCCCAGCCCGCTTCGAGGGCGGCGCGTGCGCGATCACCATCATATTTACCGGCGTAGATCAGGGTGTTGGGGAAGGCATCCCGCAGACCCTGCTTGAAGTTCTCCGGCATCAGGGGGGCATCGTCCCAGTCCGCTTCGGCAATGTGCAGGTAGGTGACATTGAGCTGGCCCAGCAGGCGGGCGGCCGCCAGATAGGTCTCCTGCGGATTGGCATCGACTGTGCCGTTGAGGGTGGTGAGTGGTGCAAGACGCACCCCGATCCGGTCGGCGCCGATTTCGCTGCAGACCGCCTCGGTCACCTCTTTGAGAAAGCGCAGCCGGTTTTCCAGCGATCCGCCGTAACTGTCGGTGCGGGCGTTGGATTCGGAGTCGAGGAACTGGTTGATGAGGTATCCGTTGGCGGCGTGCAGCTCGATGCCGTCAAAACCGGCGCTGATGGCGTTGCGGGCCGCCTGACGGAACTGGCCCACCACCGCATCGATATCGGCCTGGGTCATGGCGCGCGGAGTTACGGTCTCGACAAAGCCCGGCGCATCGCTGCCGTTATCGACGAACACCTTGACGCCCACTGCGGGCAGGGCTGAAGCGGAGATGGGCTGGGCGCCGCCGATGTTGTCCGGATGGGTGACCCGGCCCACGTGCCAGAGCTGGGCGAAGATGGTACCCCCCTTGGCGTGCACGGCATCGGTCACCAGTTTCCAGCCAGCGATCTGCTCTGCGCTGTAGATCCCCGGCGTCCAGGCATAGCCCTTGCCCATGGGGTCGATTTGGGTGCCTTCGCTGATGATCAGGCCCGCCTCGGCGCGCTGGGCGTAGTAGCTCGCCATCATGGCGTTGGCCACATCACCGGGCTGATTGGCACGGGAGCGGGTCATGGGGGGCATGACGATGCGGTTGGCAAGGTGCAGCTGGCCAAGGCGCAGCGGGCAGAACAGGTGATCGTGGCTCATCTTGAGTTCCTCATGGTGGAAGTGAGGCCACTTTATGCCGCCATCTTGTTGTGAAAAAGAGGGGTAATTGCACAAGAGAATTGTGCTTGATGCAGCAATCAGTGCAAACCGTCGGGAAAGAGGCGTTGAGGCATAAAGTTGAAGCATAAAAAAGAGGGCCGTCTGGCCCTCTTCTGTATTCTGCTGGTGGCAGGCTCAAGCCGTGGCGGGCATCACTTTCACCCGCTCGATACGACGCTCGCTCACCTCGATCACCTCGAAGTTGAGTTGCTGCAGTTGCAACTGCTGGCCCGGGGTGGGCAGGGTGCCGAAGTGGGAGAGCAGCATGCCCGCCAGGGTCACGTATTCATCGCTCTCGCTCACCAGCCCCTCGTGCTCCAGCACCTGCTCCACATGGTGGATGTTGGTGCTGCCGTTGATCAGCCACCCTTCGCCATCGCGCACGATATCCGGGGTTTCGTCCTCGTCCGGCAGCTCGCCGACGATGGCCTCCAGCAGATCGTGGGTGGTGACCAGCCCCTGGATCACGCCAAACTCGTCGGAGACCAGAATAAGGCTCCCCTTGGCTTTGCGCAGCTCCGCCAGCAGACGGATCACGTTGATGGTCTGCGGCACGATAATGGGATCGTTCTGCTTGGCCAGTTCGCTCAAGGATTGCCCTTCGTTCAAGGCAAACAGCAGATCGCGCGCCTTGACCACTCCGATCACCTCGTCCAGATCCCCGTCACAGATGGGGAACAGGCTGTGGGGTTCGCGCTGCAGCAGGGCGCGGATCTCGTCGCTGGAGTCGTTGATATCAATCCAGGCCATCTCCGAGCGCGGGGTCATGATGGTGCGAATGGAGCGCTCGGCCAGCGACAGCACCCCGGTCACCATATAGCGCTCCTCCTCGCCAAAGCTGAGCGGCTCGGCAGGTGCGGCATCCAGATCGTCATCCGGTCTGTCCTGATAGGCCTTGCTGCCCATCAGCTTGAAGATAGCGGCGGTGGTGCGCTCGCGCAGGGGCTGTTTGGATTCGTGACGCATGGCGCTGCGTTGGGCCAGCTGGTTGAAAAACTCGATCAGCACCGAGAAGCCGATGGCTGCGTAGAGGTAGCCTTTCGGAATATGAAAACCGAACCCTTCCGCCACCAGGCTGAAGCCGATCATCAGCAGGAAACTCAGACAGAGCACCACCACGGTCGGGTGGGCGTTGACGAAGCGGGTCAGCGGCTTGGAGGCGAGCACCATCACCACCATGGCGATGGTCACGGCGGCCATCATGACGCCCAGATGATCTACCATGCCGACGGCGGTGATGATGGAGTCGAGCGAGAAGACCGCATCCAGCACCAGAATTTGGGCGATCACCACGCCGAAGCTGGCGTAGGCGCCGACCGGGCCATCATCCTGGGGTTTGGCTTCCAGCCGCTCATGTAGCTCGGAGGTGGCCTTGAACAGCAGGAACAGGCCGCCCCCCATCAGGATCAGGTCCCGACCGGAGAAGGGGTGATCCCACAGGTGCAAAATCGGGGTGGTGAGGGTGACCAGCCATGACATGACACTCAAGAGCCCAAGTCGCATCAGCAGGGCCAGCGACAGGCCGATGATGCGCGCCTTGTCCCGTTGGGCGGGGGGCAGTTTTTTCACCAGGATGGCGATAAAGACCAGGTTGTCGATCCCCAGCACGATTTCCAGAATGATCAGGGTAAACAGACCAATCCAGATATGGGGATCCAGCAGCAATTCCATTGTATGACCTCAATAAAAACAGACAGAGCAGAGAGTAATCACGGCGCGCGATGGCCGCAGTAACAGCAAGGCAAAGGTGTTATTCAGAGGCGCTGATTAAGCAGAAAAAGATAGGCTTTGACAGAGAGAGACGAAGGGCAACTTCGGGGATTGTCCATGATGGGCAATAAAACCTCGGGTGAAAAATGAGCCCTGATGATAGCGGCTGGCGCCAATTTGGCAAGAGCAGTGTCAGTGGGGCGTGATGGGGTTGTGATGCGACAGGGGGAGGCGGCGGTGCCACGCTCCCCCGTGCGGTCGTTACAACCAGCGCTTTTCGCGGGTGAAACAGACCGACAGCCAGGCATCCCCAAGGGTATCGCCAAGGCGAGACCAGAGCTCCTGACGCAGGGCATCCTGACGTTCGACAGGCCACTCCTGACCCGGCGCCACCAGAATGTTCAATTCCAGATCGAAGCGACGACCGCTTTTGGCCAGATGGCTGTAGCACTCGATGCCGTGGCGCTGGCGCAGCGCCTCGATCTCCTGCTCGACTTGCCGTGGCACATCCCCCTTGGGGGCGATCTTCAACACTTCCCGCAGGTTGCGACCGAGCACCTTGATGGGAATGAGGGTGGCGCAGAGGGCCAGCAGCGAGACCAGCACCGGGTCTATGTAGCGATTGTATTGGCCGTAGCCGATGGCATCGAGGCCAATGGCGACCACGAAACCGATAAGCAGGGTGGCGCTGAGCAGGGTATCCACCAGCCACTCCTTGGAGTCGACCCGCACCAGCTCGGAGTCTACCTGTTCGGCAACCTGGGCTTCGATGCGATAGATGATGGCGCAGAAGAAGGTGGAGACGGCGGCATAGATAAGGGCGTGGCCGAGATCGATCTCCCGTCCGCCATCCAGCAGGGTGGTGATGCCGCTATAGAGGGCGCCAAGGCAGAGCAGCAGAATAATGGCGCCATTGATGACGTTGGTGATGGGCTCGAAGTGGGCATAGCCATACTGGAAGCGCGCATCGGAAGGGCGGGTAACAAGATAGGCGGTAACAAGACCGAGGCCTGTCATGCCCATGCTGAACAGGGTGAAGATACCATCGAGCATGATGGCGTTGGAACCGACGAAGAGGCCGTAGCCGATGCCGAAGATGGCAAAGGTAATACAACCGAACAGCGACAGGGTAAGCGCCTGTTTTTCGGTGGTGACCAGCGTACTGATAACATGGCTGTGGTGAGCCATAAAAGTCCTCCTTTCAAATGGTGAATATTGCCAAGCGCAAGCGGTTTTCTAGCTGATATACTGCCCGCTCACATGTGAGCGGACTGGCCTGACTGCCATTGACAGGCGGCTGGCCAGTCGTTGTCGCCGGCGTGCCGGCATCAAGCAAAGGATGGGAACAAGGATTCATGATCCCGAGACTCGATTACCAGGACAGTTTGTCACCCGCAACCCTGCAGTTTCTTGAGTTGCTAGAGCGCAGCGCATTTCGTGGTGATATCGAAAAGTCTTATGCAAGCCGGTTGGCGATGGCGACGGATAACAGCGTCTATCAGGTAGTACCTCAGGCGGTTCTCTATCCGCGCAGTGCGGATGACATAGCAGTGATGCTCAAGCTGGCCGCAGAGCCGGCGTTCACCTCCTTGAGTTTTTTCCCTCGCGGTGGCGGTACCGGCACCAATGGTCAGTCATTGGGCGGCGGCATTATCGTCGATCTCTCCCGTTATATGAACCAGATCATGGAAATTAATCTGGAAGAGGGGTGGGTGCGCGCCCAGGCCGGGGTGGTGAAAGACCAGCTCAACGCCTATCTCAAGCCCCATGGCTACTTCTTCTCGCCGGATCTCTCCACCTCCAACCGCGCCACCTTAGGGGGCATGATCAACACAGATGCCTCGGGGCAGGGGTCGCTGGTCTACGGCAAAACCTCGGATCACGTGCTGGGGCTCAAAGCGGTGCTGGAGAATGGCGACATCATGGCGACCGAGCCGCTGACCGGTGAGCGACTGGCCGACAAGCTGGCGCTGGAGAGTCGGGAAGGAGAGATCTATCGCACCCTCTATCGCATCGGCAAGGAGCGCCGCGCCGACATCGAGGCGACCTTCCCCAAGCTCAACCGCTTTCTGACCGGTTACGATCTCAAGCACCTCTATCAACCCGACACAGATACCCTGGATGTGAGCCGGGTGCTGTGCGGATCTGAAGGATCGCTTGGCTTTATCACCGAAGCCAAACTCAATATCACCCCCATCCCGCGCTACCGTACGCTCGTGAACGTCAAGTACGACAGCTTTCCTTCGGCTCTGCGCAACGCCCCATTTATGGTGCAGGCGCAGGCCCTATCGGTGGAGACGGTGGACTCCCGGGTGCTCGGGCTGGCCCGTGCCGACATCATCTGGCATTCGGTGAAAGATCTTATTCAGGATGTGCCCGGCAAGGATCTGCAGGGGCTCAACATCGTCGAGTTTGCCGATACCGACGAGGCAGAACACAAGGCCAAGGTGGTGGAGCTCTGCCGTCGTATCGACGAGCTGCTGGCCAAGGGCGAGGCCGGGATTATCGGCTATCAGGTGTGTGACCACCTGCCGAGCATCGAAACCATCTACACCATGCGCAAGAAGTCGGTGGGGCTGCTTGGCAACGCCGAAGGACGCAAGAAGCCGGTGGCCTTCACTGAAGATACCGCCGTGCCGCCAGAGTCACTGGCCGATTTCATCATGGAGTTTCGTGCCCTGCTGGACGCCCACGGCCTCGACTACGGCATGTTTGGCCACGTTGATGCCGGTGTGCTGCACGTGCGCCCGGCGCTGGATTTGTGCGATCCCGAGCAGGAGGTGCTGCTGCGGCGTATCTCCGATCAGGTGGTGGCGCTCACCGCCAAATATGGCGGCCTGATGTGGGGGGAGCACGGCAAGGGCTTTCGCTCCGAATACAGCCCCGCCTTCTTTGGCGAGCTGTGGGAAGAGCTGCAGCGGGTCAAGGGGGCGTTCGACCCGGCCAACCGCATCAACCCGGGCAAGATCTGTATCCCCTACGGTAGCGGCGCCGAGCTGGTGTCGGTGGATGGCCCCAAGCGTGGCAAGTATGACCGCCAGATCCCGCTCGCGGTGCGTACCAGCTACACCCGCGCCATGGATTGCAACGGCAACGGTCTCTGCTTCACCTTCGAGACCGACTCCCCCATGTGCCCCTCGGTCAAGATCAGCCGTGATCGCCGCCACTCCCCCAAGGGGCGGGCGGGTCTGATGCGTGAATGGTTGCGTCAGCTGGCGGAGCAGGGCTTCGATCCGCTAGCGGAAGAGGTGGCGCTGCAATCCGGTGGTGTGCGCTTCAAACAGCTGGTGGACAAGGTGCGCAACAGCTGGGCCAAACAGCGCGGCGAGTATGACTTCTCCCACGAGGTGATGGAGGCGATGGCTGGCTGTCTGGCCTGCAAGGCGTGCACCAGCCAGTGCCCGATCAAGGTGGATGTGCCCGATTTTCGCGCCCGCTTTATGCAGCTTTATCATGGCCGCTACCTGCGCGCCCCCAAGGATTACTTCGTCGGCACGGTGGAGAGCTATGCGCCGTTGCTTGCCAAGGCGCCGAAGCTGGTCAACTTTTTCCTCGAAAAAGAGTGGGCCCAGAAGGCGACCGAGAAGAGCATCGGCATGGTCGATGTGCCGCTGCTCTCGGTGCCGACCTTGGCCGAGAGCCTGCATGACAACCGCGCCCGCTATTTTGATCTGCCGGGTCTGGAGCGGATGAGTGCCGAGCAGCGCAAGCAGGTTGTGCTCATCGTGCAGGACCCCTTCACCAGCTATTACGACGCCCCTGTGGTGCGCGACCTGGTGAAACTCGCCAGCAAGCTCGGGTTCCAGCCCTACTTGCTGCCCTTTAAACCCAACGGTAAACCCCAGCATATCAAGGGGTTCCTGCGCGCCTTTGCCCGTACCGCGGCCAACAGCGCCCAGTTCCTCAACAAGGTGGCGGCGCTTGGCATTCCCATGGTGGGGGTGGATCCGGCCATGGTGCTCTGCTATCGCGACGAGTATGCCAAGGTGCTGGGGTCGGCTCGCGGCGATTTTCAGGTGTTGTTGCCGCAGGAGTGGCTGCTCTCGCTGCCGGTAGATCAGTTGCCTGCTCGAACCGACAAGACCAAGAGCGGGGAGGGGGGCGAGCCCTGGTATCTGTTTGCCCACTGCACCGAGAAGACCGCCAAGCCCTCCACTCACGGTGACTGGAGCACCCTGTTTGGCCGTTTCGGGGCCAGCTTGCAGCCGGTCTCTGTGGGTTGCTGCGGTATGGCGGGCACCTATGGTCACGACGTCAAACAGGTGGAGAACTCCAAGGGCATCTATGGGTTGAGCTGGGCCGACCCGCTCGCCCGCCTGCCCAAAGCGCGCTGCCTGGCGACCGGCTATTCGTGCCGCAGTCAGGTCAAGCGGATGGAGGGGGAAAAGCTCAAACATCCATTGCAAGCCCTGCTGGAGCTGCTCTGATGCTGACGTTTCCCAAGCGGTTTCGGGTGCCGAAGGCTTATCGGCATCCACGTTTCTTGCTGTTACCCGCTACCCCCGCTCAGGCTGTGGTGGAGTTTGTCGCCATGTTGCGCGAGCGCCAGCAGCTCCATCAGCTGTTTCGCCCGCACGATCTCTGGCCCTCAGCCAACTTCAGCCTGAGCCAGCACGAAGGAGATCTGGAGTGGCAGCAGTCGGAGTTTCTGGCCAAGCGCTCGTTCGCCTATGGCCTCTGGAGTCCGGATCGGGAGCCGCAATTTTGGGGTGGGGTTTATCTCTACCCCTCTGTGTTGCCGGAGGTAGCGGTGGAGCTCTTCTTCTGGAAGGTGGCCGAGGCCTCCATCAGTGATGAAGAGTTGGAAGGGCTGCTGCGCGACTGGCTCGCCAACGTGTGGCAGTGGTCTGAGCCCCGCTTGCCGGGTCGGGAGATGCCCTGGGCCGAGTGGCCCGGTGTTACCTACCCCTGGTGACATCCCGCTTAAGGGCATGATTGTGTAAAACGCAGCGCCGGGTCGGGGCTGCGTTGTTACCACGTCACCTGGTAACCAACAACTCACATAACCGAACCATTTTGCCGATGGAGGGCGTTTCACCCATATCGGTACGCATTCATCGCTTAAATAAGGAGTCTGCTCGTAATGAGTCACGATATTGCGCCCATCTGGCGTAAACCCATGAGTCTGGAGGGGCTCAACGCCACCTCTCGCAACACCCTGATGGCCCATCTCGATATCGTCTACACCGCTTTTGGCACCGATTGGCTTGAAGCGACCATGCCGGTGGATCATCGCACTCACCAGCCCCTTGGCATGCTGCATGGCGGCGCATCCGTGGTGCTGGCGGAAACCTTGGGATCGATTGCCGCCAATATGGCTGTCGGGCCAGATAGCTACTGTATGGGGTTGGAGGTGAATGCCAACCATCTGCGAGCCAAGCGGGAAGGGGTGGTGACCGGGCGTTGCGCGCCGCTCCATCTGGGAGCAACAACCCAGGTGTGGCAGATTGAAATTCGGGATGAACGTGAGCGTTTATTGTGCACCAGCCGACTGACCATGGCGGTGCTCAAACACAAGCGGGGCAAGGACTCCAGCGAGGAGTGATCTGCAATAACGCACTATGAGTGCAAAATAAGCAAGCCATACTCGTCAGATCCCTCTATAATTGCCAACGTCTTGAGAGGCTTATCACATTTTTCAAGACAGCAGAACAAAGTGGCGCTATAATCGCCGCCTTTTTGCTATTCCGCGGTGTTAGCCGCCTGCCTTAATCTGGAAGAATCTATGTCTGATACCGAACAACTGCCCCTTTTTAGTGAGCTTGGACTGGCCGCGCCTGTATTGAAAGCGCTGCAGGACGTGGGCTATGAGCGCCCGTCACCGATCCAGGCCGCAGCAATTCCCCACCTGATGGCGGGACACGATCTGCTGGGGCAGGCGCAAACCGGTACAGGGAAGACCGCTGCTTTTGCCTTGCCTCTGTTGTCTCGTCTGGAAGCTGGTAACCGCAACACCCAGATCCTGGTGCTGGCGCCTACCCGTGAACTGGCGCTGCAAGTGGCTGAAGCGTGCCAACGCTACGCACACCACATGCCTGATTTCCACGTACTGCCCATCTACGGCGGTGCCTCCTACGAAACCCAGACCCGCGCCCTGCGTCGCGGTGCCCAGGTTGTCGTCGGTACTCCGGGCCGCGTGATGGACCTGATCCGTCGCAAGAATTTGGACCTCTCCGGCCTGAAAGCACTGGTACTGGACGAAGCTGATGAAATGCTGCGTATGGGCTTCATCGACGACGTTGACTGGATCATGGAGCAGTGCCCGAGCACTCGTCAGGTTGCCCTGTTCTCTGCCACCATGCCGGAGCAGATCCGTCGCGTGGCCCAGAAGCACCTGAAGCAGCCCAAAGAGATCAAGATCGCCTCCAAGACTGCTACCGCGACCACTATTCGCCAGCGCTACTGGCAGGTAACCGGTCTGCACAAGCTGGACGCCATGACCCGTCTGCTGGAAGTGGAATCCTACGAAGCCCTGCTGGTGTTCGTGCGTACCAAGAACGCTGCCGAAGAGCTGGCGGGCAAGCTGGCCGCCCGTGGTCACGCCTGTGAAGCGCTGCATGGCGACATCCCGCAGAAATTGCGTGAGCGTACTGTCGACAAACTGCGTCAGGGCCAGCTGGATATCCTGATCGCCACCGACGTGGTTGCCCGTGGTCTGGACGTTGAGCGCATCACTCACGTAGTGAACTACGACATTCCGTACGACACCGAATCTTACGTACACCGTATCGGCCGTACCGGTCGTGCTGGTCGTAAAGGCGAAGCCATCCTGTTCGTCGCTCCCCGCGAGCGTCGCATGCTGCGCGCCATCGAGCACGCAACTCGTCAGGCCATCGAGCCGATGAAGATGCCGAGCACCGAGGACATCAACCAGCATCGTCTGGCCAAGTTCAAGGAGCGTATCCGCGAAACCATGATGGGTGAAGAGCTCGAGATCTACCACAACTTGGTAAACGAGCTGATCGAAGAGGATTCTGCCGATCCGCTGGAGCTGGCTGCCGCACTGGCCAAGCTGGTACAGGGTGACCAACCGCTGCTGCTGGATGACTCCATTCCGGATCCGCTGTTCAACAACAGCAACGATCGTGGTGGCTTCGAGCGCCGTGACTTCAACGACCGTGGTGGTCGTGACTTCGGTGACCGTGGCGATCGTCCTGCCCGTCGCATGCCGTCCCTGGAGCCGCGTCCGCTGAAAGACAACCCGGACGTGGAGATGGAGCGCTATCGCGTAGACGTGGGTGCCCATCACGGTGTCAAGCCGGGCCAGATCGTAGGCGCCATCGCCAACGAAGCGAACATCGAGAGCCGCTTCATCGGCAACATCGACATCGCTGATGACTTCTCCACCGTCGATCTGCCGAAAGGCATGACCGCAGATGTACTGGAAGTGATCAAGAAAGCCCGTGTTTGCCAGCGTCCGCTGCAAATCACCCGCTACACCGAAGTGCCGGCCGGTGGCAACACCAGCAGCCGTCCGCCCCGTGGTGATCGTCCGTTCCGTGGCGACCGTCCTTTCAACAAGGATCGCCGTCCCCAGGGTGACCGTCCGTTCAACAAGAGCGGGGAGCGCCGTGAAGGTGGCTTCAACAAAGATCGCAAATTCGGTGGCAAGCGTCGCGAAAGCTGATTGCTGATCCCGTTATGAAGAAGGCCGCTCATTGAGCGGCCTTTTTTCTGCCTGCGGTTTACCCTGTGTGCTTACTGAACGCCAGATCGGCATAAGCCGTTACATGGGTGAGCGCATGATGGCCACTATTTGATAACTGGATGTCGGGGAAAGAGAGAATACCTTTCCTACTCGACAGGCGGTTGTGACGTGGTTGGGTATCATCCGCCGTTCTGCCATAGATCAGGGCATGCAGCCGTTTCTCTGTATTGGCAGGCGTTGAGCGAACCGATAGTGCAATGATAGTGCAGTACATCATTGTGCAATCCATAGGAGCTCGCAGAGAGAAGAACAATCTTATGGTCTCAAGGCCAGGTGTTGTGAAGTGTGCAATTGGGCGGATGGTTGTACGGGGAGTGACAGCATTGCGTCCGCTGACTCCGGCGATCGCAAGGGGTGGCGACTAGGTGGCCGCTCAGAGGCTTTGTCTGGCTGGCCGTCATTATTCATATCGAGCGGGGTAATTGGTTGGCATCAATGAAGAAGGCGACCATCTGGTCGCCTTCTTGTTTTGCATTGTGATGTACAGAGGTCGCAGCCTGAAGGGCTATCAGAGCACCATGGCGGCAATCCAGCCGAAGATCACCAGCGGGATGTTGTAGTGAATAAAGGTGGGCACCACGCTGTCCCAGATATGGTCGTGCTGGCCGTCGGCGTTAAGGCCGGAGGTGGGGCCCAGAGTCGAGTCGGAGGCTGGTGAACCCGCATCCCCCAGCGCGCCAGCGGTACCAACCAGTGCGATGATCGCCATTGGTGAGAAGCCAAGCTGCAGACAGAGCGGCACATAGATGGTGGCGATGATGGGCACGGTGGAGAAGGAAGAACCGATCCCCATGGTGATGAGCAGACCCACTAGCAGCATCAGGAAGGCGGCGATCCCCTTGTGCTGACCGATGCCGGAGGCGACCACCTGAACCAGAGAGTCGACCCCGTGAGTTGCCTTCATCACGGCGGCAAAACCGGCGGCGGAGATCATGATGAAGCCGATCAGCGACATCATCCGCACCCCCTGAGTGAAGGCATCCTGGCTTTCGCGAAACTTGATGACGCCGCCGCAGGTGAAGATGACAAAACCGGCCAGTGCACCCAGTACGATGCTGTTGGTCATCAGTTGCAGCCCCAGCGCCACGCCAATGGCCAGCAGAGCCACCCAGATGTGGGTAAGGTTGAGCTCGACCGCTTCGGGCTCGGCATCCAGGATCTTGGCCAGATCGTACTGGCGCGGTTTGCGATAGCTGATGAATACCGCAATCAGCAGGCCCAGTACCATACCGGCGACCGGAATGGCCATCGCCAGCGGGATCTGGCTGGTGGTGATGGGCACGCCGTTATCGATCAGGTTCTTGGCCAGAATGTTGTTCAGGAAGATGCCACCAAAGCCGACCGGCAGCACCATATAGGTGGCGGTCAGACCAAAAGTGATGACACAGGCCACCTGACGACGGTCGATCTGCATCTGCGCCATCACATGCAGCAGCGGCGGGATCAGGATGGGAATAAAGGCGATGTGAACCGGGATCAGGTTCTGGGAGGAGATCGCCACGGCCAGCACGGAAGAGAGCAGCAGGGTTTTGACCCACATGATGCGGGTCGAGCTGGCATCCTTGCCCAGCTGGTTGATCACCTTGCGGGCCAGCAGGTCGGTGATCCCGGAGCGGGAGATGGCAACCGCAAAGGCGCCCAGCATGGCGTAGGAGAGAGCAATCTCGGCGCCACCGCCCAGGCCACCGCTGAAGGTGGTGAGGGTATCGGTCAACGACAGCCCACCGACCAGGCCGCCAGCAATGGCCCCCAGCGCCAGCGAGACCACCACATTGATCCGCAGCAGACTGAGCACCAGCATCAGCCCGACTGCGATAACAACTGGATTCATTTGATTTCCTTATAGTTTGTTATTGCTGTCTGTCATGTGAAGGGGAGTTAGTTTGCGAAAAATGTGACAAATGTCGAGAAAAAAATCAGTCAAACCCCTCATATCGCAGCAGCATGTGGCACAAGGTTGCTCAACATGAGGGTTTGTGACCTGTTTGTCTCCATGCATCCCGTGCGCAGCGGTGGATAGTGACGTTGATAGCGATTTCCGATGCGCCGTGCAATCAATCACTTCCCCAAAAAGCGAAGGCTGCCAGTGGCAGCCTTCGTCCGTTTATTCTTGCCCCTCATCGTCGGCAGGAGCATCGGTTGTGTCATCATCCGGATGCGCTGGCGGCCAACCCCCCATGCTCTTCCAGCGGTTAACGATATGACAGAACAGCTCTGTGGTGCGTTCGGTGTCATAGAGGGCAGAGTGCGCCTCTTTATTGTCAAACGGGATGCGGGCGCTCTGGCACGCTTTGGCCAGCACGGTCTGACCCAGCGCCAATCCGGAGAGAGCTGCGGTGTCGAAGGTGGCAAACGGGTGGAACGGATTGCGCTTGAGGCCAGCGCGCTCGGCGGCTGCCATCACGAAGCCGTGATCAAAGGTGGCGTTGTGGGCCACTATGATGGCGCGGCCGCAATCCTGCTCCTTCATCCCCTTGCGGATCCCCTTGAAGATCTCGGTCAGCGCCTCTTTTTCCGAGACAGCGCCACGCAACGGGTTGTAGGGGTCGATGCCGGTGAACTCCAGCGCAGCCTTTTCCAGGTTGGCCCCTTCGAAGGGTTCGACATGAAAGTGGAATACCTGATCGGGAACGAGCCAGCCCTGCTCATCCATTTTCAGGGTGTAGGCCGCGATTTCGAGCAGGGCATCGGTCTTGGCGTTGAACCCGGCTGTTTCAACATCGATGACGACGGGGTAAAAACCACGGAAACGGCCCTTGAGGGTATGAACTGCGTCGGTCATGGGATCTCGGTCGGGATAAAATGAGGCGGCATTATGGCAAAAAAGCGCTGGCTTGTCCTCCCATCCCACGCAGTCGGCCGCGGCAAGATGGCGCAGGATTCAATATCTGTGCAGCCACCAGCGGGCGGCAATCAGCGCCGTGAGCGACCCCAGCAGGGCGCTGGCCAGCACATCCACCGGCCAGTGCATCCCCATTACCATGCGCGACAGACCAATTCCCAATGCCCACAGTGGCAGCAGCCAGACGCCCGTGGGAGCGCGGGCCAGCCAGATCAGACCAAAAAATTGAGCCAGGCTGATGGCGGCGATGCTGTGGCCGGAGGGGAAGGCATAGTTCACCTCGGCCTGCCAGTGGTGGCCGAGCCACTCTGGCAGGGCCAGCAACTGGCTGGCGGCGTGAACCTGTTCACTGCGCACATCGATGCTACTGGCGTAGAAGTGCTTGATGGCCGGGATCAGCGCCTGACTCTCAAGCCAGAGCAGATAGGGTCTGGGCTCTTCGGTCAGGTGTTTGATCAGGCTTTTGAGCACCCAGTCGCTGGCGAGCAGGGCTGCCAGTGCACACCCCAGCGCAATGAAGGAGGCCCACTCCAGTCTCAGTTTGTAGCGGGTCAGCAGCAGCAAGAGGGCGCCACTGACCCCGATCCCGGGAATATCGACCATGCGGGTAAGGGCGTATGACCACCATAACCAGCCTGATTGCAGGGAGCCGGTCAGAAAAGGCTGCCAGGGCAATGTGGCGAGCAGCAGCAGGGGCAGGATTAACAGGGCTGTGAAGCCAAGTACCTGGCTGCGGGTGAGTGAGGCGGTTGACGTTGGGAGCGACGAAGCGTGTGGCGGCATGGTGGGTATGGGCGATCGCGAAAAAAGAGGGGCATTGTGCCACCGTGATATGCCCGGACAAAGCCGAGCAGCACGTTTGTTACTTCTGCTTACACATTTGTGGCGACATCCTCTGTTTGAGCGGGCGGATGGAGCGCCTGCCGCGCAATCTGGTCCCCTTTTGCGCCGGATTGCATCACAGGCTGAAATCTCGGGCGGCTTTGCGCTAGAATGGCGCCCCCGTGGCGGTTGTGACCAAAGAGAGCCCGATGAAGATAGTCGTTGATGAGAATATGCCCCATGCCGTGGAGCTGTTTGCCGAATTTGGCGAGGTGATCGCCTTGCCCGGACGGCAGATGCAGGCCTGCGATCTGCTGGATGCCGATGTGCTGCTGGTGCGTTCGGTCACCCGCGTCAACGGCGATTTGCTGGCGACCAGCCCCAAACTCGGGTTTGTCGGCACCGCCACCATAGGCACAGACCATGTGGACAAGGCGCTGCTGGCAAGCCGCAATATTCCCTTCTTCAGCGCCCCCGGTTGCAACAAGTATTCGGTGGGGGATTATGTGCTCTCCGCCCTGCTGGTGCTGGCGGAGCGTTATGAACTCGACCTCTCGGCCATGACGTTGGCGGTGATTGGCGCGGGCAATACCGGCGAGTGCGTGGCGACCAAGGCCCAAGCGCTCGGCATGCGGGTACTGCGCTGCGATCCACCCAAGGCGCGTAATACCCCCGATGCGGGCTTTGTCGATTACCAGGCCGCTCTTGGTGCCGATATCGTCAGCTTCCACGTGCCTATCACCCGTGAAGGGCTGGATGCCACCTACCATCTGCTCGATGCCGAACAGATTGCCGCGCGCCCGGCAGGGCAGATCCTGATCAATGCTTCCCGTGGCGAGGTGTGGGATAACCGGGCCCTGCTGGCACGCCAGCTGAGCGATAAGCCGTTGCGACTGGTGATGGATGTGTGGGAGAACGAGCCCGAGCCACTGGCTGCGCTGGTGCCCCATACCGAGATTGCCACCCCCCATATCGCCGGTTACAGCCTGGAGGGGAAGGCCCGCGGTACCTGGATGCTCTACCAGGCGCTCTGCCAGCAGCTGGGACGCCAGCCTCGTCAGGATTTGAGTCGGCTGTTGCCCGCCCCCGATGTGCAGGCGGTGGTGCCGGGCCGCGCGCCGGATCAGGCGCTGATCAAGCAGCTGGTGCATCTGGTTTATGACGTGCGCCGCGATGATGCCCGTTTCCGGACCCGACTCGGCTTGCCAGGCAGCTTTGATGAGCAGCGCAAACACTACCCCGAGCGCCGTGAACTATCCTCCCTGCAGATCGAGGGGGCGTTTGCCGACCAGGCGCTGGGCGAGCTGGGATTTGTGCTGTCACGCCCCTGAATCGGGGACTAGGAGTTGGAAGACAACCGGCAGGGGTGAGCCGTACTGGCTACTTCGCCCCCATTTTTTTACTGAGGTGGAGCAGATGCTACTGCGCCGGCTCAGCCATATCTGGCAGCGTCATCTCGCAGCGCGGGAGCCTGCCGACCATGGCGCCACCCGGCGCCATTGCAGCATTATCAGAGGAGAACAGAATGAGCCAGCAGTTTAATGTAGCGGTATTGGGTGCCAGCGGCGCCGTGGGTCAGGCGATGATCGAGATCCTGGAAGAGCGCGAATTTCCGGTAGCGACCCTCTATCCGCTGGCTTCCAGCCGCAGTGCCGGTGATACCGTGCGTTTTGGCGGTAAGAACCTCGAGATCCTCGATGTGGAGGAGTTTGACTGGAGCCAGGTGCAGATCGCACTGTTCTCCGCCGGAGCCGAGGTCTCGGCCAAGTGGGCGCCGATTGCTGCCGAGCACGGTTGTATCGTCATCGACAACACCTCCTGCTTCCGTTACGACGAAGATATCCCGCTGGTGATCCCGGAAGTGAACCCGGATGCGCTGGCCGATTTTCGCAATCGCAACATCATCGCCAACCCCAACTGCTCCACCATCCAGATGCTGGTGGCCCTGAAGCCACTGCACGACGAAGTGGGCATTGCCCGCATCAACGTGGCCACCTATCAATCCGTGTCAGGCTCCGGCAAAGAGGGGGTCAGCGAGCTGGCTGGCCAGACTGCTCATCTGCTCAACGGTCGTCCGGTGGAACCGACCCTCTATCCGCAACAGATCGCCTTTAACCTGATCCCGCAGATCGACAGCTTCACTGACAACGGCTACACCCGTGAAGAGATGAAGATGGTATGGGAAACCCAGAAGATCCTAGGGGATGCCAGCATTGCCGTGAACCCCACCTGCGTGCGGGTGCCGGTCTTCTACGGCCACGCCGAGGCGGTACACGTCGAACTGCACCAGCCGCTCGATGCCGAACAGGTCAAGGACCTGCTGCGCAATGCGCCGGGTGTAACCCTGTTTGATGACGAAGGGGACTATCCGACCCCGGTGCGTGACGCAACCGGCAAGGATGAGGTGCTGGTGGGTCGGGTGCGCCAGGATATTTCTCATCCAAGTGGTATCAATATGTGGATCGTGGCCGATAACGTTCGTAAGGGCGCGGCAACCAACAGTGTACAGATTGCCGAGCTGCTGGTTCGCGACTATCTGTAAGGCTGGTCAGATGCCACAGATGCGCAGCAGGGAGTGCTGCGCATCCGGCCTGTGATCAAACCGGGGTGTGACCCATGCCGCACTCCGTCACTTCAAGATTCTGTTGCGATATCAACTGATTAAGTTTTTTCCTACACTCAGGGTCAAGTTGGGTGCTAAATGTGTCGGACTGCTGGCTTGCCAGGCGAGCCTGATTTATATTGAACCGACTGTTTTGGGGTAACTATCCAGATTTTTCAATGTGATAGGGCCGTCATACGAAGGAACGAATATGGGACATTCCCGCATAACATTGGCAACGCTACTCGCATTGGGTCTGCTGGGCACCGTCCAGGCTGAAGACTCGGCGCGGGAGCCTTTTTTTGTCGAGCTAAAAGGCCCTGACGAACCCGCACCTCCCGCCGTCAATTCCCAGCCGCTGGCGCAGCCGGTCGCCAGACCCGTGGCGCAACCGGTGCGTGCAACCGCCCAGCCGGTGGTGCGTCAGGTCACTGCCAATGCCGGTAGCTATGGCCCTGTTCGTCCGACCGATACCCTCTGGAGCCTGGCGAGCAAATATCGCCCCTCCAATCGGGTCAGCGTCTACCAGACCATGGTGGCGATTTACGAGAAAAACCCCCGCAGTTTTGCCGATGGCAATATCAACCACATTCTGGTGGGTTCCCGCATTCTGCTGCCGACCGCGGCCGAGGCGAGCGTCATCACTGATGCACAGGCCCGCGCCAAGTTCCGCAGCGACAACGCCAGCTGGAAGGGGTTAAGCCCCAAATATCTGGCTGACAAGCAGGCCCATACCCCCAAGCCGGCTGCCGCCAAACCCGCGAAGGTTGAAGCCGCCAAGACCGAGCCGGTGAAGGCTGCGCCTGCGCCGCTGCCAGTGGCGAAAGCCGCCCCCATTCCCGCCCCGGTGGTGGCACCGCAACCGGCGGCTGAAACCAAAGAAGTGGCCAAGGTGAGCGAGCCTTCGCCGAAAGAGGCGGTAGCACCTGCTCCGAGCGCTGCAGAAGGCACCACACCGGCGCCTCTGCCTTCCGATCTGGATAAACCGGTGGGCAAACCGGCTACCGAGATGGCGCTGGCACTGGAAGATGCCAATGCCCAGCTCGGCCAGGTGACCGAGATGAACCACAGGCTCAAGCTGCGTCTGCAATCCCTGACCGAAGAGGTGGAGACCCTCAAGGCCCAGCTGCAGGATCAGACCGCGCTGCAAAAAGAGATTGCCGAGCTCAAGGCCCAACCGGTCCCGCCAGTGGCAGCCGAGCCTGAGCCTGAGAAAAACTGGTTGATGGATCTGCTCTCCTCACCGCTCAACCTCGCCATGATCATCCTGCTGCCGGTGCTGCTGGTATTGGCGCTGGTGACTCTGTGGCTGCGTGCCCGTGCTCGCCGCGAACTGGAAGAGCAGGAGAAGAGTCTCTCCGAATCCACCGCCATGATGATGGATCAGGAGCAGAGCGAGTTTGATGATCTGCTGAGCGTCGATGTGACCGACAACGAGCCGGTGCGCCCGGTGCCGGATCTCAACACCCCGGATGGCTTTATGCCGATGGAGCCTGACGAGCCGGCTGCCAAGCCGGATGTCGATCTGGTGTTCAGCGACGAGGGCGAGATGGAGCTGCAGGGCTTTGAGCCCGAGCGGATGGCGGCCCAGCCAGCCAGTCGTGACCCGGATCTGGTGCCGGATCTCGATCTCTCGCTGGATGAGCCCATCGCGCTGGCCAACGAGCCCGCCATGGATCTGGCCAGTGAGTTCAACCCCAAGCCTAAGGCTGCTGACGAGATCATGAGCGAAGAGGAGCTGCAGGCAGCCCTGTTTGCCGAGCTGGATGCGGATCTCTCCGCCGACCTCGAGCCAGATTTGAGCTCCATCGACGAAGTCGGCGCCGCTGATGACGATCTGGCGAGCTTCGATCTCGGCGATTTCGACAGTGCCCTCGACGAGCCCGCCACAGGGAAAGATGACAACGCCATTGATCTCAGTGCCGCAGAGGACGCCGACGAGAGTGCGGATGCCATGCTGGCCGAGCTCGGTCTTGAGCCTGTCAAGGCGAAGGAAGCCGAGCTGGATCTGGAGTGGGACCCCAACGAGCTGGCGCTCTCCGATTTCGAAGACGCGTTCGCCGAGGTGGAGTCTCATCCGGCCGATGTGCAGCCCCGTGAGCAAGCGCAGGAGAGCGGCTACGTCGAGATCGACAAGCTGCTGGCCGAAGCGGATGCCACCGCGCCGGAGCAGGAGCCGTATCAGGGCTTCTCGCTGGATGTGGGGCTCGATGGCTTCCCCGAGGTGCTGCCGGAATCCACCGGATTTGATGTGGATGCCGACGACGGCGGTGTGGGTGCCAAGCTGGATCTGGCCCGTGCCTACCTCGAGATTGACGACAAGGATAGCGCCCGCGAGCTGCTGCAAGAGGCAGCGGAACAGGGTAGCGATCACCAGCGCGCCGAAGCCGAGAAGTTGCTCAAGCGGTTGGGCTAAAGCATCTCCCATCACGGGATCAGCAAAACGGGGGCAGCCAGCAGGCTGCCCTCTTCTTTTGGCGATTTGCGATGGGGGGTCATGGCCGCGCAGGCTGACCATCCAGGCCAATTGCGGCGTGTGGTGGGACTTTTCGGGCTGAGCGCGTATAATCCGCCCCGTTTCTTTCACTGCTTTTTCACAACAAGACAAGTTTATCCATGCGAATTGCCCTAGGTATTGAATATGACGGCAGCCGGTATTTCGGCTGGCAGCGTCAGCGTGAAGTGATCAGCGTGCAGGCTGAACTGGAGACGGCGCTGAGCCGGATCGCCAACCACCCTGTCTCCATCCAGTGTGCCGGACGCACCGATGCCGGTGTCCATGCGACCGGTCAGGTGATCCACTTCGATACCGAGGCGAACCGTGCCGAAGGGGCCTGGACCCTGGGGCTCAATTCCAACCTGCCGCCGGATATCGCCGTGCGCTGGGTCAAGCAGGTGGACGAGAGCTTCCACGCCCGCTTCAGCGCCACCGCCCGTCGCTACCGCTATGTCATCTACAACCACAACTACCGGCCGGCGATCCTCGGTAGTGGCGTCAGCCACTACCACGAGACCATCGATGCGGAGTTGATGCACCAGGCGGGCCAGAGCCTGCTGGGGGAGCACGACTTCAGCACCTTCCGTGCCGTCGCCTGCCAATCCAACACCCCGTGGCGCAATGTGACCCATCTGTGTGTCAGCCGCTCCGGCCCCTACATCGTGCTCGACATCAAGGCCAACGCCTTCCTGCACCATATGGTGCGCAACATCACAGGCTCCCTGCTGCTGGTGGGGCAGGGGCTCAAACCGGTGGAGTGGATTGCCGAGGTGCTGGCTGCCAAGGATCGCAATCTGGCCGGGCCGACCGCTAAGGCCGGTGGCCTCTATCTGGTCGATGTGGATTACCCGGCCGAGTTTGCTCTGCCGCAGTTGCCGCTCGGCCCGCTGTGGCTGCCGGACTCGGCACCGGGTACGACCAGTTTTTAGTAACTGCGCCCGAAAAATTGTGGTTTAATGACCCGTCATTTGTTGCCATCGAGCTATTAAGTCATTGAACAATCTAGGCTCGATGCGTTTTGTCAGGCACAAAAGCATTAAGGAATTCCATGAGCTGGCTTGAGAAGATTCTTCCCAAGAGCAAGATCACTGCGCCCCGTCGTCACAACATTCCGGAAGGGGTGTGGACCAAGTGCAGTGCTTGTGAACAGGTGCTCTACCGGGCAGAGTTGGAGCGCAACCTCGAAGTGTGCCCCAAGTGTGATCATCATATGCGCATCAGCGCCCGCGCCCGTCTCGAGAGCTTCCTCGATGAGCAGGGTCGTACCGAGATCGGTGCCGAGCTGGAGCCGCAGGATGTACTGAAATTCAAGGATTCCAAGCGCTACAAGGATCGTTTGTCTGCCGCTCAGAAAGAGACGGCGGAGAAAGATGCGCTGGTGGTGATGAAAGGGACCCTCAAAGGGGTACCGGTTGTTGCCTGTTCGTTCGAATTCTCCTTCATGGGTGGCTCCATGGCCTCCGTGGTCGGTGCCCGCTTCGTGCGCGCCGTCGAGGAGTGCATCAAGGAAGGCCGTGGCCTGGTCTGCTTCTCCGCCTCTGGTGGTGCTCGCATGCAGGAAGCCCTCTTCTCCCTGATGCAGATGGCCAAGACCAGTGCTGCGCTGGACCGACTCACCAAGGCGGGCCTGCCCTATATCTCCGTGCTGACCGACCCCACCATGGGTGGCGTCTCTGCCAGTCTGGCGATGCTGGGTGACATCAACGTGGGCGAGCCCAAGGCGCTGATCGGCTTTGCCGGCCCGCGCGTTATCGAGCAGACCGTGCGCGAGAAACTGCCGGAAGGCTTCCAGCGCTCCGAGTTCCTGCTGGAAAAGGGTGCCATCGATATCATCATCGATCGCCGTGAAATGCGTAACCGTCTGGCCAGCCTGCTCGCCAAAATGCTGAATACTCACGTCATCGAAGAGTGAAGATGAGTTCAAACATGCAACAATCCCAAAGCCGGTCGCTTGTCGACTGGCTTTCTTATTTGGAGCAGATCCATCCGGTTAATATCGACATGGGGCTGGATCGGGTCGGTGCCGTTGCCCGGCGTATGGGGCTTACCCAGCTGCCGTTCAAGGTGATCACGGTGGCGGGCACCAACGGCAAGGGCTCCAGCTGCGCCATGGCGGCCAGCATTCTGATGGCCGCAGGCTACAAGGTCGGCGTCTACTCCTCGCCCCATCTGCTGCGCTTTACCGAGCGGGTGCGTGTCAACGGGCAAGAGCTGGCCGACAGCGATCACTGCGCCGCCTTTGCCGAGGTGGAAACGGCCCGCGGCGAGATTGCCCTTACCTTCTTCGAGTTCGCCACCCTGGCTGGCTTGTGGCTCTTCTGCCGCGCCGCCCCCGATGTGCTGCTGCTGGAAGTGGGGCTGGGTGGCCGGCTCGACGCCACCAACGTGGTGGAGTCCGATGTGGCGATGATCACCTCCATTGCCCTCGATCATTGCGACTGGCTGGGGGATACCCGCGAAGCTGTGGCGGTGGAGAAGGCTGGGGTCTATCGTGCCGGTAAACCCGCCATCAGTGGCGAGCCTAATCCGCCCGCGACTATCGCGAGCGAAGCGCTGCGCCTCGGCGCCAACCTGCGTCAGGTCGGTATCGATTTTCGTGGCGATGAGCACGAGAGCGGTTGGGATTATCACGGCCTCAACCAGTGGCGGGATCTGCCAAAACCGGCGCTGCCGCTGATGAACGCTGTAACCGTGCTGGCGGCGCTGGAATCCCTCGGCTTGCCGCTGCCGGAGTCCGCCATTCGTGACGGGCTGGCCAATGCCCGGCTGGCTGGCCGGATGCAGCAGCTGCAAAGTGCGCCGCTGGTGATCGTCGATGTGGCCCATAACCCCCATTCGGCAGCCTATCTGGCAGCGCAATTGCGCAAGATGCCCTGCGCGGGTGTACGCCGTGCCGTGGTCGGCATGCTCAAAGACAAGGACATGGCGGGATCCCTTGCCGAACTCGATGGTCTGATCGGCGAGTGGTATCTGGCCAGCCTCACCGGCCCGCGCGCCGCCACCGCTGCGCAACTGGCTGCGGCGTTGGGAGAGGGCAAGGGCCCTGCCAGGGAGTTTGATGATGTCAGCGCCGCTTATCAGGCAGCGTTGGCCGCATCGAGTCCGGACGATATGGTCATTGTGTTTGGTTCGTTTTACACTGTCGCCGACATTCTGGCGGGTGTCGCCGTCTAGGCCACACCCCGGCTCCCCGGCCTTCGGGCGGGGAGCCAAATCGCATATTGAGTTACGTAAAGGTAGGATTCAACTTGGCCTCGAAGTTTCAAAACCGTCTGGTGGGCACCGTCATCCTGGTGGCCCTGGTTGTTATTTTCCTGCCGGACTTGCTGGATGGTCACAAGCTGGCACAAAAGGAGGAGGCCTTTGCCAAGATCCCGCTACGCCCCGAGCTGGAGCCTGCCAAGCCTGCGCTGCAGGTCTCGGCAGCCAGCAGCCTGCCCGCCGATCATCTGGCCAGCCAGCAACAGGCCTCTGCGGCCCAACAGTGGCAAGTGGAAGAGGTGGCTGACTCCATGACCCTCGCCGGTCAGGGCAACGGTGCGCAACCGGCGACAACCCCTGCCGCACCGGCGCCGGTTCAGCCGCAACAGAATGCCCAACCCAAGCCACAGCCCAAGCCGGAAGTTGTGGCCAAAAAACCGGTCGAACCGCCCAAGCCAGCACCCAAGCCGACGCCAGCCAAACCGGTTGAAGTGGCCAAGGCGCCCGCACCGGCCAAGCCGCAGGCGGGTCAGATCAAGTCCCTCGACGATCTGATTGAAAGCAAGATGACCCAGCCGACCACACCCGCGCCTGCTGCGGCACCGGCACAGGGTAGCTGGATCCTCCAGCTTGGCGCCTTCAAGAACGTCGACAGCGTCAACGCGCTGGTGAGCAAGCTGCGAGCGGCGGGCTACTCTGCCCACACCTCGCCGCGCACACCGGTGCAGGGTCAGCTCAACCGGGTCTTTATCGGACCGGATGTCTCCAAGGCCAAACTGCAAGGGATGCAGGGGCGGATCTCCCAGATGACCGGCCTCAGTGGCTCGGTAGTCTCTTACAACCCGTAACGGTGTAATGGCTCTTTGAAACAAACACCGCGCCCCGTGCGCGGTGTTTTTTTATCTGGCCGTCGTGATTTTTAAGGACTGCGTCGTACAGGTCACCCCCCGGTTGGGATTTTCGGGCAGTTGGGGTAGTCTGAGCCCTTCTGCTACTCACAGGAGTTCAAGATGATCCTCTCGACGACCCCCACGCTGGAAGGCAAAACCATTCGTGAATACCGCGGCATCGTGGTTGGCGAAGCCATTCTCGGCGCCAACATTTTCAAGGATCTCTTTGCCGGGATCCGTGACATCATCGGCGGCCGCTCCGGGGCCTATGAAAAAGAGCTGGCCCGTGCCCGCGAGATCGCCTTCGATGAGCTGAAAGAGCGCGCAGCGGCCCTTGGTGCCAATGCGGTGGTCGGCATCGATATCGACTACGAGGTGGTGGGGCAAAATGGCAGCATGCTGATGGTCAGCATCAGTGGCACCGCCGTGGTGGTCTGATCGGGCACCCGCCTCTGCATGGGCAATGAGCCGATAACCGGGTTATCGGCTTTTTTATTGCTGGCTGATATGTGGCGGCTGGCAGGGTTATCACTCAAGTCATTGATTTTAAATATTTATATTTATTAATAATTCCACTGACCGGTTTTATTTTTTTTCACTGGGTAGCCCGAGAGGGTCAAGCTAGAGTGCCGCCATCAGGAACGACACCGCTCACGGATGAGGTTCTCTTCTCTTGAAGGCGTATCACTATGAATCAAAAACCTGCTCTGCTGACCCTTGTCGTGTTGGCCATGACCGCTCATGCCGGCAGTGCCCTCGCGGCGCTGCCCAACTTCAGCGCCACTTGCCCCACCGATATCCGGGTCAAGTCGCAAGGGGGCAACGTCTTTATCAATGGCAAGAAGGCGACCCTGAAAACGCTGGCGCCCGCAGCCTATTCGGCCACGAGCGGCAAAGTGGTCATCGGGATCACCTTCGATCTGCCCGCCAGCGAACCCACCCTGGATTACGTCATCAAGCATGATCGCCGGGCCCACGGCTTTTGCACCGTGCACGCCTGGTCGGCGGGCAAGGCCGCCGCACTGCCGATGGCCAAGGGGGACTCGCCCTATCAGGGCAAGTGGGTAGCCAAAAACCGCGAGACAGGTGCCACGGTGGCCAATATTCAGGTGGATGGCAAGGAGCAGGTGTGGGTTAACGGGGTCAAGGTGAAGGCGAAACGGGCCGATGGTGCGCTGCAGTTTCGTCAGGGCACCATCCTCTACACCTTGCAGGGGGATCCGCGTATTCGCGATGAGAGCGACTGGAATGACAGCGATGTTCAGAATACCGGCCCCATCCGGCTCGAGTAACAGACACGCCGTGCCACGGCTGGGTCATTGATGCAAAAAACAGAGAGCGGCATGGCCGCTCTCTGTTTTGTTGTCTCTATTGGGTGATAGCCGTGCGGGGTTAGATGCCGTGGATGGCGTTGGCTTCCCCATACCAGTCCAGCTTGTCGGCCAGAGTGACCACCGAGCCGATGATGATGAGACTCGGGCTCTTCACCTGACGGGCCAGTTCGGCCAGCTGCTGCAGCTCGCCGCGAACCACCCGCTGACTGAGCTGGGTGCCTTGCTCCACCAGCGCCACCGGGGTGTGACCGGGCATACCGTGGGTTTGCAGCGCATCCTGAATGCGGGCGGCGTGGGCCAGCCCCATGTAGAACACCAGGGTCTGGCGGGGGGCCGCCAGCGCCGACCACTCCTGGGCGATATTGCCCTCCTTGTCGTGACCGGTGATGAACTGCACCCGTTGGGCGTGATCACGGTGGGTGAGGGGAATGCCGCTGTAGGCGGCGCAGCCTGAGGCTGCCGTGATGCCCGGTACCACCGAGAAGGGGATGCCCGCCTCGGCCAGGGTTTCCAGCTCCTCGCCACCCCGGCCAAAGATAAAGGGATCGCCCCCCTTGAGCCGCACCACCTGTTTGCCCAGCTGCGCTTGTTTCAGCAACAACTGGTTGATCGCCTGCTGGGGAACACAGTGGCGGCCCGCCTCCTTGCCAACAAAGATCCGCTCGGCATCACGGCGAACAAGCGCCAATACCTCCTGCGACACCAGCCGGTCATAGACCACTACATCTGCCTGTTGCAGCTGCTGCAAGCCGCTTAAGGTGAGCAGCCCCGCATCGCCGGGGCCTGCGCCCACCAGGGTTACGCTTCCCTTGCTCTGTAGCGGCTCATTTAATAGTTCAGCGACGCTCTGCTCGGCGGCCTGTTGCTGGCCGCGGGCCAGTTGGCGTGCGAGGCGCTCGTGGCTAAAGAGTCGCTCCCAGAAGCGGCGGCGGGCCAGCTTGTCCGGAATGAGTTTGACCTGCTCGCGCAGCTTGCCCGCCAGCGCCGCGAGCTGGCCGAGGTGTTGCGGCAGCATGGCTTCGAATTTTTCCCGCAGCTGACGGCTTAGAACCGGCGCCGCGCCTGCGCTGGAGATGGCCACCATCAGCGGCGAGCGGTCAATGATGGCGGGCATGATGGCGCTGCAGTGGGCAGGAGAGTCCACCACATTGCAGAAGATCTGGCGCAGGTTCGCCTCATGAAAGACCTGCTGGTTGACCTCTTGCTGGTTGGTGGCGGCGATCACCAACCACTTGCTATCGAGCAGTTCGGGATGAAAGCTGGCGGCGCAGACGGTCAGGCGACCCTGCTCGGCCCAGCTCATCAGCTGGGGTTCCAGATGCGGGGCATTGATGGTGATCTTCGCCTTGGCATCGAGCAGCAGGCGCGCCTTGCGCACCGCCACCTCACCGCCGCCGACGATCAGGACCGGCTTGTTTTGCAGCTGACAGAAGAGAGGGAGAAAGTCCATAACAGGCTCCGGATGCTGGCCCGCTCGCAATGCCGCGCCGGGCGAGATAGCAGGGCGCGCCGTGACGCACCCCGGATGGTCGGGGGAAAGATCCCCCGACGGGAATAAAAAAGGGGAAGGGTGATCTACGCCCGGGCCAACGACAGATCCCCACCGGTGTCGGCCACTTGATCACGCTTCCCCAAACGAGGTTTTTCCTATTGCACCGCTTTGACGTGCATGTTGGCGACGTACTGATCTTCGGCCCAGAAGATGCGGTCAGCGACCATGGCTTCCGGGTTGAGGGTGACGCCGCGCAGCACCCGCTCCTTGAACTTGTGATAACCGGCCCGGTCGATAAGGTGACCCATGTGCAGATAGATGGGTTTGCCATCCAGCATCTCGGCCTCGAACTCGAACAGGTTCTTGATCACCGCGTGCAGCACCTCTTCGGTGACCCAGTTGAGGAAAAGCTTGCCGGTACGGGGAGTCTTCTTGCTGGTGCGTCCCCCCAGCTTGACCATGTAGAGCTGCTTGGGATCCCGCTGCCAGGCCAGGGTCGGGCAGGCCAGCACGCACTCGCCACAGCCGATGCACTTGCTCTCCTCTTTGACCGCCTTGCCATGCTTGATGGCGAGGCAATCCACCGCGTGGTGGCTGCATGCCTTGACGCAGGCGCCGCAGCCGATGCAGCGCTCGGCATTGAAGTGGATCTTGGCGATGCCGAGGATGCCGAAGTCGGCCATGTTGGCCTTGGCGCAGTCGTTGGGACAGCCGGCGATCACCATCTTGAGGTGATAGGGGTTGGGGTAGAGGTGCTTCTCCATCCGCTGGGCCAGCCCGGTGCAGTCGATATTGCCCTTCTGGCAGATGGTGTTGCCCTGACAGGCGACGATATTGCGCCCGCCGATGGTCTGGTAACCGGCTGTTGTGTCCTCTACCTCGATGCCGCAGGTCTCCACCTCGATCTCCTTGATAAAGGGTTCGAGGGCGGCGTTGACCTTGTCCATGTCCTGATACTTGATGCCGGGCATCGCCAGCTTCTGGCGGGTGGTGAGGTGGATCAGGCCGTTGCCGTACTGTTCGGCGATCTGCTGGGCCACCGCCAGCAGGTGGGCGGGCATGAGCCCGCCGGGAATGCGTACGCTGATCATCGCTTCGCCGCGCACCTTGGAGAGGCGGTATTCGTTCTTGGCGCGGGCCTTGATGATGTCGATATCGAGACTCATGGTGTTCTCCCTCAGTCGATCAGATGCTGGGCCTGGTCAAAACGAAAGACCGGTCCATCCACGCAGATATAGGTGTCGCCCATCCGGCAGTGGCCACACTTGCCCACGGCGCAGGCCATGCGGCGTTCGTAGTCGACCCAGATGCGATCCTTGGGGATGCCCCGTTCGAGGAAGGCGAGCACCACGAAGCGGATCATGATGGGGGGGCCGACCACGATCACCTGGATATCCTCCTTGTCAGCGAGATCCAGCTGGTCGATGTAGTCGGTGACCCGGCCGATGCGAAACTGCTCGCTCTCCTTGCCCTCGTCCAGGGTGACGATGAGGTTCTGCTGCTCGGCCCAGAGCGGCATCTCGTGGCGATAGAGCACCGCCTGCTCGTTCTTGAAGCCGAGGATCATGTCGAGTGACTTCACCTCTTCCGGATGTTTGCTGAAGCGGCGCAGCAGCCCCTTGACCGGCGCGACGCCGGTACCGCCCGCCACCACGATGAGGTGCTGGTTGCGGTAGGTCTCCAGCGGGTAGCCGTTGCCGTGGACGCCGCGCATCCACACCTTGTCGCCCACATCGAGGGCAAACAGCGCATCGGTCACCTTGCCGACCTTGCGGATCAACAGATCCACATAGCCATCGCCATAGTCGGAGACCGAGATGGGCGCCTCGCCGACGGTGGGCAGGGAGATCTCCACAAACTGGCCGTAGTGGACATCAAAGTCGCGTGATACTCGAAAGTTCCACTCCAGCTCGGTGTGGCGCTCGATGGCCAGAATGGTGTAGGCCTTGGGCAGCAGGCGGTTTTCGACCACGTCCTGCTGCGGTTCTGCTGTTGCGGTTTGCTGGCACTGGCACATATCAGTTCGCCCCCTGCGCGTTGTCGGCTGCGATGGTCTGTTCGACCACATCGGTCATCTTGTTGATGATGTTGCTAAAGGAGATGTAGTGAGGGCAGCGATCGTCGCAGCGGCCACAGCCGACGCACATGTGCTCCTCCCCCTGACGGGCCTTGTAGTCGTTGACCTTGTGCAGGGCGCGATAACGCAGGCGCTCGCCATGTTTGGCGCGAAAACCGTGGCCACCGGCCATGTCGCTGAAGCCATCCACCATGCAGCTGGCCCACTGGCGACGGCGCTCACCTTGCTGGGGGTTCTCCGCATAGGTGAGGTCGTGCACGCTGTAGCAGCTGCAGGTCGGGCAGGAGGTGGTACAGCGGCCGCAACCGATGCAGCGGCTGTCGTACTCGGCCCAGACCGGATGGGCGGTGAGGATCTGGCGGATCCGCTGGGGGTCGTCACAGACGCTGTCCGGGGTGCGTACCTTGACCGGGTTGCTCTGGACAAATTCCGGGGTGAAGTCATCGGATTCACCGAGTTCGGCAAAGTAGCCGAGCAGCTCGGGATCCTTCACCTCGATACGGGCACCCTCATCGCTCAGACGAATGGCGGCGGCGTAGTCCTGGGTCTCGTTGCTGCCCATGGAGACGCAGAAGCAGTTCTCGAAGCTCTCGCGGCACTCCAGCAGTACCAGCTTGAGCTTGCTGCGCAGCCGGGCGTAGTAGACGTCGCTGTTCTGGCCGTTTTTCAGGTAGACCTGATCCAGCCTGCGCAGGGCGTGGATATCACAGCTGCGCAAGAACAGCAGGGTGGGCTTGGCCTCCACCTTTGATTCGCGCAGCTCCAGATTGTCGAAGTGGAACAGGGTCTGGGTTATGGGGAGCACCACCTCTTTCGGGGAGAAGTGGGACTTCTCCTGCCACACCAGCTCGGCCGGATGGCGGATGCTGTGGTAGGTGACGTTGTCGGTGTCGGAGAAGCGGCCGCCCCGATATTCGGCCGCGGGCGCCATGATCCGGTAATTGGGCAGCAGCCGCTCGAACAGCTGCGCCAGCGCGGGATGGGTGAGAAGAAACGACATAAATAAACACCTTGTATGAGGGTGAGATGCCCTGGCATAGGGATGAGGCGCAAGCCGCTAAGAGTGTCTGGCACCGGTTCTGGCCGCGCTTGCCTCGCCACGGTCTGTTTTTATGACTCATGTTGCTCAACTGACCCGATTGCTATTGTGTTGGCGGCGCGTGCGTCGCGGCAGGTCGGGTCATGCCTGTAAAACCCTTATCAATTGAGCAGGGCGGCCTGATAGCCTGCGCACTTGCCCATCACGTATCCCATCTCCAGCTTGTTGATATCGCGGGTGAAACGGGAAACGGGGAAGTAGTCGGCCGGGGCGATCACCTCGATCTGGCAGTCCTCCGGCGGATTGGCGATAAAATCGAGCGCCTCGTTGTAGCTGCGATCCCGCTGCTCCAGCGCCTGTGCCAGCGCGGGGCGGGTCTTGAGCAGGGTGCGGATCATCCAGGGGAAAGGCATCGGCTTGAGCCGATAGCCAAGGGGCTCGGAGAGGATCACCGTCAGGTGACGGGCACCGCGGCGGTAGGCCTCGATCACCGGGATGGAGTCGGCCACCCCCCCATCTGTCATCGGTACCCCGTGCACCTCCGGGTATTCGTGGGAGGCGAGGGGAATGGCGCAGCTGGCGGGCAGCACCTCGTTCATGTTCTCCGGCTTGACCCGGATGTACTCCGCCTTGCCGGTCAGGGTATTGGTCACCACCGCATAGAAGGGGATGCCGGTCTCCCGGTAGGCGTGAATGTCGAGGGGATACTTGCGGCAGCTGGTGTTCCACAGCCAGTGGATATCCACCAGATTGCCCCCCTTGGCAAAGCGCAGGGGATCCATAAACTGCTGGCTGCACGCCAGTTTGGTCAGGATCTCGTGGCTGCGGCCATGCTGGCTGGCGAGATAAGCCAGCAAGTTGGTGGCCCCCGCCGAGACGCCGATGGCGAAGTCAAAGGGGCGATAGTCATGCTCGATAAACGCATCCAGCACGCCGCTGGCAAATATGCCGCGCATGGCGCCGCCTTCTACAACCAATGCGCTGGGGGATGCGTTTTTGTTCATGACAGGCACCTCATTGATAAGTCAGAGAGAAAAAGTGGGAAAGAGAACGTTCGGGCTGTCAGGCCGACCATTCTGACAACCAACCGGGGTTGGCCATCGCAATGAGGTCATTCTAGGAAGGGGATGGTGTTTAGAATATCTGTTAATAATGAATCAAGTGTTTTGTATTTCTAAACGACACTGATAAACCCGTTGTGATCAAAGGAGTTGTGTAGGAGTCTCAACGACTCTGTGATGGCTGGATATTGGCAAGGATGAGTGTGTCATGACGTTATTGGTTCCCCCGCTGCTCCAACGTGGCGATACCATCGCTTTTTTCTCCCCCTCCAGCGCGGCGACCGCCTGGGCACCCAACCGTTTTGCCCGCGCAAAAGCCTTTCTTGAGGGGCAGGGCTTTAGGCTCAAGGCGGGCAGCCTCACCGGCCAGCAGGATCACTGGCGCTCCGGCTCCATCGCCGCGCGGGCTGAGGAGCTCAACGCCCTTATTCGCGACCCAGAAGTGCGCTGCATCATGTCGGTGATTGGCGGCAACAACTCCAACTCCCTGCTGCCCTACCTCGATTTTGAGGCGCTGAGGCGCGACCCCAAGATCATCGTTGGCTACTCCGATGTGACGGCCCTGCTGCTCGGCATCCACGCCCAAACTGGCCTGGTTACCTTTTATGGCCCGGCGCTGGTGGCCTCCTTTGGCGAGTCGCCGCCGCTGGTGGATGAGACGCTGGCCAGTTTTTTACAGATTACGTTGGCCGACTTGGCCGACGAAGCTGGCGTCCCCTGCACGCTGCCTACGCCAGCGCAGTGGAGCGATGAACGGTTGGACTGGGAGAATCAGACCCGGGCCAAGCGCTGCCAGCCCAATCGGCTGATCTCGGTGGGTTCAGGTCGGGTTGAGGGACGGCTGATTGGCGGCAACCTCAACACCATGGCGGGCATCTGGGGCTCCCCCTATATGCCGCCCATCGAACGCGGCGACATTCTGCTGCTGGAGGACAGCCTGAAATCTGCCGAGACGCTGGAGCGCTCCTTTGCCCACCTCAAGCTGTGCGGGGTCTTTGATCGGATCGGTGGGCTTATCCTCGGCAAGCACGAGTTGTTCAACGATCAGGGTAGCGGCAAGCGCCCCCTCGATATCCTGCTGGAGGTAGTGGGGGAGCCGAACTTCCCCATTCTGGCGGAGTTTGACTGCGCCCATACCCACCCCATGCTGACGCTGCCGCTGGGTATCGAGGTGGCGCTTGATCTCGACCGCCAGCAGCTCACGCTACTTGAGCCCTGGTGGCGAGCAGAATGAGGGCGAAATGAATGTCAAAAAACAAGGCCGCTTAGCGGCCTTGTCTGTTTTTGTGGGGCGTGATCAGGGCAGGGCATCGGGCCGGAAGCTGGCGCGGATCTGCGGCACCAGGCTTGAAGGGTCGAACCCTTTCTCTTCTCCCAGCACCGGATGGAGCAGAGGCTTGTCCTCGATGGGGGTGATATCCCCCGCCAGCAGCTGGCGGGTGGCCTGACCCATCTGGTAGAGCTGGCGCACCGGCGCAAACTGGGTCGCCAGATTGAGGGGATCATCGGCGCGGGCAAAGGCCATCATGGGGATCTGGTAGGTGGCATCGCGGGCCGGCTTGTCACCGTGAATCCCCTTGCCGGCGGACATCAAAAACGGCTGGTGATCGCCAAAGGCCACCACCAGATAGCGCTTGCCCGACTGGTCGAGGGTCTTGAGCAGCCGCTCCAGCGAGGCCATGGCATCCACCACCCCTGTGTAGTAGGTGTTGAGCAGCTGGGTGTCGCTCTCGCTCTGGTTCGGGCAGGCGCCGCTGCGCTCCTGCCCCTGATAGCGGGGGCCATCGAAGGGGCCGTGCCCCTGCATGGTGACCGCATAGGCAAACAGCGGTTTGTCATCCTGTTCGCTGCGCTTGAGCAGGTGGTCGATGAGGGCATCATCGGAGATATAGAGTCCCTTGTGCTCGAGGGTGGTGAAGCGGGTGTCGAACCAGCGCTCCTCATAGCCGAGCGCCGGGATCGCTTTGGCGCGGCCCCAGAATTTTTCCACATAGGGGTGGGCGAACAGGGTCTGGTAGCCACTCTTTCTTGCGCTCTGGGCCAGCCCCGGCACCTGCTGCGAGAGGTAGTAGTAGGGCACCACCCCCTGCTTGAGCAAGCCCACCGGCAGGCCGGTGTTCATCTCGAACTCCGCCAGCACCGTCATGCCGCCGGTGGTGGGGGAGTGGATGGTTTTTTGCCACTGCTGCACGCTGGCGGGCAGGGAGAGGGTGGGAGCCGGGGCGCAGATCCGCCCCTTCCAGTCGAGCCAGAGCGACTCATATTGCAGCACGATCACCAGATCCCAGCGCGGCGCAATGCCCTGGGGCGGATAACTCAGCTGCGGGGCCAGCTCGTTGATCTGCAAGGGGTAGCGAAACACGCTGCCGCTTTGCAGCATCTCGTCCACCAGATTGAACAGATAGAGGCCGGGGCCGGAGCGGATGATGTCCCTGTGGTAGTTGACCGCACGATCCACGTAGCGAATGTTGGCTCCCAGCAGCTTGTTGCCGGTCTGGGTGGCAAAGACGCAGAGGGCAAAGAAGGCGACGGTGGCAGCGGCTGTGCGCAGCACCCAGCGCGACAGGGCAAAGCGCCAGCAGAGAAACAGTGCCAGCAACACGGTGAAGATGGGCAGGATGGGGTGCTGGTCGAGCAGGATCCGCAGCAGCGCGAGCAGGTTGCCAAAATCATCCCCGCCGAGCGGCACGCCGTAGATGGCGATCTTCATAAAGTTGGCCAGCAGACCTATGCCAGAAAGCGCGGTAAAGACCAGCCCCATATAGAGGTTGAAGCCCGCCAGCGCGCAGAGGCTCCAGCCCAGCACCATGCTGCCCCAGGCCAGATAGTAGTGCTCCGGCCGAAAGCCTGACCAGAGCAGAAACTCCCCCAGCTTGAACACCACGAAGCCGTGCAGCAGCACGAAGGTGAGGTTGCCGAGCAGCAGGCTGCCGATGATCCGCCAGCGTAGGCTGCGGCGCAGCTTTGGCAGCACCGTCTTGAGCACGGCGGCGCTCAAGGCCAGTACCAGGGTCAGGCTCACCACCAGATAGGTGAGGTTGAAGCCCTGCTCCGGCAGGGTTTGCAGGATCTGGCTGAAATCGCCGCTCTCGGGGCGATCTTTGAGCAGCAGCCCGATGCGCAGCTGGTAACGGCTAGCCAGCGCGTCATCCGGGGCGCGCAGGGTACTGTTGAGATCCAGCGAGCAGCGGTTATTGCGGCACACCTGACGCTTATCCACCGCTTGACTCAGCTGGTCGATCCGCTCCCCCTTGTCGTTGAGCAGCTCCACCCGCACCTTGTCCCCCGCTTGCAGCGGCCCCCGCAACTGCCATTGGCTGCGCACCACCAGATAGAGGCCGCGGCTGTCGCTTTTATAGAGCAGGGCGTGGCGGGTGAGGGTGGCCAGCGGATTGTCGGCGGGGCCCAGCACCAGCGGTTGGGCGCGGCCCAGCCAGCTGCCGGGATTGAGCAGCGGCAACAACAGAGTCAGCAGCAGCAATCCGCTCAGCAGGGCAAGCAGCAGAGAGGGCAGACTCAGGACGCGGGGGCGGCCTGAGGAGGGGCGATTCATATAAGCTCATCCTTTGAGCGAGTGAGGGAGAGATCGTTCATCCGCATAGAGTTTGACCCGATGGTGCGGGCCTTGTTTCAGCTTGTCAATTTAATGACCACTTAATGAATATTTGGTTACAGCTCAACCTTGCAAATTGTGATCCCGATCGAGGGGTTGTTCGGAATATGTGATGAAAGCGTCATCATGGGGTTTTGCCACTGGCTTGGGAGGGATCTGCTGTTTAGTCTCTCGATAGCGACTGGAGGTACATGTATGAATCCCAAAGTGATGGCACGTCAGGCCAGATTGCTGCGCATGCTGGAGAGCAAGGAAGAGATCCGGATCGGACGCGAGCGCGACTGCCCGCTGCCGCTGGCCCAACTGGTCAAGCTGAAGGATAGCCATCCGGCTGTGGTCAAGGTCTATCGCCACGGTCTCACCGCCGAGGTGTTTCACCTCAAGGTGGAGGGGCATCACTGGTGCCTCAAGCGGCGCCGTCAGGATTCGCTGGTGGCCAACCTCGATGGCAAGACAGCCTTTCTGACCGAGCTGGAGCGGCGGCGCGAAATCGAGGCGCTGCGCGAGTTGCATCCTACTGTCCTCTCCCACGTGGTCTGCACCAGCTTTGGCTCGGCGCGGGCCGGGGTGCTGGTCTCCCCCTGGTTGCGGGGCGTACCGGTCCATCAGCTCAACGAGCGCAATCTGGCCCAGATGCTGGAGGTGCAGGGTGAGCTGGCCCGCTGGGGCTGGTTTGACTGGGACCCGAGCCCGGGCAACCTGCTCGATGACGGCGAGCAGATCTGCGTGTTCGACTTTGGCTATATGTGGACCTTCGATCCCCGCTTTGAATACAACTCCAATGGTCTGGTCGACCCGCAGTTCCATGTGCCGGAGCGACTGGAGACCCGCACCCTATCGGGGCTTTGGCTCGATGAGGCCGATCCTCTGCCGCAATTTCGCTACTGGCGCGAGCTCTGCCTCAAGTGGGTGAAACGGGAGATCCATCACCTGATCCGCGAAGGGGCCAGCGCGCCCGTGCTGGCCCGCCTGCACGCCCTGCAAGGGGAGTGGAGCGCCGCGCTGGCGAGCGACGAGGCGCTGGTCGCCAACTGGTGGCGGGACATGTATCGTAGCCACCGGCTCGATGTGGCCGATGATCTGAGCGGCCAGAGCTGCGGCCCGCTCACCCTGCGTCGCCTCGACTGGTTGATGCAGGCGGTGACGGATCACTATCCGCTGCTGGTGGACAATCTCTCGCCTCAGGAGACGGAGCTCGGCCAGACCGGGCTGCTGGCTCGCTTGCAGCAGCTGCGCCGGGAAGCAGTGGCCTGTCAGTTGCCTGCCACCAGCCTTGCCTGAGCCGCAACGTAAGGGATACGCAAATGAACAGGGCGCCTTGCAGGCGCCCTGTTGCATGGCCGGAATTGCCTCGGTTGAGGGTCAGTCCAGCAACTCCTGATGGAGGCGGTTGACGATATTGCCCGCCTCGCTCTCCTTGACCAGGAAGCAGAGGTTGTGGGCGCTGGCGCCGTAGCAGATCATCCGGATGTTGTGCTCGCGCAGGGCGTCGAAGACCTGACTGCCCACCCCGTTCACTTCGCTCATCCGGTTGCCGATGAGCGCCACCAGTGCCAGACCGGTTTCCACCTCCACCTTGCAGAGCTGCCCCAGCTCGGTCAGTACCTTGTCGCTCAGGATCGGTTCGCCGTTGCTCTGGCTGCCGGTGTGATCCAGGGTCAATGACACGCTCACTTCTGACGTGGTGATGAGATCAACCGAGATGCGGTGACGGGCCAGAATGCCGAACACTTCGGCCAAAAAGCCGTAGGCGTGGAACATGTTGAGGCTGTGCAGGGTCACCAGCACCTGCTGGCGGCGCAGGGCGACGGCACGAAACAGCGGGCTTGAATCTGTGCTGGCGCGGATCCAGGTACCACCGGCGGCAGGATCCTTGGCGGAGCCGACAAACACCGGAATATTCTGGCGCACCGCCGGTTGCAATGTGGCGGGGTGCAGCACCTTGGCGCCGAAGGTGGCCATCTCGGCCGCTTCGACAAAGCTGATTTCAGGAATGGGGCGGGCGCGGGTGACGAGGCGCGGATCTGTGGTGTAGATGCCGGGCACATCGGTCCAGATCTCGATACTGGCGGCATCGAGCGCTTCGGCGAGCAGGGCTGCGCTGTAGTCAGAGCCGCCGCGACCCAGCGTGGTGGTGCGCCCATCGCCATCGGCACCGATAAAGCCCTGGGTGATGATAAGGCTGTCGCCAAGCTGCGGGCCCAGCGTCTGCTGGCAGAGGGTTCGGGTGGTGGCCAGATCGACGGTGGCCTTGCCAAAGCGGCTGTCGGTGCGCATCAGCTGGCGCACATCCTGCCAGTGGGCCTTGACGCCGCGCTGGCGCAGCAGCTCGGTAAAGAGGCGGGTAGACATCAGCTCGCCGCAGGCGATGAGGCGGTCGGCCAGCTCCGCATCGGTATGCTGGTGAGCTTGCTGGGCCATGAGGCGAATTTCGTCCAGCTGGCCATGAATGAGGGCGCTCACATCAACGGGGTTGCCGAGATCGGTCAGAATGGCCTGCTGGATCCCGGCCAGTTTGGCCAGCTGCTCGTCGCGGCCCGCTTCGTCCAGCTCCCCTTGTGCCAGAGCGACCAGCAGGTTGGTGACACCGGCGCTGGCGCTCAGCACCACCACCCGGGTGGCGGGATTGGCCAGCACGATGTCGGCGCAGTGATTCATGGCCGGGAAGTTGGCGACACTGGTTCCGCCAAACTTGGCGACATTGATCGGGCTCATTGCTTACTCCTGTCTTATTTTAAGATTCCGGTTCCATCGGGCAAAAAAGAGAGGAGGAGGCTGAAAATGGCAGGAATGAACGAAGCTATCCCGGCCAGAAGCACTCCACCTGCAGAGCCCATCCCGTACCGCCCCTGACAGGGCGCGGTGGGGGATGATCACTACCGATGACAACCCGGGGGATTCAGCCCCCGCAGCCGACGTTGAGGTTACCAGTCTCCTCACTCGTCTCGGCGCTGCTCCCCCTGACCCAAGTTCACCGGACGCTGGCGTCCTCCCTTGGGCTGCCTGGGCAGCGCTCCTCTTCTGGCTCCACCAGGGCGGTGGAGTGCATTTAGAAATAACCTGCGTTGGATTGCACTGTCAATCGAGTTTGTGAAAAAGTTCAAATTGTCGGCTAACTCAACACAGAATCAATGGCTTAGGCAATGGTCTTTGACAAAACCTTGGAACGGCGCTGCCAGTTGTAGAGACGCTGGCGCGCCACCGGCAGATCTTCCACTTCCAGCGGATCGAAGCCCCGCTCCCGGAACCAGTGGATGGAGCGGGTGGTGAGCACGAACAGGCGGCGAATGCCAAGCCGCTTGGCCCGCTCGGCCACCTTGGCCACCAGCTGATCCCCCCGGTTGGAGTTGCGATAGTCGGGGTGAATGGCGACGCAGGCCATCTCCGCCATCGCCTCTTCCATAAAGCAGTAGAGGGCCGCGCAGCCGATGATGAGACCATCGCGCTCTATGATGGTGAACTTGTCGATCTCCATCTCCAGCTGCTCGCGGGAGCGGCGCACCAGAATGCCTTCCTCCTCCAGCGGGCGGATCAGATCCAGAATGCCGCCGATATCCTCGATGGTAGCGGCGCGGGCCTGCTCGGCACTTTCCCGCACGATCTGGGTGCCGAGGCCGTCGCGACTGAACAGCTCCTGCAGCATGGCGCCATCATCCTGATAGCTCACCAGATGGGAGCGGGGCACACCGCCACGGCAGGAGGCTATGGCCGCGCGCAGGTAGCGGGCGGTGCCGGACATCTCTTCGCCCGCCTGCTCCAGCTCCACCAGCAGCTCTTCGGCCTGTTCGGGGAAGAGCTCGGAGATAGCTTCGCCGCGTCTGTCCATTACCCCCTGGGTGCTGCTAAAGCAGATGAGCTTGTCCGCCTTGAGGTCGACCGCCACCCGGCGGGCCACCTCTTCGGAGCTCAGGTTAAAGCTCTCGCCGGTGACCGAACAGCCGATGGGGGAGATCAGTACCAGACTCTTCTGATCGAGCTGGCGGGTGATCCCCTCCACGTCGATGCGGCGCACCCGGCCGCTATGGCAAAAGTCGATGCCATCATCCACCCCCAGCGGCTGGGCAGTGACGAAGTTGCCGCTCACCACGCTGATCCGCGCCCCCTGCATGGGGGTATTGGCGAGCCCCATGGAGAGCTGGGCGGTGATGTCGTATTGCAGGCCGCCACACACCTGTTTGATGATGGTGAAACTCTCGTCATCGGTGACCCGGATCCGCTTGTGATACTGGGCCTCGATACCGGCGCGGGCCAGCGCTTCATCGTTTTGCGGACGTGAACCAAACACCAGCACCAGGCGTATGCCCAGTGTCTGCAGCAGGGCGATATCGCTGACGATATTGGCGAAGTTGGGGTGGCAGATGGCTTCTCCCCCCATCATCAGCACAAAGGTGGCACCCCGATGCACATTGACATAGGGGGTGGATTGCCGGAAGGCATTGACCAGACTGGGTTCGCGTTCACGCACTTGATATTTCTTCCATAAAAAAACAGCGATTGGCTCAATATATGAAAATTAATTCACAAATCAAGACTAAATATTGATTTTGGCCGTTTCTGGTCTACGAGGGGCGGCTTGGCCGTGCGGATCGGGAAAGGATGGTTCGAAGCGCAGATGGCCGTTGGGGCGAGCGGGAAGGGGCCCGCCGGTTGATCCGGCGCGATAAACTGCTATCTTCGATGCTCCTTTTCGTCAGCTGTGTGATTTCACAGGGTTTTATACAAGGACAGAATTCATGGAACAGATTATTTCACCGGCAGATGCCCTGCCGGGACGACGCGAAGCGATGGTGATTGGTCAGCAGCATGCGGTGAACGGCAACCCGACCCAGGGCCCCTGGCCGGAAGGGATGGCGGTGGCCTGGTTTGGCATGGGCTGTTTCTGGGGCGTGGAGCGCCTGTTCTGGCAGCAGCCGGGCGTCTACTCTACCGCGGCCGGTTATCAGGGCGGCGTGACCCAGAATCCCACCTACAAAGAGGTGTGCAGCGGCTTGACCGGCCATGCCGAGACGGTGCAGGTGGTGTTTGATCCGGCGGTGATCAGCTATGGCGATCTGCTCAGACTGTTCTGGGAGCAGCACGATCCGGCGCAGGGGATGCGTCAGGGCGGGGACATCGGCACCCAGTATCGCTCGGTGATCTTCTATGGCGATGAGAGCCAGCAGATCATTGCCCAGCAGAGCATGGCGGCCTACCAGCAGGCGATGGCGGCCAGCGGCGACAGCCGTGCCATTACCACCCGCATTCTGCCGCTGGCGCCCTTCTACTACGCCGAGGATTATCATCAGCAATATCTGGAGAAAAACCCGGATGGTTACTGCGGATTGGGTGGCATTGGAGTCTGTTTGCCGCCCAGCCTGAACCGCTGAACAGGTTTGTAGTCGATTTCTTAATAAAAGTGAAAATAAATGGTCGGAGGAGGGAACTTATTGCGACCAGTCGGGACTAACTAGGTAGCGTCCAGGGATCGGATGCAAAGTCCAGACACATTTCTTGCCTTGATAACCGCCTGATGAATGAACGCACTGGCGGGTTGAAAATGATAGCAAGCAGGGCTGCCCACCAAGGCGGCCCTTTTCCTTATCTGCTGTTCTGAAACTTGCGTTGGGCGGGAGAGCCGGACGGCAGATCAGCCGATGGCGCTATCGAACAGGTTTTTGATAAGGTCGATAAACTCGATGAGGAAGGTTTTCTGTTCCGGGGTCGGGGCGCGCAGCCAGACGGCGGAGAGCACCTCTTCCAGATCGGCGACCACGGCGTCGGCCTCCTGCATGATGGCAAAACGCACCTTGGGATCGAGCTGGGGGTTTTGCTCGCAAATGGCCATCAGGTTGCTGGCAACTCGGCCACTGACCAGATCTTCGATGGTCTCTTCACCATCGTTCTGCTGTTGGGATTCAAACAGTCCCAAACTCTCCACCAGATACTCGATCAGCGAGATATAGCCTTCACTTTCTACCACCATGGTTGCTGCCTCAATACAGTAACAATACGAAAATTAAGCGTATTTTAGTGGCTTGCCCTAGCTTGGCAAGCAGCAGTGCAGGCGATGGCGCGTAAAACTGACTCCGCCCCGCTCCACGCACTCCAGCCCGGTCAACGTAAAGCCATGTCGTAAAAATAGCTCATAACTGAAGGCGCTGGCCTCGGTGGTGATGAGGGTCATACCGAGCCCTCGGGCCCCCGCGAGCGCCGTGGTGAGCAGCAGATTGCCCAGTCCCTGGCGCTGATAGTCGGCGCTGACATAGAGCAGACTGAGGTGGCCATCGGGGCTCAGGGTGACAAACCCGAGGGGCACACTTGCCTGCTCCGCCACCCAGCCGTGGTGCTCGCGCAGCTGGCTGACAAAGCCCGGATGTTGTGAACCGAGGGCCCACTGCTCCACCTGCTCGGCGCTGTAGTGCTCGGGGCTGCTGCGTCGCACCGCCTGCTCAAACAGGGTCACGAGGGCGGGGATATGTGCCTCGCCAAGGGGGACAATACGCAGTGCTGGGGTCATAAGGTTGGGCCGTCAGTAGGGGGGAGGGGGCGCGGCGCCTGTGGCCGTTTGGCTTTGGGCAGACCCGCGACAACCCGCTCATAGGAGTGGTGCACCCAGCCTTGCCACAGATCATCTGGCAAGGTGCTGTTCAGGGTCACTGTGTTCCAGTGTTGCTTGTTCATATGCCAGCCCGGTTTGACCTCGGGGTGGATCTCGCGCAGCAGCAACGCCAGCTCGGGCTCGCACTTGAGGTTGATGGTGAGCGGCTCGGCCTGCCAATCCACCAGCGCAAACATCTTGCCCGCGATGCGGTAGACCAGGATCTCCGGGCCAAACGGGGTATCTTCGGTGGCGCCCGGCAGGGTCAGCAGAAAGTGGCGCAAACGGGTCAAATCCATGGTGGGTTCTCGCGCAAGGGGTGATCCGGGTCATGTCAGGCGCATATCTATCGGCGGGCCTGTTCTGTTAATATGCGCGCAGCCGAGTATACCCCCCATCACCAAGGGAGCCTATTGGATGTTGTATCACAAGACTTTCGAACTGGGTCCCGAGCGGGATTGGGTGGTGTTTGTCCACGGCGCCGGTGGCAGCTCCTCCATCTGGTTCAAGCAGCTGCGAGCCTATCGCGAACACTTCAACGTGCTGCTGCTGGACTTGCGCGGCCACGGCCAGTCCCACCAGCTGCAACAGGTGGTCAAGGGCCACTACAGCTTTCGGGAAGTGACCGAAGATATCGTTCGGCTGCTCGATCATCTCGATATCCGCCGCGCCCACTTTGTCGGCATCTCCCTTGGCACCATCCTTATTCGCCATCTGGCCGAGCTCTGCCCGGAGCGGGTGAAAAGCATGGTTCTGGGGGGCGCCATTCTGCGGCTCGATATCCGCTCGCGGGTGCTGGTGCAACTGGGCCGACTCGGCCAGCACTTCCTGCCCTATATGTGGCTCTACCGGCTGTTTGCCTTCATCATCATGCCGCGCCAGCACCATCAGGAGTCGCGCAACCTCTTTGTACGCGAGGCCCGCAAGCTCTGCCAGAAGGAGTTCAAACGCTGGTTCCGCCTCGCCACCGAGGTCAACCCGCTGATGCGCTACTTCCGCGAACGCTCCCTGCCCATACCCACCCTCTATGTGATGGGGGAGGAGGATCATATGTTTCTGGCGCCAGTGCGCGAACAGGTGGCCCGTGATGCCAGCTCCTCGCTGGCGGTTATTGAACAGTGCGGCCATGTCTGCAATGTGGAGCAGCCGGAGCAGTTTAATCGCCGTACGCTGGCATTTATTCAATCGCTAGGCAGCGGGAGGAAATAACTAGTTATCTAAAATTGTTACTCAGAGCTGGAGATATTCGAGTAAAGATTTTTTCTGTTGTGTATTTTCTATCGGTTAGGATGTGGTGTGCCTACTCGCCGAATAAATAATCTTAACCTGATAATTGAAAGAAACCCCGGAATAAAGTTTTTTGCCGGGGTTTTATAATGTTAATGTCAATTGAATATGCACTTCTTTGACGTTTAGGTAACTAACTGTTAAGGTAAGTCCTCACCGCCTTTATATAAGGCACCATTACAACGCTTTATTCGTAAATAACCGTATCGGCAACCTTTTATTACGCCATATTTCTCAATGGCTGCAATGGTATAGTTAGAGCATGAAGGCGTGTAAATGCACCGTCTATTATGAAGATGGCGTAAATGCTTCTGATAAAATCGAACAGCCAATACTGCAATTATCTTCATAACTCTTTCTCAAAAACACAGACTAACCAAGCTCCTTTTCCACCCCCACAGCCAGCGACGGTAACTTCTCTAAAATCACTAGAATGTAAACGCCATCCACTTTCGGCATATTGATTAAGGAAAGCTTGAAATTGTTCACAGCGTTTAGAGTCCCATCCATTATCTTTCGCACCACAACCTGATACGGTAGGGATAAATGTATCAACTTTATATGTGAAAGGCATAATAACTCCTGAGTTCAACAAAGTATGGGTTTTCTAAAGATTAAGTTAGATTGTTTTTGTATCAAGGAGCGCGTTATAAATGTGCTGCTCATAATCAACCTAAACAGATGCACTCACAAAATACGGTATTTCAATAGATTAATTCGTATATCTACCTTTTATATACTGATGGTAGTATTGACCAACTGAACGTGCAGTTACAAAAGACCTGAAAATGGGTTCTGGAACATTATAAAAAGTATACACAGGAATGCTCTCTTCGAAATCAATAAACATTTGCATAGACTCCGCATTGTAGCCAACGCGACGAATTGCAGTTGAATTTACATGTATCCATTCAGTCATGTTTTTATCCTTTGATTATTATCGACTCTAGGCTGGCTTGTTATCAACTTAATGATTTTCATATGTTTAATAACAAGCTGTAGCTAATTTAGGCGGACTGGTTGTACTGCCGCAATTAGAGCTGGAACATCAATATTATTTAGCTTTCCATCCTTTAGCTTTTTATGTAAATATGGCCCGAATTTTTGCGTTACATAAATGTTGTCCATCCAGCGACGGAATTCTCCAAGAGCATCTACGGGGTAAATCCATGCCATCGGATCTTTTTGAGGGAAATCAATAGGAAAGTTATGACGGTGTTTTATTCGCTCACCATATTTATGGTTTAGCGCATGATCACTCCAGTGCTTTCCCCATGCGATACCAACGCTAATGTCAGGCATTGTTTTGCTGTCAAACGGCATACCGTTTCTAATGCTGGAAATTATTAGGTTAGCAATTTCAGAGAACACACTAAAATAGCCAGATGGCAACTCATTGAGAGTTATCCTCTCATGAAATACTTTCCAGTAATGTGGTATTGCATCTTCAGGGTTATAACCGGTGTGTTCATATATAAATGTGCGAAGTGTTAATTTTGCAAGGCTACGGTAGTTACGTTTTGCTTGTTCTTGAGGTATTTGTGAGTCGAAAGCATAATACTCAAGGATTGCCATGCAATTTGTATCATTAATAGCATGGTAAGTTTTGCCATCAACAGTAATTGGCACATAAAGATTATTTGGATCACCTCCTTGCTCTAGAATTAGTCTCTCTATAGCTTGGCCACGAGGCTTAGTGCGTAAGTCAATTTGCCAGTCTTTTACTAGAGTAATAATGACACTCGGCGCTACACCACAAAGTGTAGCCAAACCTCTTGCGCCAAGGTAAGGGGTTCCATCATTCATAACTCCCATTTCAATACCATCAGGAGCTGTATGCCTGACAGAAGATAGTTGAAGTTTATATTGCTCCATGGATTCCTCTTTTTATTATCATTCTATGAATGAATATGTTTATTTAAATTTCAGATGATGGCGTTAAACATTGTGATGATATTTTCCTATCAGCCAAAAGATTACTGCTGCATGAAATTTCAGCCTTTGGCATGCTGTTTTAAACCCAATTAAGGCGGGCCAATCCATACGCTTTTCCTAGCTGCCTTTGGAACCTTGAGTGCCGGATGAGAAAGATATCAAACGACGACCAATTTAAGTGAGTAAAAAGTTAGTTATCGCTCGGATTTTGAAAGGTTTTTTGACGAGGATCAGACTAGAGCCAAATTGGCTGCGGGTTGAGTGGGTAAGGGGAGTTCAATAAATGAACAGATAAGGCATCCTTGGCTACTGGCGCCAAGTGACATAAATGGCTGGGCGATATCACTGTGATGCCCTGTTATAAGGGCGATTTATTTCGGGTCATCGAGCAGACCGGCCACGTTTGTCGAGGGTGTTCAGTAGCCGGTCATCTCCAGATAGCCCAGCCCTTTGGCATCTCCCTCCACCGTTACCGCACCCTCCCAGTAGTCAAAGCGACCTGTCATGGCCTGATTGGGCTGACGGGCTTTGATGGTGAGGCTCATTCCGGCGGCGTTTAGCTGCCACTCAACGGGGTACGCTTGCCCCTTGGGGCCGCGCCAGGTGTTGCCCGGCGTAAGGCGAATCGCGTCGGGGGCGAGCACCCGGCTGCTGCCGTCCCGCTCAATCAAAATACCGTAACGGTTTTCTGGTTCTGCGCGGCCCGCCTTGGTGCGCAGGCGAAACAGCATCAGCTCGCGGCCATCGTTCAACTGGAGCGAAAACCAGTCCCAACCCGATTGCCACTCGGCCAATACCGAGCTGCTCCACTCGTGATCAAACCACCCTTGTCCGCTGACGGTGCGGGTCTCGCCATCGCTGATCAGGGTGCCGCTTAAATGCAGGCGTGGGTAGGAGTAGTAAAAGGAGGCGTTGCCCGGGCTCTTCTCGCTGTAACCGGCCTTGCCTTGCAGCACCAACGGCTTGGCGGCGGTGACGGTGAGGTTCAGCTCGCCAATCTTGCTCTGCACCTTGAGGGTGGCGGGGAAGAGCGCCGCCCCTTGCGAGGCAAGTCGCCACTCCCTGAGCCAATATTGGCCGCCGCTGGCCCCCGCCAGTCCCGGCCCCTGCCGACTGGCCCGTTCATCTTGCTGGTGGCTGCCACGATCGAGATCCGTGATGGCAAACTGGGCCAGCCAGAGCTGGGGGGTGAGCCAGGGGTTGCTGGTGCGGAGTTCTTGCTCGATACCCTGCCTAAACAGGGTCCACTGCATGCCATATTCGCGCCCCTGTTCATCCTTGAGGTTGCCGGTGAGATACCACCACTCGGAGCGGTAATCGGGGTGGGCCGCGTGATCCTCCGGCAGCTGGATGGTTTGTCCCGGCTGCACCTTTTTAAAACTGTCGTTGCCACCGCCTAGCAGGGCGCCCAGATCACTGGCCTGCGCGCTGCCAATCATGGCAATCAGCGGGAGCAAGAGGGTGGCGAGCCACAGAAGCTGTAAGGAGGACAAGCTCCCCCTCACCCTGGCCCTCTCCCGAAGGGAGAGGGGATGGTTCAATGCTGCACTCTGCTCTTCTCTGCGCTGAAGAAGGGGCGGAGAGAGGGAAGTGGTCAATGGGGTCGTCAAGCCATGGCTGAGCCAGTGCGCTAACCGATATTTCATACCACTCTCCTTGCGGCATACCAGGAGGCCAATGCGCCACACACCGGCGCCAGCAACAGGGCGGTGACTGCATGAAGGGGGGCGGCCTCGAAGGCGAGGCGCCAGCCGAAGGCGCGGGGGTTGACCACCTCGATCAGCACCCAGGCGAGGCCATATCCCACCGGCAGGGCCAGCAGGGCGGTGAGCAGCCCCAATCCCGCCCCTTGCCACACCAGCAGCTGACGGCAGTGGCGGGGGCTCAAGCCCAGACTCTGCAAGGTCTGCAGCTCGCCACGGCGCGCCAACCCCAGCACCATAAAGGCCGAGCCAATGCCGACAAAGGCGATGCCGAGGATCAGCAGTTTCAATAGCTCGGTCACCACAAAGGTCTGGTCAAACACCTTGAGGGCCGCGCTGTGGATGGCGGGGGCAGAGAGCAGATTGAGCTGCTCGCCAAAGCGCTCGCGCAGACGGTCGGCCAGTTGCTCGGGGTCGTTGCTAAAGAGGGCGAGGGATTGCACCGCCCCCGCCTCGAAGGCGTGCAGGATCTGCCCCTTGTCGCTGCCGTAGTCCTGATAGACGCCGGTGACGGTGAACTGCCTTGGCCCCTGCTCGCCGCTGATCGCCAATGTCTGGCCTACCTTGACCCCGAGGCGCACCGTCAGCGGCTCGCTCGCCAGCACCTCGTCGGGGCGGGTCGGCCAGCGTCCGGCCAGCAGCGGATAGGCCGCTTTAAGCTGGGGGATAAAATCCATCTGTGCCCACTCGATGGGCTGCCCCTGCCAGCGGGCAGGATGCACCGAGCGGCGCGAGGCGGCGCTCACCAGCGGATTGGCGAGCAGGGTCTTAAGGGTCGCTTCGTTCAAGGTGCCCTTGTTGCCCGCCACCCCCTTGGGGGCGGTGACATAGAGATCGGCGGCCAGACGCTGGCCGAGCCAGATCTCCACGCTTGAGCGAAAGCTCGACACCATGACGCCGATGCCGATGGCCGCCGCGATGGCGAGCTGCAACGCCATCACCGCGATAGCGGTGCGATCGAGGTGATAGAGGGTCTCGGCCACCCCGAGCCGGGCGGTGAGGGGGCCGCCCGTGCGCCGTCGTAACCAGCCAAGCAGGCCGCGCAGGGCATCGGGCAGCCAGAGCGCCATGGCCAGCAGCCAGCCTCCGGCGATAAACAGCGCACCGGTGAGACCGGTTTGCGGCAGCCACAGGCAAACAGCGCACAGCAACAAGATGGCGATGGCCAGCACGCGCCGTCGCCACGGGTGAGCGGGGGGGCGGCTGCTTCCGGCTCGCAGTTCGAGGGGGGATTGGCGCAGCAGTTGCCACCAGCCGGGCAGGTTGGCGGCCAGTGTGCCGAGCAGCCCGATCAACAGTGCCTTGAGCAGGCTCACAGGGGAGAGGCGCAACAGGTCGATGGGGTTGGGCCCATAGAGATCGGCCAGCGCCTGGGTCAGTTGTCCCATCAGCGCCAGTGCCAACAGGCTGCCGAGCAGCACCCCGAGCAGGGTGCCGAGGGTGGCGAGAATAAGTAGCTCCAGAATGAGCCAGCGCAGCACCCGACTCGGCCCCATCCCCAGTATGATCAACTGGGCCAGCTGGGGGCGGCGTACGCTCTGCACAAATCGCTGGGCGTTGAACACCAGAAACAATCCCACCGCCATGGCGAGCAATGAGAGCGCCATCAGGTTAAGGGCCAGCGCATCGCCAAGCTGGCTGGCATCGAGCGCCGGGCTGATGGGCTCAAGCCACAAGGGCTGGTTCGGGTAACGGGTTTGCAGGGTGGCTTGCAGGGTGCGAGCCTCGGCGTCGCTTAGCTTGAAGACGATGCGATCGAGCCGACCCGCTTTATCCAGCAGCGGCTGGGCGAGGCCGATATCGGTTATCAGCAGTCGCTCCATGGGCACGGCGCCCGGTTCAAAGGTGCCCGCCAGCGTCAGGGTCAGGGGGCGGGCGCTGGCGCCATCGCTGCCGCCCAATACAAAGCGGCGGCTCTGGCCCGCTTGCCAGCCAAGGCGAGCTGCCTCAGGGGCCGCCAGCCAGATGCTGTCGGCATCGTTTAGCGAAAAGTCGGGCTCGCTCGCGGGTTGGGCGCCAAACAGCTGGCGCAGGGGGCCGGGGTTGAAGAGATCCATTCCCAGCAGTTGAAAGCTGCGCCCCTCTTCATCCTTGAGCCAGCCATGGAGCTGGGGCATGGCATCGAGGGCGGGCTGGCTGGTCACCAGCTGCACGTAAAGCTGCTCATCCATCCCGCCAGCAGGGGCCAGCCGGTAGTTGGCTTCCCCCGCCAGCTGGCTGCGGGCGGCGACAAAATTGGTGCGGGCACTGTGATTGAGCAGCTCGATGGCCACCACCAGCGACACCCCCAATACCAGCCCGGCCAGACTCATCAGCAGCAACCAGGGGTGGCTGCGATAGAGGCGCAGCAGCGCTTTGAGTGGCAGCATCAGCGTGACTCCGGCTGGCGCAGTCGCTGTTTAGTCATGGCGGGGCCCCTTGAGCTCGATAAGTTGCCCCCCTTCGAGGCGCAGCACCCTGTCTGCCAGCGCTGCATAGGCCGGGTTGTGGCTCACCAGCAGCAAGCCTGCGCCAGTGTCGCGCACCGCCGCGATCATTAATTCCATCACCTGTTCGGCATTGTGCTCATCGAGGCTGCCGGTGGGCTCGTCGGCGAGCAGCCAACTGGGCTGATGGATAAGGGCGCGGGCCAGCGCCACCCGCTGTCGCTGACCGCCGGAGAGCTGCTCCGGCCAGGCATGGCGCTTGTGGCTCATATCGAGCCGATGCAGCAACTGGTCAATCTTTGTCTCATCTGGTGGCAGAGCGTTGATGGCGAGCGGCAGGGCCAGATTCTCGGCCACGTTCAGGGTCGGCAGCAGGTTGAAATCCTGATAGACGATACCGAAATGGCGACCCCGCAGGCGTGCCCGCTCGTCGGGGGAGCGGGTGTCGATCCGGGTCTCCCCCAGCCAGATCTCCCCTTCATCCGGTGCAATCAGCCCGGCGATCAGATTGAGCAGGGTCGACTTGCCACAGCCGCTTTGGCCCAGCAGCAGGGTGATCTCGCCAGCGGGGAGGGCGAGATCGAGATGGTGGAACAGCGGCAGTCGTTCACTGCCGTTATCGAAGCTCTTGCAGAGGTTGCGCAGGGTCAGCATGGGGTAACCGTTTGATGGTCAATGGCTTTCATCATGCTTGGTACGCTAGCACGGCCGGCATTGATCAACACCCCTTACGGTTGATCAAGAGTGCCAGTTAGTGATCAAGGCGGCAAAAGAGCAGTGGATCCTCGCTGGATCCCGCTTGCCCGAGGTGGTTAGAATAGGGGCTTCCATGGGTCACAGGATGAGCAAGGATGTTACACAAGCAAGTCAGTTTTATCATCGATAGCAAGGGCAACAAGCAGGCTGCCGTCGTCCCCATCGAGATCTACAACGAGCTGATGACCCTGCAAAAGGCGCTCTCTGACAACCGGCCGGGTGAGCGCGAGCTCTACCACTTCAACGGCAAAGGGGCCGAGGCCCACGGTTATCCGGTGGGCAAGCGGCAAAATCCGGGCTTTATGGTGCTGGCCGGTTCCACCGCCAATGGCGAGGATGCCGCCTCTTTGCGCGAAGCGGTGATCGAACTGCGTCACGAACTGCTGGAGAAGGGGGTCATAGTGCCCCGCAGTCAGGGCGGCTTTGTCTTTACCGCCGATCAGCTGTTCAACAGTCCGAGTCTGGCCGCCAGTCTGGTGGCGGGCAATAACCGCAGCGGTCTGGATGCCTGGCAAAACAGCGCAGGCTATACCCTCAAACAGTCGGGTTTCGGCAAGAAATAATCCCGCGTTTCGACAGCAAACCAATTAAGCGTTAATTGACCTGGATGAATTTTTCTTTTCATCCAGGTGCTAGCATCATTGCCAGATGGTTCTAAAAGGAAGAGACCATGTCTGCGCTCACCCCTGTTATTTTGCTGCTGTCCCTGTTTATCCCTCCCGCCCATGCCAGTAGTGGCCCTGTTCTGTTGACATCCTCCTCAATCGGACTTTTTTGTGTCGGATTGTTTGTGTTGGCCTACGCCCTGGTGATGGCTGAAGAGTATCTGCAACTGCGCAAGTCCAAACCCGTGCTGGTGGCCGCCGGGGTGATCTGGATCCTGATCGGTATCGCCTATGCACAGCAGGGGATGAGCCCTGTCGCCGAGCAGGCCTTCCGCCATACCCTGCTGGAATATGCCGAGTTGATGTTGTTCCTGCTGGTGGCGATGACCTATATCAACGCCATGGAGGATCGGCGGCTGTTCGATGCTCTGCGCGCCTGGCTGGTGCGATCCGGCTTTCACTTGCGCACCCTGTTCTGGTTGACCGGCGGGCTTGCTTTTTGTATCTCGCCAGTGGCAGACAACCTGACCACTGCGCTCTTGATGTGCGCCGTGGTGTTGAAGGTGGCCAACGGTGATCGGCGTTTTGTCAATCTTGCCTGCATCAACATAGTGATCGCCGCCAACGCCGGAGGGGCGTTCAGTCCCTTTGGCGATATCACCACCCTGATGGTGTGGCAGGCGGGCAAGGTGCAATTTGGCCAGTTCTTCACCCTGCTTATTCCCTCTCTGCTCAATTTTCTGGTGCCAGCCATCCTGATGAGCCTGATGGTGCCGCGCCATGTGCCGGAGGCTGATAACGAGGTGGTCGATCTCAAGCGGGGGGCCCGCCGCATCGTCGCGCTGTTCTTGCTGACTATCATCACGGCGGTGCTATGCCACAGTTTCCTCCATCTGCCGCCTGTACTGGGCATGATGCTGGGGCTCGGCTATCTGCAGTTTTTCGGCTTCTATTTGCGCAAATCGCTGCCGCGATCCCTTGCCCGCAAGCGTGCGCTCTATGAACGCAATGGTGATGAGGTGCGGTTGCGCAGTCTGGGTTCTGTGGTGCCATTTGACGTGTTCAACAAGGTGGCCAAGGCGGAGTGGGATACCCTGCTGTTCTTTTACGGGGTGGTGATGTGTGTCGGTGGGCTGGGCTTTATGGGCTATCTGGAGCTGGTGTCACACTGGCTGTATGACGCTGGGGATCCCACCATGGCCAACATCTTCATCGGGGTCTTGTCCTCCGTCATCGACAACATTCCCGTGATGTTTGCCGTGCTGTCGATGAACCCGGATATGGCGCTGGGGCAGTGGCTGCTGGTGACCCTGACCGCCGGAGTGGGCGGCAGCCTGCTCTCCATCGGCTCTGCGGCCGGGGTAGCCCTGATGGGACAGGCCCACGGCATGTATACCTTCTTTGGCCACCTGAAGTGGCTGCCTGCCATCTTGCTCGGTTATCTGGTGAGCATAGGGGCGCACCTCTGGCTCAACAGTGCCCAATTCTGAACGTCTGGCCGCCAGTACGAAAAGAGGCTTCCGTTGACGGAAGCCTCTTTCGTTTTCCTGACAGGGGGGAGGGGGATCAATCGCCTCGCTTGCCGGTTAGCAGCCAGTAACTCAGGGTGGAACCCACGCCGCAGCAGGCGATGGCGATGGCCATGGGCAGTGGCGAGTGGGGCGGATTGAGGTTGACCAGAATGCCGACCAGGGCGCCGATGCCAAAGCGCAGGGTGCCCGCCAGTGCCGAGGCGGTGCCCGCAGATTGGGGGAAGTGGCCCATCAGGCCGGTCATGGCGTTGGCGCCCACCAGACTGATATGGCCGACAAACAGTACCACCGGAATGACGATGCCCCACAGGCCGCCGGTCTGGCTCCAGGCGTTGTAGACCAGCAGGGCGCCCGCGCAGGGCAGCACCAGTAGGCCGTATTGCAGCATCCGCTCGGCGCCCACCCCTTTCACCAGTCTGCTGTTGACGAAGGTGACCACCATCATCAGCAGGATATTGAGGCCAAACAGCCAGCCGTAGTGCTCGGTCGGCACCTTGAAGTACTCGATATAGACGTAAGGGGAGCCGCTCAGGAAAGCGAACATGCCGGAGCTGGAGAGGGAGCCGCACAGCACATAACCCATGGCGCCGCGATGGGAGAGCACCCCCCAGTAGTTCTTGAGGATCTGGCCCAGATTAAGGGGCTGACGGTGCTCGGGTTTCAGGGTTTCCTGAATTTTCCACTGCATCACCAGACAGATCAGCAGGCTGATCCCCACCAGCAGCCAGAAGATCACCCGCCAGTCGGCGTGGGCACTGATATAGCCGCCCACCACAGGCGCCACCAGCGGCGCCAGGGTCATCACCAGAATGACGAACGACATGGCGCGAGAAAACGCATCCTTCTCGAACAGATCGCGCAGCAGGGCATTGACCACGACCGACCCGGCCGCACCGCCCGCCGCTTGCAACATCCGATAGGCCAGCAATTCGGGCAGGGAGTCCGCCATGGCGCAGCCCACCGAGGCGATGGCAAACATGATGAGCCCCGCCAGGATCACCGGCTTGCGGCCATAGCTGTCGGCGAGCGGGCCGTAGAAGAGTTGGCCGATGGCAAAGCCGCCCAAAAAGGCGCTGATGGTGAGCTGGGCGCCGTCGATGCTGGTGGCCAGATCCCGGGCGATGGCCGGAATGGCCGGCAGATACATATCCACCGCCAGCGGAGTCAGACCCGCCAGAGCGCCCAGCAGGATAAACAGGAAACGGGGGGAGAGGGCGGCAGCCTGAGCTGTTGGCGATTGGGGCATAGGGTATCCGCTGGTGAACCTTGGTTGAAAAAGGGAGAAGGGCGAGTCTATCAGGTTTGCCCCCGCTCGGCATGACGTTCCTGCCCCCTCAAAAGGGGGAGGTGCCCGGCGGCTCAGCCACCTTGGGGAGCTCGCTTGCGGTCATGTGGGCGCACTGCGCGGATCACTCCCCCCAGCCAGAGCAGCCAGGCCAGCAACGAGATGGCGTAACCGAGCCGCTCCGGCCAGCGGGCGGTGAGGGTAAAGGTGAGGCTGTGTTGTCCGGCGGGCACCCAGACCTGTACCAGCCCGTTGCGGGTGCTGCTGACGCTAAGGGGCAGATGCTGGTCGAGCCTTGCCTGCCAGCCCGGGTAATCAAACTGGTGCAGGATCAGTTTGGCGGGCGCCGGGGCATCCACCGTCAATTCGATATGACGAGGCTGCCAGCGCTGGATCTGCCAGTTCACCCCCTGATGGTCGCTGGTGATGGCGGGCTGGAATTCCTCTTTCCAGGCCAGCAGGGTGGGGGCAAACATGCCTCGTGGCACCTGCTTTGGCCGGTATTCGCGGGCGCTGCGCTTGCTGTCGAACTCCCCGTCGAGCTGACTCTTTACGGGAGCCTGGGTGAGCGGCGCCTCGCGTACATAGAGTCCCTGCGAGAGCAGGGTGAGGGCAAGCAGTAGCCACCAGACCCACTGCCACGGGCGATAGGTGGGGGTACCCAGCGCCACCACGGCGACGGTAGCGATGACCAGCAGCAGATTGAGGCGCCAGGGAAATTGCACCAGTTGCAACGGAGTGAGCAGGCGCCACAGGGGCTCGCTTGGTGGCAGCATCATCAGAAAGCTCAGGGTGCCAATGACCCCCCAGAGCAACAACTCGGGATGGCGCGGCTCGCGGGCAGCCGCCCAAGCTACCAGTAGCAGAGCCAGGGTGAGCAGCGTCAGCCAGGCGAGATGGCCGCGAAAGCGCCAGTCATCACGGCTTTGGGGCAAACGATCGAGAAAGTTACGCTGAAACTCGAACATGCCGGTGCGCATCTGCTCCATGGAGATCCCCCCCTGATCCAGCAGGGCGGGCAGCAGCAACAGGCTGGCCATCGCCAACCCCCAGAGCTGGCCCAGCAGGGTGCCAATGAGCGGGGAGGCGGTGACAGGGACACTGACAAGCGCTGTGCTCCCCTTGTAGCGCCAGACCAGTAGCAGGCTGCGCAGGGTGAGCAAGCCCAGAATGAGCAGGGTGCTTGGTAGATGGGAAAGCGTCAGCATGGAGATGGCCAGTGCGAGCAGCAGTAGTGCAAAGGGGGCGCCGCGGCAGAGGCGATCCTGCGCCAGCAGTGCCAGCGGTGCCCAGACGAAGGCCCAGCTCTCCGCCAGGGCAAAGCGGGCGTAGATATCGATGGCCAGATGATAGGGCAGCGCCATATAGAGCAGACTGGCCGCCAGCGCCCGCCCGTGGCCGGCAAAGGGGCGCAACCAGAGATAGGCAAACAGGCCGGAGAGCCAGAGTGCCACGCTGCTGCTCCAGAGCAGCGGCGTCATCGCCTCGTGGGCCAGTGGGGTAGGGCCGGCGAACAGGGCGCTCACATAGTAGGGCAGGGGGGGATAGAAGAAAAAGACCGGGCTGCCGAAGGCGCCGTTCATCTCCATCAACCAGCGCGGATAGAGCTCACCTTGCCACAGTTGCACGGCAAAGAAGTGACCGGAGAGCAGGTGGTGAAACAGATCATGGCCCTGACTGCCGCCGCGCAGCCAGAATGGCAGCAAGAGGAGGGAACAGGCCCCGGTCAGCACCGACAAAACCCACAGCCACTCTCTGGTTACACGCATAAGGAGACTCGTCTGTTATGGATGCGCAGTGAGTGTACCCGAGTTGTTCCCCTCTTTTTTAGTTGTGTTGGCGGATTTTTGTGCTCTTTCTGTGTTTTTTGTCACTTTCTTCTGGGTTGTCTGCAGCGAGGGAATGGCGAGCCAGAGTCCGGGCTCGGCGGCAAAGCGCGGGGCAAACCAGTGCTGGCGCACCGCGGTGGGCATTTCGCTAGCGGCGATGGGGCGGCGACTGACGCGGCAGGCTCCCTTAGAGAGTGCCAGCGCCGCATCCCCCTTGTACCAGCCATCGGTGACGGCCAAGGCTGTGGTCTCCCGCAGCAGCCGCACGCCCCACTGGGTCACCAGCGCCGGGCAGCTTTTCTCTGCGAGCCTTGCTGCCTGCACCATGGCGGGTGGACGGGGCAGGGTGAAGGTCACGCCGAGCAGCAGCAATCCAGCGACCGCGACCACCCACTCGCCACGGCGCGGCAGCCAACCTGCCAGCAGCACGATACCGAGCAGGGTGATGGGGGCAAGATGGCGGGGATTGTCAGGGTTCTGACCAAACAGGGTCCAGAGTAGCAGGGCGAGCCAGTAGAGCGTCCAGAGCGGGGGGAGGGTGGCAGGGTGGTTTTTTGATCTTTGCCAAAGCGGCAGCACCAGCAATGTCCCGATCAACAGCGGCCAGAGCGGGGTGAGCTGATCGTTGAAGGTGCTCGCCCAGCTCCGCAGTCGATCGCCGTGAGCCGCTGCCGTGTTGCCCCACAGGGTAAAGTGGCCGTCGGTAAAGCGGCGCCCCTCGCTGAAGTAGGCCCAGCCATCGGCCTGCCAGACAAAGAGCAAGCTGATAAGCCCCACCAGTGCGATGGGGAGCACAAACCTGATGCGGGTGCCCTGCTGCGCCAGCCCGAGCCACAGGGGCAGCAGCGCCAGCACAAAATAGGAGGGGCGCAGTGCCAGCATCAGGCCCAGCAGCAGACCCGCCAGCGCGATTTTGCGCTGCTGCAAGGCCAGCAGCGACCCGAGCCAGGCGGCGAGCGCGGCCCCGTCAGAAAGGCCGGAGAGCGCCAGCGTCGGGGTAAGCGGCAGTGCCAATACCAGCAGCCAGACGGGGGCGAGCAGGCTTGGCCGTTGCCACAATCTGACCGCCAGCCAGGCGGCGAGCGGTGCCAGCAGGGCTGTGCCCAACAGGCTTGCCCACTGCACCGCGCGGGCCGGATCGTCCACCGCCAGATTGATCAGCCGCGCCAGCCAGATAAAGGCGGGGTAGCCCGGAAAGTGGGGGGAGAACTCCAGCACGCTAAAGCGCGTCACCCCGTGGGCAAAATTGAGGGCATCGTCGGAATCGAGCGCCACCGGGAAGGTCAGCAGCCAGCTTAGCCAGGCCAGTTGCAGCAGAATGAGCAGCCAAATGGTGGTGGAGCAGGGGGAAGGCCAACGCCGGGCCGTTACCTTACCCCTCATCCCCAGCCCTTCTCCCGCCAGGGGAGAAGGGGGCAAACCGGCGTCCGGGTGCATTTATCGGCAGGCCGTGCGTAGGGTGGGTAGAGCGCAGCGAAACCCACCGTTTGTCACAGCGAGGTGGCGCAATGATTGGCAGGTTGCCATCAAAGCGGTGCCAGCACGGCCATCAGCGCTTTTTCCGCTGCGGCAAAGGCTGCGGCATCGGCGGGCTTGGCGCCCACCCCGAATACCCCCGGGTTGCCGATGGCATCCAGCACCCTGGCCAGCGCCTGTTCGGCCGCCTTGCGATCCCCTTCGCTGAGTGATGGGAGGATCAAGTCGAGGAAGCGCTTGCTCTTGACCACCAACACCTTGGCGGTCTGGTAGTCGCCAAGATTCTGGCTGGCCCCTTCGAGGCGGCGCTCGATCTCCGCCTTGTAGGCGCGATTGAGCAGGGCGGCGGTTGCTGCGGCGTCTTTGGCCTTGATGGCTGCGGCCAGTGGCGCTTGCAATTCCACCTTGTGGTGCTGTTCCAGATAGGCCAGCTCCTCGGCAATTTCGCTCAAGGTGGCGCTGGCATCCTTGCCGTCAGTGGCGGCGCCCAGCAGCGCTTCGCGGGCGTCGATCAGCGGCTCCTTGCCGGCGGCGGCGTAAGAGTAAGCCTGCGCCTGCCCGCTCAGGGTCAGCAGCAGGGTGAGGGCGAGTAAACCCGGGCGGATGGTCATCCTGTTCTCCTTACTTATGCCAATGGCGGGGCACTCAGGCCACGCTCTGGGTTTCGATCACGGTATTTTCGTTGCGATGGTTAAAGATGGCATGACGTCTGTCCACCCCGTCGATCACCATGTCGGCAGCCATCATCCCCATCTCCATGGCAGTGTCGGTGAAGATGTAGCGGAATGTCCCCTGACGGCCGGTCATGATGAGGTTGGTGATGGGCATCAGCGCCTTGATGGCTTCGTTGCGGCGCGCCTGATAGCCCAAATCCATCAGCGGATAGGCGTACTCGCTGCGGGCTTCGAAGGTCTCATCGCCAAGCTTGGCGGTATCGACGCCGAGGCTCGCCAGATCGGCGGTGACCCGACCGCGCAGATCGGCCAGCGGCGCCTGCCAGGTGGCATCCCCCGGATTGCAGGGGATCTCCAGCATCACCGAGGTCTGGCCCTGGGGCGCCATAAAGGGGCTGCGGCGGCGCGGCTCCTGCAGACGGGTGGCCAGAATATGGGGGTCGGAGAGGTACTGCCAGGTGTTGTCCGACAGGTTCTCTTGCTTGAGCGGCATATTGACGAAGCGAAGCGACCGGTAGTGCAGGTCGCACGGCAAGCCAAGATGCTGGCAGGTGAGCGGCAGCGGCAGGGTGGAGATCACCTGATCAAAGCGCTCGCTCTGCTCAACATTATCTTGTTTCCAATAAACCCGTTCGATGCGGCCATCAGCCTGCTCAAGGCGGGTGATGGTAGCGCCAGTTTTCAGTTCAACGCCCTCTGCCATCAGTCGCTCCCCCAGAGTGGTGAAGATCTGGCCGAAGCCATATTTGGGGTAGCGGTATTTGCGGGCATAGGTGCGCACCGAGATACTACCGTTGCGTCTTGGCAGCAGGCGGCGCGCCACGTCTTTGAGATCGATGAGGCTGATGCGCTGACCGGCCCAGTCGGCGGAGAGCTTGTCCGGGTTGATGCCCCACAGCTTAGCCGTGTATCCCTCGAAAAACTGGCGATAGAGGGTGCGGCCAAAGCGGCTCTGGATCCACTCGGCAAAGCTCGCCTTGGCAAAATCGTCCGGCTTCTTGCTAAAGGGCAACAGCAGCAAGTCTTTCACCGCACCGGCCATCAGGGCCAGCGGCGCCGTCTTGAGCAAGTTGGGCAGGTTCAATGGGTAGTCATAGGTGCGCCCACCAAAGCGGATCACGCTCTTGCGCTCGGCGTGGAGCAGGTCGTCCCCCATCAGCTCGTCGATAAAGGCGAGCAGCTCGGGGTTTTTGGTGATAAAGCGGTGGCCGCCGTAGTCAAAGCGATACTCCCCATCGCGTCCCTTGAAGGTCTGGGTGGCGCACATGCCGCCGACCACCGGCTCCTGTTCGAAAAGGGTGACTGCAAAACCGGCGCGACGCAGGCGCCAGGCGGCCATCAAACCGGCGGGGCCAGCGCCCAGCACTGCAATGCTTTTCTTGTTGTTATCGCTCATGACCTATTCCGAAACTGCTTGATAGATAAGGGAACCGCGCCAAGGCGCGGCTCCCGAATGGTGTTGTTACCCCGTGCCCTTGTTGCCACAGGGCGTGTTGGCTCAGCCCTTGCTGGATGAGGCGCTCACCTGCGGGCGATAGCTGCGCTGCCAGAGGGTAACGAAGATCGCCAGATAGAGGGCCCAGGTCAGCAGCTGCAAGCCAGCGGGTGAGGCATTGTAGCCAAACAGGGCGCGCAAGAAGGTACCAAATACCCCCTGATCGTCGAGAATGTGGCTGATATCGAACACCGGCGTGGTCCAGAAGGTGATGATGTCTGCCGCCTGCAACATGTTGACGGCGGACGAGAGCAGACCTGCGGCGATGATGATGATGAGCAGGCCGGTCCAGCGGAAGAAAGGGGCCAGCGCCACCTTGCGGGTGGAGCGCAGCAGCCCCCACACCAGCGCGATGGAGACCAGCAGACCCGCCAGCGCGCCCATCAGGCCGGATTGCAGATCGACCCCTTGCCCGGAGTAGAGCAGGGCGGAGAAGAAGAGCACGGTTTCAAACCCTTCGCGCATCACCGCGAGGAAGGCGAGCAGCACCAGCCCAAACAGGTTGCCGCCATCGATGGCCGCATCGATGCGCGCCGTCATGGCCCCTACCTGGGATTTGGCCTGCTTTTGCATCCAGATCGCCATATAGGTGAGCACCAGAGTGGCAAACATCAGGATCCCCGCCATCAACAGGTGGTTGTAGCGCTCGCTCTCGAACTGGCTCACCACCACCTGGAACAGGAAGGCGACGACAAGGGAGGCGATAAGGCCGAGCCCCACCCCCAGATAGATGAACTTGTTGTAGCGGCTCGCCCCCAGCTTGGCGAGGTAGGAGAGGCAGATGCCGACCAGCAGGAAGGCTTCCAGCCCCTCGCGCAGGGTAATGAGAAAACTTGCAAACATCAGGATTGAGGCTCCGTAGCGGGCGTGACGGGGAGAGGCTGCAAGGTAAGTCGCAGCCGATTGAGTAGCACAATGGGTGGCTCCGGCAAGCTCGGCTCGGCGGCGCGCACCGCATCATTGACCCACTTGGAGTAGGTGCGGAAATTGAGTTTGATATCGGCCTTGAAGGGCCCTTGGGCATCTGCGGGTAGCGGCCAGGCTTCATCGCGCCAACCATCGGCCGGAATGCGGGTATCTTCCAAGAGCTTGGCGTAGCGCCAGAACTTGAGCCCCACCGGCTTGCCCTCGGCATCGCCGAATACTTTTCTGAACAGCCGCGCATCTTCTGGGACAGCGCCATCCATCGGCTGGCCGCTGGCAAGCACCACCTTGCCACTTGCGTCGGTGACGGTCAGCTCCAGCCAGAGTTCACGGAAATCGGCTACCCCGGTGGGCAGGGCATGGCCCGCGCCGGTATTGGCGACCCGCACCACCAGCTGCTGACTATCGGCAGCCTGTTCGATACGGGCGGAGAGGGTAGCGCTGGAGCGCAGCAGCGCCAGGCTCTCCTGTTCAAGGTCGGTATTGCGCAGCCCCACCAGCTGGTGCTGGGCGCCGGTAAAGTTGTGGCGATAGAGCCGCGCCTTCATGGTGCCGTTTTCGGTGGACTGGCCCGCCACTGGCGCGCCGCCATTGCCCGGCTCCGGGTTCATATGGCAGTCGATGCAGTTGCGCCGTTTGGCAGGATCCTCGGCCTTGGCGAAGCTGGATTTTTCCCACTCGTCCCAGGTGTTGACGATATTGGCGCCGGTACCGGGGGCAAACTCGTTGTGGCACGACTTGCACAGGGCTGCATCGCTGTAGAAATCCTTCTGATAGGAGGCTTTGTGGGCCGCTGGGCGGGCGTTGATCTGCCGCTCGGCCAGCCAGTGCTGGAGGCTGCCGCCCGGGGCATCCTCGAACACATAGCTCTCGCGGTCTTTCAAATTCACGGTAAAGGCGCTGTTGCCGCCCGCATCTTCTACCTTGGTGATGCGATGGCAGAGCACACAGCCGGTCCCTTCCTCAACCACAGGTTCACCCGCCTTGTGGGCGGCAATCAGCGAGGCGCCACCCTGCTCGAACATGTGGGAGCCCTTGGGCAGATCCAGCTGGCCGGTCATCACCTGCTGGGGCATGTGGCAGCCCTGACACCACTGACCGAACGCTTCCCCTTCGGTTTCGCGGGCCAGCGCCTGTACCACCTTGTAGTAGGGGTGGGAGTTGCCCATCAGTCGGTGGTTGCTCTCGCTCCAATCCTTGAACGCTTGGCTGTGACAGTTCTGGCAGGAGGCAGAGTTGAGCCACTCCTTCGGGTGGGTAGTCGGCGCCTTGGCGGGGTCCGTGCGCGGGGCATCGAGCCGCAGCCAGTTGGCGAGGTATGGGAGGTTGCCATCTGCGGTGACGAAGGCGTGTAAGTCCTCCATCATCGCTTTCACTTCCGGTTGGGGCCTCGCGGGGTCAACCACCTCGGCCCCATCGCGGGTGTCATGGCCCATGCCGCCCTGGGTCTGCTGGGTCATGCGCAGGTATTCGCCGACAAAATCCCCCGCCACCATGTTGGTGAGGTTGGCGTGGCCGTTGATGGCGTTGTCGCCGCTCTTCTGGCGATGGGCCGCCATCAGATAGCGGTTGGTGAAGTTGAACCCGTCCAGATGGCAGGAGTTGCAGCTCATCCAGTTGTCTCCCGCCATGGGGAAGCGTGAGTTGGACGCTGTGTTACCAAGGTTGAACAGCCGCTCGCCGCGCTGAAGCGGTTTGGGGCGCGGATCTGTCTCTACCAGCTTGGCGAAGTGGGGCACATCGACCGTGACTCGGGCAAACGGGCCGCTGCCGCCACTATTGAGGCGGGTAAGATCCTGCCCCATGGCGTTGTGCACCAGAATATGGTCGCCATCGATCAGCAGATCCCGCGGATTCTGGCCCGGCAGGTGACGCAAGAGCTGGGTCGCCTTGGCGCCCCCCTGAAACTTCTTGCGGCGGTGGCGGTTGTTGTTGGACTTGCCGCTGCGCGACAGGTCAAACACCAGCAGATCTTCCGAGCCCGCCAGGGTCAGATAGACCCGTTTTCCGTCGGCGGCGAAGCGCGCAGCGAACGGGTTGGAGACGATCTGGCTGCGGTTGCCGACGCTTGGCAGGTTGATCTGCAAAAAGAGCTGCTTTCTTTCATCGACCCGCTCTTTCTCCTCATCGAGATCGATGATGGAGACTGCCGGAAAGACGGTGCTCTGAAACTGGAAGGGGTGGCTGAAGCTCCACAACACATGGGGCAGCCAAGCCTCGCTGCCATCGGGGGAGAGGGCGATGCCATCGAGCAGGCGCGGCAGGCCCTGCGAGTCGCTCGGTGTGTCGCTGTGGGTCTCGGCCAGGGTAATGAGCTTGGGCTTGGGAAGCGAAGCTCCCTTGGCGCCGTGGCCAAGCTTGGCGAGATCATAGATGGCGAGCTGGCCTGTCATGGCGTGGGTCAGCAGCAGGCGATCGTCGTCGGTCAGGGCCAGCCCGCGCGGGGTCTCGGCGGTTTCTGCATCCAGCTGGAGGTTGCCCGCGCTGTCGTAGGCCTGCAGGCGAGCGGATTCGAACAGCGTGACCCAGAACCACTGCCGCTTGGCATCGAAGATGACCCCATAGGGGCGGTGGCCGGTGGGGATCGCCTTTTCCAGATCGAGATCATCATCCAGCAGCAGCAGGCGATCACCGCTGTAGTCGGTGACCAGCAGGGTGCCGTCATCGGCGCGGGCCAGCTGGCGCAGATCGCCCCCCAGCGGCACCTCTTTTAGGCGCTTGCCGCTATCGCGCTCCAGCAGGGTGACGGAACCTGCGCTCAGGTTGGCGGTGACGAGGCGCGGGGCGCTTCCCTCCTCATAGGCGAGCAGCCCTGAACTCATCTGCTGGGCCAACGCAAAGGGGCTGGCCAGCAGCAGGAGGAGGGCCAGCAGGGGTGACAAATATGCAGAAAACGATGACTTCAACATGGGATCAGGAGCGCCATTTCAAGATGGTCCAGCGCCAGGCGTGGCGCAGCACCAGAGGAGTTAACGCCAACGCGCTCAGCCAGTGGGCCCAGCTGGCGAGGTTGCCCATGGCATCGCCCGGAGTGCCGTGCAGCACCAGCAGCAGGCCGCTGGCCAGACAGATCAGCAGCAGGGCTTCAATAATCCGCCCCGTGGTGCGTAAAAAGGGTTTGTTGCTGCGGTTCAACAAGCTGCGATGGGAGAGCCAGAAGGCGCCAAACAGCAGCGGGAACAGGGTGAGCGAGAGCATCACATGGAAAAACAGATTCCAGCGTGCCAGCGACCAGAGCGGGGTCAGCGGCTCCCACAGCAGCAGGCCGGAGAAGAACATCAGGTAGAGGGTGCCCTCGGCGGCCTGATGGTGGTAGGCCAGCCACTGCCAGAATTGTCGGGGTGAGAGAGAAAGGCTTGTCATAAAGGCTCCAGCACCCGGGCGGGGCAGCCCGGGGGGAGCAAGTTTATAACGCAGTAAGAGTAATGAAAAGTGTTATCAATTGTATTGCTGGTGAATCAAGGCTGAACAAGCACAGTGATCAAGCTCGATTATTTATGCTCCGCCATCCGCTCGGTCACCGCATAGATGAGCGCGGCCAGCGAGAAGGCGAGAAACACCACCACGGACCACTTCATATCGACTTCGTTGATGATGCCATCTTCGAGAAACGCCTTGAGCACCTCCACTCCGGCAATAGTCACCAGCGAGTTGATGACGATGAGCTTGAGGGAGGCAAAGTTGATCTTGCTAAGCCAGTTGCTGCTAAGGGAGGCGCGCTGCTCTTCCGTCTGGATAAATTGCACATAGCCACAGATAGCAACCAGGATCAGCATCTGGGCCACCAGTATAAAGTCCACCAGGGTCAGCACGCCGGTAATGAGGTCCAGATAGGGGATCTCGAAAATGTTTACAGAAAGCTGATAGAGCTGCATGGCAAACTTCACCATCAGCAATACCACGCAGATGAGAATGCCAATGTAGAAGGGGAACATCATCAATCTGCTGCCATTGAGCATGAAATTGAATCGACGCATAAAAACTCCAAGGTAAGGGAAGCAGGGTGATTATGACCTGAATTGAGGCTATTGGCAGCGACGTGTCGTCAAGTCACCAAGCTTTCACTATCACCTATTGCAGTACCGGCACAGCTGGTGCTGCAAGTCGTGAAGGTCTATCCCGGTAGCATGGGGGCTACCAGTTTGGTTCATAACTCCAGCTCGATTATGGGGATCTCCCAACGTTCGCTGCGCATCTTGGGTTGATACTCATCCTTTTCCTGCTCTTTACGCCGCTCTACCAAGGCGATCACTCTGGCTTCGCGGATTGTATTCACATCGAATTTCCAGGTTTCTTCTCCCTGTAGGGAGAGGCGAGCGATCTTGTGACTGCGGTGATAGACATGGAGCCTGTCCTGTTTGTCGGGGGCAATGCGTACGGCATCGCCTACTTTCAACGCTCTCAGTTCGTTGTGAATAGTCTGGCCTTCATCACTGTGACCTGCATATCCCAACACCAGTTGCGACATACCCATCATGGCGAAACGACGTTGTCTATCCGATCGGGTTGCGTTAGGTCTCTGCACGTAGCAGTGGGAGGCGATCAGTGGAATATGGGGATTACGTTGATCGTGGTGAGCCATGAGAACCAGCCTTTCGATAGCACGTGTCATCCCCACATAGAAGAGGCGCCGCTCTTCTTCCAGGTTACTGGCCGATAGCTCCGCCGCGCGTTGCCAGCCGCCGTCGAGCAGTATCACATGGCGATACTCCTCCCCCTTAACCCCATGTACCGTACTTAACAATACCCCTTTACCGAAGCGGATCTGGCGCTTTTGCTCGCTCAAATACTCGTAGAGGAACATCAGGAAGTGGTGGGCAGAAAGAGCATGCTCTCCCTGGCTGGCTTGCCACTGAGCAATCAGATCGTGCAGTAGCTCCTCCCAACGGTTGGCCAGTGAGAGCGGAGGGAGAGGGGCTGCAAGTTGCTCCGCTGTCAGCAGGGCATGACCTTGCTGTTGTAGCCAATTCTGATAGCGCAAGATTTCACGGCAGCGATGCACAGGAAAACCGTTCTCTTTATCCAGAGTAAAACGACAGGGAATATCAGCATCTGCCAGTGCCGAGCGTACCCAGGCCAGTTCCTCCTTCTCTAGCCCATTACGGGCCAGCACGGCGATAGATTCCAGCGGGCAAGTGGGAGTCTTCTCACGGATAAGCGCGATATGTCTCACGACCTCGGCTGCCTGTTGGGCTGCATCCTGGCACTGCTGGATGATGACGCGACCCTGTGCTGTCTCCATCCCCTCCCAGTGCCCCCCAGCCACTTCCATCTTGCGCCTGTCGTCGATCTCGATGGGATGTGTACGCTTCATGCGATCCTGATTGTGCTCAATCAGGCGGTTGGAGGTCTCGATGATGTGGGCGGTGGAACGATAGTTCCAGGTCAGGAAGTGAGTCTGGGCGTTGTAGTCTTGCTCAAAGCGGCGAATAAAGCTGACGTTCGCGTCGCGAAAGGCGTAGATCGATTGGTCATCATCACCCACAGCCATCAGATGCAGTCGGGCCTCCTCATCCTCTTCGCTTTTGCCCACCAGTGCCGCGATAAGCTGGTACTGTTGTTCATCAATGTCCTGATACTCGTCGACGAGCAGAAATTGCAATCCACCGAGCAGCTTTTCCCGCTGCTCTTCCAATTCGAGACCGAGCTGGTTCTGCTCTCCCCGGAGCAGCTTGATTGCGTCATCAATGATGGTGGTAAAGTCGATATCGTCTGATGTCCGATTTTGCACCGCATTGCCTGTCAGACTCATAGCGAGACCGTGAAAGGTGAATACCGAGACCCGTGCTCCGTCACGCCCCAGCAACTCGGTCAGGCGTCGGCGCAGGGACATCGCCGCATTATGGTTGTAACAGAGCAACATGATCCGCGATGGGGAGATTTGCTTGACCCGCATCAGGTAGGCACAGCGGTGGATAATCACCTTGCTCTTGCCTGAACCCGGGCCTGCCAGTACCAGCAAGTTTTGCTCGGGCGGTGCCTGAACGATCTGCTCCTGGGCACGGTTGTGAAGATCTTCGACAATGCGCTTCCAGGAGTGTTCGCTGGTCGCCAGCTCCAGGATTTTGTTGCGCCCTTTGAAGTAGTGACCGAGGAACTTGTCAGCTTCCATGGAGAAGTAGTCTGTCACCAGCTTTTTGGCTTTCTTGAAGTGCTCCAGGCTGATGCGGGCGTATTCATTCATCACATGGATCTGAATCACCTTCTGGCGATAGTGATGCTCAAGCGGCTGATAGTCTGCCTTGTTGTATTGTTGCTGCCGCTCAGCGGTCAGCGTGAGGGTCATAGCGCTTCGGAACACGGCAAGGCCATTTTGCAGCACGATGGCGTGTTGCTCATGCAGGTAGAGAAGTGCCCGCTCTGCCCCTTTGAGCAACCACTCCTGCTGGCTGCTTGCCTCCCGCTTGTTCATGAGCTGAGCCACATCCATGTCTTCTCGCAGGTATTTGACCAGTTGCTCCAGAGCAAACGACAGCATCACCTGGCGCTGGACACTCTCTTCGCTGCTTGCCAACAGGGTGTAGAGAAAATCGAGGGTGGCGCCTGTGACTCGATGGCGTTGATCAATTGTCTGTTCAATCTGGGACCAGGTTCGGTTGAAGGTGAGTTGGTAAAGATCCCGAGAGAGATATTTGACATCAATGGAGCCTTTCTTGCCCCCCGAGCGACCATCCTGGGCCCAGCTGGTCAGCAAATTGCGCAGCAAGCCAGGGTTACACCGCTCATGCCCCAGATCTTTGATGGCCTGATTGACCAGTCGAATGTTAAAGATCAGCCCTTGCCCTGTATCAGGTTCGGGTTCTTTTTCACGCAAGGTGTCCAGCATCGCCTTTTCAATGCTGTGTACTTGCCCGCAGAGCACCCGGGCATTGTCTCTTCCTTTGGGGCGAAGCCAGGTAGTCAGTAACATCCCCTGAGAGAGAAGACCGACATCCGCCATCCGGGTGAGTACCCGCATCACTTCGCTGGCCTGAACACCACTTCCCTTGTCTGCCATGTATTGGCCTGCCTCTTCGGCGATGGTATCGGCACTGAGGCCATCATCGTCGGCAGCACTCATCAGCGCCTGGATAACCGCTTGCCATATGGCTTTGGCCTTGGGGGCCAGTTTCAGACTCTCTACCCTTTTCATCGCCTCCTCGGTGGAGGCAAACAGGGGACGACCCTGAAATACCTGAGTGATGTTGTCACTACGTTCCAGATAGCCCGCTCGTTCGAGCCAGGTAATAGCTGTTTTGACTTTGGTATCCGCATTGCTGTCATCGGCAGCGAAGCTGGTTTCTACCTCTGGCTGGTTGATGAGCTCTGCACAGGTGGCGACCAGTGGCGAGTTGTTATCCTGCTTGCCTCCTTTGCTGGCTCTGAGCCTTATTCCGCGCAGAATCTGTTTGATATCGCGCAGGCTGACTTCACTCATGGCCTCGAGCTGGAACTGTTTCTCGATATCTTGTTCATCAAACAGCAATACGCAGTGGGCTTGTGCTGTATCGCGGCCAGCTCGTCCCGCTTCCTGTAGATAGTTTTCGAGGGAGCCGGGGATATCGGCATGGATCACCAAACGCACATCATCCTTGTCGATCCCCATCCCGAAGGCATTGGTCGCGCAGATGACCCGGATCTCACCATTGATAAATTGTTCGAGGGTGGTTTTCTTCTGGGCACTGTCCATGCGGGCGTAAAAGCGTGAGACAGGGAGGGATTGTTGCTGACCGAGGAAATCGGCCAGCTCGTCCACGCTGCGCTTGGTTGCGCAGTAGATAACGCAGGAACCGGGCTTTTCCTCACCGAAGAACTGCTCGAGCAGGTTAAGGATATGGCCCTGTTTATTGAGACCGGGGCACTCAACGACGGCATATTCGAGGTTGGTACGTTCAACCCCTCCTTCCAGTCTGAGAAGAGGTCGGGGCTGTTTATCGAGAAACTGGGCGCAAATATCTTCAATCACATCCGGTTTGGCGGTCGCGGTATAGCAGAAGACAGGAGGCATGGGGACCTGCTGTTCCTTGGCAATTGTGGCGATGGCCTTGGCGCAGTAGAGATAGTCAGGGCGAAAATCATGTCCCCATTTCGACAGGCAGTGCGCTTCGTCAAATACCCAGCCACCGATTTGACGTTGTCGTATTGCTTGTTTGACTGTGCGGTTGCGCAACTGCTCGGGGGAGATATAGAGCAAGGCGATATCCCCCATGCGGATCTGTTCAAGAATCGCGCCTCGCTCTGGTAGCGTCAGCAGCCCCGAGATAGCGGCAACCCCTTCAATACCGGCCTTGTGTTTAAGGTTGTCCACTTGATCTTTCATCAGTGCCTGCAGGGGGGATATCACGACCGTGAGAGCACCGCTTCGCTGGTTACGCACCAGTGCCGGGAGCTGGTAGCAGAGCGACTTACCGCCGCTGGTTGGGAGTATGCCGAGCAATGCGACGCCAGCCATGGCTTCCTCGATCAAGGTCTTCTGCAATGGTGTCCCATCAGGCAGGTTGCGAAAGTTGTCGAGCTCGAAAATTCGCTGCAGATGGCGGCGTGCGTCGTGGTTCTCCTTACAATAGCTGCAGTCAGCATGACCGCAGTGACGTTCACGAACTGTGTGAATGATTTCTGCGGTCTGGGGGAAGCGGCGCCAAATCCAGGGGGGCAACACGGAGTTCCCCCCGGACACGGGCAACCAGGCGCAGGCATAAGCCAATGGTAACAACAGCATGGGTTGACGCAGGGCATCACCAATTACTCGGTTGAGCTGATTGGGGCACGCTTTCTCATGGGCAATGCTCTTGATGAGAGTGGGTAGCTCCGAGACCCGCACTGGCGGGCGGTCTGTCAGTCTGGCAAACACCAGTGACAGACCCTGAGTGTTAAATTGCGCTATGACTCCCTGGTCAAACAGATATTGATAAAGCTGCAATTGGGACAGGGGTAAGGCTTGTAGTGCTATCAGCTGTTCCGAGAAAATCTGCAATGCGAGCCTTGCATCCGCGACCGGGTCATTGAGGGTATCTCGAACCAGTTTGTAATCCTTGACCAAGCGGTGATAGGGGTTTTTGGGAAAGGCAAGGGGAGATAGATAGAGGGTATCTATTACCGGCTTTTCGAGAAGTAACTGAGGGCGTACAGCCTGTTTGGCCAACCAGGGGAGATCAAAATCGAGAATATTGTGACCAAGGATCACATCCGCCCTTTGTGCCAGCGCATTTAACTCCTTGAGTGCGAGATCCTGCGGGCCCTTGAGATTGAGTTCACGACCAGCCAGGAGCGCCCCCAGATGACGGAGTTTTCCGTCCCGGGTCAGTTCAAGGTCAAAGGAAAGAATCTTGTCATCCCCAAACAGGGTCACGACATCAGTCGAGTTCATTAATAGCCATCTCCATCTGGCGTTGACCTCTCATGGCGATAATAAGTGCCAAGAGATCAGTGAGTTGGCCGAATATTACCCGAAATGTTGAATGATGGCATCATTCAGAGCCCTCTGGCCGCGGTTCTTTTGGCGGACACCCGGTTTTGTAAATGCCGCTGCCCGATTAATCGTTCATGTTGGGAAAGTGTCGTTCTGGCCATGGCCAACTAACTGATCTTGTGAGATTATTTTACTTCCTTCTCCGTTCGGAACGCATTGTGTCCCTCGACTACTACCAGTGCCATGCCACCGAATTGGCGACTCGTTACCAACAGGTATCTGCGCGCGCCGTTCACGGCGACTGGCTCACACTGCTGGAGCCTTGGCTCCTTGCGGCACCGCGCAGGTTACTCGATGTAGGGGCCGGCAGTGGTCGTGATGCCGCGTTTTTAGCCGAGCTCCATCAGGGCAACATGGTGGTCGCTGTCGAGCCATGTCAGGCACTTGCTGTGCAGGGGCAATGTCATACCTGTGAGGCTGCGGTGGCGTGGGTCAATGATGCTATGCCGGCTCTCTCTTGCGTGACGGGCACTTTTGATCTGATTTTGCTCAGTGCTGTCTGGATGCATCTACCCCCGGAATCCCGTCCCTTGGCGCTGGCACGTCTTCATGAGCTGCTCTCACCAGATGGTTATCTGGTACTGAGTCTTCGCCTGGTTATCTCGGAGCAGGAGATGCGGGAGCGAGCCATGTATCCGGTAGCTGTCGATGAAGTGGAGCTGCTTGCATTGGAGGGGGGGATGACACTTCTCCATGTGTCAGAACCACAGGGGGATGCCTTGGCGCGTAGCGGCTTGAGTTGGCAGAGTCTGATCCTTGGAGGCGAACATGCACGCTTCCCCTGAGCAGCAACTCTCTTTTATTGCCTATCTGCAACGCATCTTTACCGAAGGCGATTTTGTTGCCACTTACAAGTGCGCCTTGCTTCACGGGATTGCAGATATCGCAATTGAGCGCAGTACCGAGACCCATGAGCTGATGGCGGCGCGCACTATTACGCTGGACGAACTGGCCACCAAGTTTGTGGAGCTCTATTGGCAGCACAGTCTGCCCTACTCGGCGACGGGAGAAACGGCCACCTTGCTCAAACAGAGCAGCGGTCGTCAGGCCATCATGCTGACGGAGTTGTCCCGGCTGCGTGAAGAGGGGGTCCGCTCGGTAACTGCACTGCGTCGTCACGACGCCTGGCGGCCTCTTCTTGCCCGAGTTCGGCGCATCCTTGTTGAGGGACCCTTGTGGCGTCTGCAGATCCTGGGTGGGCGAGAGGAGTGCCACCTCTATCCTCATCAAAGGGGCGCGGATCATATCTGCCTTAACCCCGGCATTCTCTACTGTCTCCACCGCTTTTACGATCTGGTGGTCTCCCTCTCCCGACAGCATTGGTTACAGCTTATCTGCGACATCAAGGGTAATCAGCCACTGATTGGCCCAAGTGTGGGGTTGGAGAATTTTCTATTTGGTTCAAGCCGTCAGGCACTGGGGCGAGTAGGAGAGGTATTGAGGGACTTGCAGGGAGGAACCTGTTTTTACTGTAACAAGGCGATACACGGGAGTGGTGAGGTAGACCATTTCATCCCCTGGCGTCGTTATCCAATCGATTTGGGCCACAACTTCGTACTGGCACACGCCAACTGTAACCGGAGCAAACGGGATTTTCTTGCCGCTCCCGAGCACAGGGATGCTTGGTACGAGCAGAATATCCTGACTCACGGGGCGTACCTCACGGACGAGCTGGCCCCTCTGGTGAGCGTCGATGCCGAGCGTTCTACTGCCATCGCCACTTGGGCCTATCAGCAAGCACTCCTTGAGCATGCCAGGTTGTGGCGTGGTATTGACCTGTTTGTTGACGTGACAGCCCCCAGTGTGGGGATGAGTAATCTAGGCTTCTCTAGACTCTTCTGAGGCAGATACGAAAAAGCCCAGCCAAAAGGCTGGGCTTTAGAATTTGGCTCCCTCGACAGGACTTGAACCTGTGACATACGGATTAACAGTCCGCCGTTCTACCGACTGAACTACGAGGGAAAAGTGGCTCCTCCTACTGGACTTGAACCAGTGACATACGGATTAACAGTCCGCCGTTCTACCGACTGAACTAAGGAGGAATTGCCTGTCTCGTTAAGACGGGGCGAATATTAATGACCAGGGCGGCGGGTGTCAACCCGCGAATTTCCCGAAAACCGGATTTTCGGATTGTTTGCCCAAAAGTTGTGCTTTGCGGTTTATTTTCAGCACAATCAGTCTCTTGCCATCACTGCCCCCAACCGGCCCAAGGGGTTATTGGCTCGGTTCGCATCAACCTGATGATGCCAGTATGATGCCGCGAACGTGCTGGTAACACAGTGAGGCTCAAATGGTAATCTTTGTGGCAAAAAGGGGGAGAGCAGGAGCCAAGATCGGCGATTTGGCGGCAAATAGGCCAAATAATGGGTGAGCGCGCGTTTCATTGATCCTGCCCATCGAAAAAATGGCCCGTCTGGAGTAAGGTTACGCAGGATACCATCGCCGCGTCGACAGCCCTGCCGGCCCTTGATGATGATCGGGCGCCGGATCTCTCCGGCCTTTATCTCCCTCTTCTGGTATTACGATATACATGCACAAGCAAGCCTCTTTAAATAGCGTGAAGCTCGCCATAGCCTTACGCCAGTCCTGTATTGATGAACCCTATAGCATGGCCCGCTTCGGCCGTGATCTTATCGCCGGTGTGACGGTGGGCATCATCGCCATCCCGCTCGCCATGGCGCTGGCCATCGCCAGCGGTGTGCCGCCGCAACACGGTCTCTATACCGCCATCATTGCCGGTATCGTGATCGCCGTGACCGGTGGCTCCCGTTACTCCATCTCCGGCCCGACTGCTGCCTTTGTGGTGATCCTCTATCCGGTTGCCCAGCAGTTCGGGGTAGGTGGTCTGTTGATGGCAACGCTCATCTCAGGCCTCTTTCTGGTGGCGATGGGGATGGCCCGTCTTGGTCGCCTTATCGAGTACATTCCCCCGTCAGTGACGCTGGGCTTTACCGGTGGTATCGCCATCGTGATCGCCACCTTGCAGATCAAGGACTTCTTTGGACTGAGCGTGCCCGAGATGCCGGAAACCTATCTGGGCAAGGTCGAAGCGCTGGCCGCCGCCCTGCCAAGCTGGCAGTGGGGCGATACCCTGGTGGGAGTCGCAACGCTGGCCGTGCTGCTGCTCTGGCCGCGCCTGCGTCTGCCGGTGCCTGGCCACCTGCCCGCAGTGCTGGTCGGGGTAGGTCTGGGTTTTGGTCTCCATTACTTTGGGGTGGATGTGGCCACCATCGGCAGCAAGTTCAGCTATACCCTGGCTGATGGCACCCAGGGGATGGGGATCCCACCCATCGCGCCGACCCTGGTGATGCCCTGGGCCTTGCCCGGACCGGATGGCTTGCCAGTTGAATGGAACCTGGCGGCAGTTGAGCGGCTGCTGCCTGCCGCCTTCTCCATGGCAATGCTGGGGGCGATCGAGTCGCTGCTCTGCGCTGTCGTGCTCGATGGCATGACCGGTCGCAAACACAGCTCCAACGCCGAGCTGGTAGGGCAGGGGCTTGGCAACATCTTCGCTCCCTTCTTTGGCGGCATTACCGCTACCGCCGCCATCGCCCGCTCTGCCGCCAACGTGCGTGCCGGCGCTACGTCCCCCATCTCGGGGATCGTCCATGCGCTGGTGGTGCTGGCCGCCATTCTGGTGCTGGCCCCCTGGCTCTCCTGGTTGCCGCTCTCGGCCATGTCTGCCTTGCTGCTCATCGTGGCCTGGAACATGAGTGAAGCGCATAAGGTGGTGGAGCTGATCCGTCGCGCCCCCAAATCCGATGTGCTGGTGCTGCTGGTCTGCCTGTCACTCACCGTCATTTTCGACATGGTCATCGCCATCACCTTCGGGGTGATCCTGGCCTCCCTGCTCTTTATGCGCGAAATCGCCAAGATGACCAAACTGCACGATTTGGCCGAGCACAAGCGCTATGCCCATGAGGTGCCGGACAATGGCCTGCTCTACAAGATCAACGGCCCGCTCTTCTTCGCTGCGGCCGAACGGGTCTTTGCCGAGCTGGAAGCACAAGTGAAAGGGCACCAGGTGCTGGTATTGCAGATGGAGGCGGTTTCCATCCTCGATGCGGGCGGCCTGTCTGCCTTCCTCCACTTTGGCAAGCAGATGGCTAAAGCCGGTGTCGAGTTGCGGGTGGCCGAGTTGCAGTTCCAACCGCTCAAGACCCTGGCACGGGCCAAGGTGCGGCCGCAGCCCGGCAAGCTGGAGTTTTACGGCTCGCTGGAAGAGGCGCTCAAAGGTGAACATTTGCACGAAGCGGCAGTAAATTGATTGAAAGGGATACGAAACGGCATATTTTTGGTCACTTAGTTCGGATATTGAGCAAGCGAACGCAAAAAGTAAAAAATTGCATTGACCAAAAGCCATCGTATCCCTTACATTACGCCCCGTCGCCGCGGCATGGTCCGCCAGCGAATGTGCTGCTCAAGCACATAAAGCAGTGAGCAAAAATTTGGTGAGGTGTCCGAGTGGCTGAAGGAGCACGCCTGGAAAGTGTGTATACGGCAACGTATCGAGGGTTCGAATCCCTCCCTCACCGCCACATTGCAAAGCCCTGATGGAAACATCAGGGCTTTTTGCTATCCGCGTTTTTGCGAGCGCTGTGGGCAAGCCGATGGCGATGGGCGGCGGGCTCGGGTATAGTCCTGCGCCAATGGCGTTATCCTGTTTTGCTGACCCGTCGTGGCCCTGGTGGTGGCGAGGGGCAGGCCCGTGTAAGGAGTGTTATGAAGTTCAGTCCCCTGCTCGATGAGATGATGAAAGCCCTGCAGGTATTACCGGGGGTGGGGCCCAAGTCTGCCCAGCGGATGGCCTTTACCCTGCTCGAGCGTGAGCGCAGCGGCGGTTTGCGGTTGGCCCAGCTGCTCTCTCGCGCCCTGACCGAGATCGGTCATTGCAACCACTGCCGCACCTTTACCGAGAACGACCGCTGCGATATCTGCGCCAATCCCAAGCGGGAAGAGAATGGCCTGCTCTGCGTGGTGGAGAGCCCGGCGGACGTGGCGGCCATCGAGCAGACCGGTCAGTTTTCCGGTCGTTACTTTGTGCTGATGGGCCATCTGTCGCCGCTGGACGGCATAGGCCCGGAGGAGCTGGGGCTCGATATTCTCGAGCGCCGTCTGAAGGAAGAGCACATCAGCGAGCTGATCCTCGCCACCAATCCCACCATTGAAGGGGATGCCACCGCCTGGTATATCGCCGATATGGCCCGCACCGCCGGGGTAGAGGTGAGCCGCATCGCCCACGGGGTGCCGGTAGGGGGCGAGCTGGAGCTGGTGGATGGCACCACGCTCTCCCACTCCCTGATGGGTCGCCAGCGCCTCAAGTAAGGGGCGGGTGGCGGCAAGTCGCGAAAAACTGAACATAAAATCGGCGGTTACACGTCAACAGGGGGCGAATGAGCAGGATTGCACATTCGCCCCCTTGATATTTGGATCCCTGTCCCCATCTAGGTTGGGCATATGTTCAACCCGATGTTTCTGAGGATTGGTCCATGACCCAAAGTGTTCATGCCGAAACCCACGGCTTTCAGACTGAAGTCAAACAACTGCTGAGCCTGATGGCTCACAGCCTCTACTCCAACAAAGAAGTATTCCTGCGCGAGCTGATCTCCAACGCCTCCGATGCGGCGGACAAGCTGCGCTTCAAGGCGCTTTCCGATGCCTCTTTGTTCGAAAACGACGGCCAGTTGCGTGTGCGTCTGGTGGTGGACAAAGAGAAGCGTACCCTGACCATCTCCGATAACGGGATCGGTATGACCCGTGATCAGGTGATTGAGCATCTGGGTACCATCGCCAAGTCCGGCACCGCAGAATTCTTCAAAAACCTCTCCGGCGATCAGGGTAAGGATTCCCAACTGATCGGTCAGTTCGGGGTCGGTTTCTACTCCGCCTTTATCGTGGCCGACAAGGTGACCGTGGTCTCCCGTGCCGCCGGTACTGCTCCGGAGCAGGGCGTACAGTGGGAATCGGAAGGGGAAGGCTCCTTCACCGTCGCTGATGTGACCAAAGAGGGTCGCGGTACCGATGTCATCCTGCACCTGCGTGCCGAAGAGGACGAGTTCCTCGACGACTGGCGTCTGCGCTCCGTGGTGGGCAAATATTCCGATCACATCAGCGTGCCTGTAGAGATGTACAAAGAAGGCACCCCGGATCGCGAAGAGGATGGTGAGACCATCGTCGGCACCCCGGGCGAGTGGGAGCAGGTCAACCGCGCCACGGCACTGTGGACCCGCAACCCGAAAGATATCAAGGACGAGGAGTATCAGGAGTTCTACAAGCACGTCGCCCACGACTTTGAAGATCCGTTGCTGTGGGGTCACAACCGGGTGGAAGGCGCGCAGGAGTACACCAGCCTGCTCTACGTGCCGGCCCGCGCACCGTTTGACCTCTATAACCGCGAGCAGAAGCACGGCCTGAAGCTCTACGTGCAGCGCGTCTTCATCATGGATGACGCCGAGCAGTTTATGCCGACCTACCTGCGCTTCGTCAAAGGGGTGCTGGACTCCAACGATCTGCCGCTCAACGTTAGCCGTGAAATCCTGCAGGACAACAAGGTGACCGCCTCCCTGCGCAAGGCTTGCTCAAAGCGCGTGTTGACCATGCTCTCCAAGCTGGCGAAAGACGATGCCGAGAAGTACGCCAAGTTCTGGAAAGAGTTCGGTAACGTGCTCAAAGAGGGCCCGGCCGAGGATTACGCCAACCGCGAAGAGATCGCCAAGCTCCTGCGCTTTGCCAGCACCGCTGGCGAGGGCGAAGCCCAGACTGTCTCTCTTGAGGATTACGTTGGTCGCATGAAGGAAGGCCAGCAGAAGATCTACTACATCACTGCTGACTCCTATGCCGCTGCCAAGAACAGCCCGCACCTCGAGATCTTCCGCAAGAAGGGTGTCGAAGTGCTGCTGATGTGGGAGCGCGTGGACGAGTGGCTGATGAGCCACCTGACCGAGTTCGACGGCAAGCAGCTTATCTCCGTCACCCGTGGCGAACTGGATCTCGGCGATCTGGAAGACGAAGCCTCCAAGCAGGCCCAGGAAGAGGCCGAGAAGGCCAACGCCGGTCTGGTGGAGCGGGTCAAGAAGAGCCTGGGCGATGCAGTGAAAGAGGTGCGTGTCACCCACCGTCTGACCGACTCCCCCTCCTGCATCGTCACCGACGCCTACGGTATGAGCACCCAGATGATCAAGCTGATGCGTGCGGCCGGCCAGCCGGTACCGGAGCAGAAGTACATTCTGGAGCTCAACCCTGACCATGCGCTGGTGAAGAAACTCGACACCATTGAAGACGAGGCACTGTTCGGTGAGTGGGTCACCCTGCTGCACGAACAGGCCCAGCTGGCCGAGCAGGGCGGGCTGAACGATCCGGCGAGCTTCGTCTCCCGCATCAACCGTCTGTTGCTGCAAGCCTAAGCAGCAACGCCGGTAACAGAAAGCCCACTGCATGCAGTGGGCTTTTTTGATCTCGCCGTGTGAGCTCGGCGAAACACAGCGGTGAGGGAGGTGGCCAGCGCCTCTCTATTTGCGGTATTCGTTGTTGTAGTTCTGGATAAGACGGCGAGTCACCTCATGCTGGGGATCGGCAAACACCTTGAGAGTCTTGCCGCGCTCCACCACCCGACCTTCGTGCATTACCAGCACCTCGTCGCTGATATGGCTGACGATGCCCAGATCGTTGGCTACCAGCACATAACTCAGTCCCATGGTCTCCTGCATCTCCAGCAGCAGATTGATGATCTGGGAGCGTACCGAGATATCCAGGGTGGAGAGCGCCTCATCGGCCACCACTATCTTGGGGTTGAGGATCAGCGCGCGCGCCAGCGCCACCCGCTGCTGCTGACCGGAGGAGAGCATCTGCGGATAGAACAGGGCGTGATCCGGCAGCATCCCCACCATACGCAGGGTCTGCACCACCTTCTCGCGGCGCTCCTCCTCGGTCATCTCGGTGTTGAGACGCAGCGGCGTCTCCAGGATCTGGCCGACCCGGATCTTGCGGTTCAGCGAGGTGTTGGGATCCTGAAAAATCATCCGCAGCAGTTTGCAGCGAGTCTGGTAATCGCCATGCACCATCAGCTGGCCGTCGATGGCGATGTCGCCGCTGGTGGGTTCGATCATGCCAGCCAGAATGCGGGCGAGGGTGCTCTTGCCGGAGCCTGCCTCGCCGACGATGGCGAGGGTCTGGCCCACTTCGAGGTCGAACGAGAGGGGCTTGATCGCCTCCACCGCCTGACGACGGAACAGACCGGTGCGGTTCTGGTAGGTTTTGCTAAGGCCTCTGACCTGCAACAGGGACGGCTCGATCACAAGCGGGGCTCCTTCATGGGGGCATTAACGGTCATCATTTTTTCGGCTCCTCCATGTTCAGCGGGAAGTGGCAGCTGAACTGATGGCCCTTGATCTTGTTCATCAACGGAGTCTGCACGCACTGCTTCTGGGCGTAGGGGCAGCGCGGCCCCAGACGGCAACCGATGGGCAGGTGTTGCAGCGGCGGGATGACGCCGGGCAGGGTCTCGAGGCGCGACTTGTGGCGCACCAGCTTGTCAAAGTCGGGGATCGATTTGAGCAGGGCATCGGTATAGGGGTGATGCGGGGTCTCGAGGATCTGCTCCCGGGTGCCCACTTCCACCATCTGGCCGCAGTACATCACGTTGATGGTGTCGGTCAGGTTGGCGATGGCGGCGATGTCGTTGCTGATGATCAGGATGGTGGTATTACCCAGCTTGTTCATCTTGTCCAGCAGTCGCAGGATCTGGGAGTGGGTAGTGGACTCCATGGCGCTGGTGGGCTCGTCGGCTACCAGCAGACGCGGCTGGTTGGCAATGGCCATAGCGATCATCACCTTCTGGCACATGCCATCCGACAGCTCGTGGGGATAGGCGCGCATCACCTTGCGGTGATCCTTGACGCCTACCCGGTGTAGCAGGGCGATGGCCTTCTTCTTGCGCCACTGGAAGCGCTGCCAGAATTGTCCCTCGAACGAATCGGTCGGGATCGCCTCTTCCAGCTGGGTGCCGATCTCCTCGGAGGGGTCGAGACAGCTGATGGGGTCCTGGAAGATCATGGCGATCTCGCGGCCCATGATGCGCCGGCGCTCCTTGGGGGCCATGGTCAGCAGATCCATGTCGTTGAAGCGCATCCGGTCGGCACGAACCGTCCAGTTGTCCTTCTCGATGCCGACGATCACCTTGGCGATCAGACTTTTTCCGGAGCCGGATTCACCCACCAGACCGCGGATCTCCCCCTCGGTCAGGGTCAGGCTCACCTTGTCCACCGCCTTGACCTTGCCTTGCGGGGTGTCGATCTCGATGGTGAGATTGCGAATATCGAGCAGCGGCATCAGTCGTTCCCCTCTTTGAGTGCTTCGCGAATGCCTTCACCAACTAAATTGGTCACCAGCACGCTGAACAGGATGGCGATGCCGGGCAGGGTGACGGTCCATGGGGCGAGATAGATAAGGTCGCTCGAATCGGCCAGCATGGTGCCCCACTCCGGTTGGGGAGATTGGGCGCCGAGGCCAAGAAAACCGACCGCCGAGATATCGAGAATGGCCGCCGACAAGGTGCGGGTGGTCTGGGCCACCAGGGTCTCGACAATGTTGGGCAAAATAGCCAGACGCATGATCCGGAAGGGGGGCGAGCCATCGAGGCGGCTGGCGGTGATGTACTCCTTCTGCATCTCGGCATGTACTGCGTTGTAGGTGGCCCGGATAAAGGGCGGGATCAAGGCGAGCGTAATGGCTATCAGGGTATTGCCAAAACCCGGCCCCATGATGGCAACCATGATGATGGCCATCAGCAGGGAGGGGATGGAGAGCAGGGTATCGAGCAGGTGGTGCAGCACGCTCGATTTAAGCCCCTTGCTCATGCCGCCGAGGATACCGATGGCGGAGCCCACCACCATGGCGATCACCACTACGACCAGCGCATAGCCGAAAGTGAGACGCGCCCCCACCACCAGCCGGGAGAGCATGTCGCGCCCCAGATCGTCGGTGCCGAGGAAGTAGTCGATGTTGCCGGTCGCCGCCCACGAGGGGGCCAGCAGCAGCTTGTCGGTGTGCTGTTCATCGATGCCGTAAGGGACGACCAGCGGCCCCACCAGCGTGATGAGCAGCAACAGCAAAAAGCACCATAGCCCCGCCATCGCCAGCGGGTTGCGGCTGTAGGAGGCCCACGTCTGCTCAAGGGGCGAGAGGATCTTGAGCTCGGGATAGATGTTCGATTTATCTTGCATAGGATACCTGGCTCCTGGTCACGCCATGAGCGCGTTCAATCTTGTTTGGCATACAACTCTTTGCGCCGTGCCGGATAGATAAGGGTGGTCAGCAACTCGGTGCTGACGCTGGTCAGGATAACGAAACTGGCCACCACCAGGGTCGCGCCGCGAATGGCGGCATAATCCTGCAGGGCGATGCTGCTGATGAGCCAGCGGCCGATCCCGTGCCACTCGAACACCACCTCGGTGATCATGGCGGAGGTGAGTACGCTGCCTAGCTGCAGACCCAGCAGCGGCAGTACCGGCGGCAGGGCGTTCTTCAGACCATGGCGCCAGACGATCTGCGCCTTGGAAAGGCCCCTGCTCGCCGCCGCCTTGATGTAGTTCTGCTTCATCACGTCGATGAGGGAGCTGCGCACATGGCGGATCACCTCGGTGGTGGGCACCACCGCCAGCACCAGTGACGGGAGAATGAGGTGGCGCAGGGCATCGTGCAGCGCCGCTTGCCGCCAGGGTTCGTTGCTGAGCAGCACATCGATCACCGCGATGCCGGTAATGGGGGGCACATCGTAGAGCAGGCTGATCTGGCCCGACGCCGGCAACCAGCCGAGATCCAGCGAAAAGAGCATCACCACCAGCAGCGCCAGCCAGAACACCGGCACCGCATAGCCGATAAGACCGGCAGTCATGATGGAGAGATCCAGCGTCTTGCCCTGGGACAGGGCCGCCAGGGTGCCGAGGGGAATGCCCACCAGCAGCGAGATGGCGAACGCCGCCAGACAGAGGATCAGGGTCGCCGGGAAGTAGTGGCGGATCTCGTCCAGCACCGGCAGCCCGGAGACGCTGGAGAGCCCCAGGTCGCCTGCGAAAATGCGGCGCAGGAAGTCGGGATAGCCGCTCCAGAAGCTGAGCTGATGGCCGATCAGCCGATAGTCCAGCAGATAGGCGACAAAGGTCAGCGCCAGCAGAGTGATAAGCAGCAGGTTGATGCGGCGCAAGGTGTATAGAAGCATGCTTACTCCCTGTGAGCCTGGTTGAAGGAGGTGCCGCCAAAGGGCATCAGCGTCAGTCCCTCGATGTCGCTGCGGCTGACCTGGGTACGCAAGGCGTGTGCCAGCGGGATCAGCGGCAGCTGTTCGTTGAGCAGGGTCTGGGCATAGTAGTAGTTACGCAGCCGGAACGAGAGCTGGGGCGTGGTGACCGCATCATCCAGCAGTTGATCGAAGGCCGGGCTACACCAGCGGCTGTAGTTGTTGCCCCGCTCCACTGCCGAGCAGCTCAGCAACTGGCGGAAGAAGTTGTCCGGATCGGCGTTGTCGGCAATCCAGCCGGAGAGCAGACTGTCGTACTGCCCCTTGGTGAGGCGCCCTTCGATCACCGGCCACTCCCGTTGCACGATCTTGAGCTTGATCCCGACCTTGGCCAGATCGCTGCGGATCAGCTGGGCGGTCTTGACCGCATCCGGGTTGTAGGGGCGGGCGTCCGGCTGTACCAGTACCTGCATCTCGAACCCTTTCTCCAGTCCCGCCTCCTTGAGCAGCTGGCGCGCCCGTTTCAGGTCGGGTTTGCGCTCGGGCAGGCTGGGGTTGTACCCCCATGAGAGGGTCGGCAGCAGGCTGTTGGCGGGCAGACCGGTATCGAAATAGACCGCCTGCAGCAGGTTGTCGATATTGATGGCGCTGGCAATGGCCTGCCGCACCTTGACGTTGTTGAACGGCGGCTTGCGGGTATTGAGGGCCAAAAAGGCGACGTTCATCCCCGACTGGACCGAGAGGCTCAGCGCCGGATTTTGCTTGATCACTGAGAGCTGGCTGGCGGAAGGGGTGCTCATCACGTCGCACTCGCCGGTCAGCAGCTTGGCCAGCCGTTTGGCGGATTTGGGGGTGATGTCGTAGACCAGCTGTTCAATCTTGGCATCGCCGCCCCAGTAGCCAGGGTGGCGCAGATAGCGGATGAACTCGTTGTGGCGATACTCCTTGAAGCTGAACGGCCCGGTGCCGATGGGGCGGCTATCCAGCAGGGCTGGCGTGCCCGCCTGCAACATCTGCTCGGCGTATTCGGCGGAGAGGATCACCGCATAGTCGCTGGCCAGAGTGGCGAGGAAGGAGGCGTTCGGCTGATTCAGCTCGAATACCACCGTCTGCGGCCCCTTCTTGCTCACCCGCTTGATCAGCAGATCTTGCCCCAGGCTGTAGAAGTAGGGGTAATCGCCGCCGGACACATTGTGATAGGGGTGCTGCTCGTCAAGCTGGCGGGCATAGGTGAAGACCACGTCATCGGCATTGAAAGTGCGGGTGGGCTTGAACCAGGGGGTATGGTGAAACGTCACCCCCTTGCGCAGGGTCAGGGTATAGGTGAGGCCATCCTCGCTGACATGCCAGTTGGTGGCGAGCGCCGGCTCCAGCGCCAGGGTGTTGGGGTTCACCTCCAGCAGGCGGTCGTAGAGCGGACGGGCACTGGCATCCAGTGTCACCCCGGAGTTGGAAACATGGGGATTGAAGGAGAGGGGGGATCCCTCAGCACAATAGATGAGTCCGGTTTTGGAGGCCTCGGGTTGCTTCTGGCAGCCGGTGACCAGCACCAGCAGACCCAGCAGCAAGGGTGTGAGCATTCTCATTGTTGAACCATGTTCTTATAGGGGTTTTGTACGCACGTTTTGATACAAATGTGCCAGCGCGAAGGCTGGCGTGTTGCTGGAGTCGGCATCAACCGCGCTCCTTCACTCTTGTTCTGCATCGTTATCGCCATCCAGCAGCTGATATTTGCGTAGCATGCCACGGAACTGGTGATAGCTTAAGGCCAGCAGTTGAGCGGCTTTGCGCTGATTATACTGGGATTGCTGCATCGCTTGCTTGAGTAAATTAATCTCGTACTCCGCCACCGCCTGCTTGAGATCGAGCGGCAAGGCGAGGGGGGATGCAGATTGTACCTCGCTTCGTGCCTCTTGCGCAGGTTGCGTGACCTGTGGTCGCCAGGGGGAATCAAACGGGTTGAGCACTAGGGTCGAGAGCGGCAGCTGGGGATTACCCTGACGATAGATGCTGCGCTCCACCACGTTCTTCAGCTCTCTCACGTTGCCCGGCCAGTGGTAATCCAGCAGTAGCTGGGTTGCCTTGCGCGAGAAACCGGCAAACAGCGGATAGCCCAGCTCCCGGGTCATGCTGTGGGCGAAGTGCTCCGCCAGCATCAGGATATCTTCCCGCCGCTCCCGCAAGGGGGGGAGGGTGATCACATCAAACGCGAGCCGGTCGAGCAGATCGTGGCGAAACTGCCCCTTGTCGGCCAGCGCAGGGAGATCCTCGTTGGTGGCGCAGACCAGTCGCACATCCACCTTGAGGGGCTTGGCCCCACCCACCCGCTCGAACTCGCCATACTCGATGACCCGCAGCAGCTTCTCCTGCACTCGGGCGCTGGTGGTGGCCAGCTCGTCGAGGAACAGAGTGCCGCCATCGGCCCGCTCGAAGCGGCCTTGGTGGCGCTTGGCCGCGCCGGTAAACGATCCCGCCTCGTGACCGAACAGCTCGGTTTCCAGTAGGCTCTCGCTCAGAGTGGCACAGTTGATGGTGACAAAGCTTTGATCCCAGCGCGCCGAGAGATAATGTAGGCGGTGGGCGATCAGCTCCTTGCCCGTCCCCCGCTCACCGATGATCAACACGGGTTTGCGCAGCGGGGCGAGCCGTGAGGCCTGCTCAATGATCTCGAGAAATGCGTTGGATTCCCCCAGCAGGCTTTCCGTGGCCGTGGTCATAGTGATCCCTGTCAGTTGTAAAAGCTGGTCAATCTTACCAAAAGTTGGTGATTTTAATCATCTCTTGCGCGAGACATCTTGCAATTCGGCTATTCTGCCCCATATAAATCAACAAGTTAAATTTTGTTCCAGATTGGCACACAAGTTGCCATTGTCAATGGAGAAACAACGCCATGCCAATAACAGGAGTGCAATCATGAGTATTTTTTCCCGTCTGGCCGACATCATCAATTCCAACCTGACGGCCCTGCTCGACAAGGCAGAAGATCCCCAGAAGATGGTGCGCCTGATCATCCAGGAGATGGAGGACGAGCTGGTCAAGGAGCGCTCCAATCTGGCTCGCTTCCTCGCCAGCCAGAAAGAGATTGGCCGTCAGGTCGCCCGTCATCAGGAGCGGGTCGACGAGTGGCAAGCCAAGGCCGAGCTGGCCCTGACCAAAGGGCGTGAAGATCTGGCCCGCGCCGCCCTTATCGAGAAGAAGAAACAGACCGAGTTGTCAGAGACCCTCTACCGCGAGCAGCAGGCGGTAGACAGCGGTATCGAGAAGCTGGGTGAGGAGATCCGCCAGCTCGAAGCCAAGCTGGAAGATGCCCGCGCCCGTCAAAAGGCGATGGCTATTCGCACCGAAGCGGCCAGCAGCCGTCTCAATGTGCAGAGCCAGGTAGCCCGTGGCGAGAGCCAGGCGGTGGTGAGCAAGTTTGAGCGGATGGAGCGTCGCATCGACGAAATGGAAGCGCGCGCCGATCTGGGTCAGTCCGACAAGGCGCTGGCGCAGCAGTTTGCCGAGCTGGAAGTGGACGATCAGATAAGTCGTGAGCTGGAAGCCATGCGCCAGAAGCTGGGCCAGGGCGACAGCAAAAGCGAAGGCAAACAGGGGGAGTAACAGATGGACGATCTGCTGGGCGTATTGATGGTTCCCATGGTGGTCTTCATGGTGGTGGTAGCCCCCATCTGGCTGGTGCTGCACTATCGTGCCAAGGGGCGGATTGGCGCCGGTCTTGCCGATAGCGAGCGGGAACAGCTGCAAGGGCTGCTGGCTCGCACCGAGAAGATGCAGGAGCGAGTGGGCGCGCTGGAATCGATTCTGGATGCGGAAGTACCCGGTTGGAGGAACAAGGTATGAGCAGTGTCAGTCGTGAAGGGCGTAACCTCTATCGCGATCCCCAGCGTGGCAAGATAGCCGGGATCTGTGCCGGTTTGGCTGAGTATTTCGGGGTGGAGACCTGGATCGTGCGGTTGCTCGCCATCAGTGGCCTCATCTTCGCCGGTTTCATCACCTTCACCGCCTATATCGCCGCCTGGTTCTTGCTCGACAAAAAGCCGGTCACCCTCTATTCGCAAGAGGATGCCGACTTTGCCGAGGTGCGGATGAAGGCCCGCAGCTGGCAGGCGGGGATCACCCCGCATCAGGCGCTGGGCCGCATCGCGCAGGAACTTGACGCGCTGGAGCCTAGAGTTCAGCGGATCGAGAAGCTGGTGACCTCCAGGGAGTTCACCCTGCAGCGGGAGTTTCGCAAGCTGTAGTGCTTGCTGAAGCCCCCATGTCGATGGCGGCGCCTCCCGTGATGCGCCACCATCGACACCAGCTATCCAGATGCAACCACCAAGGGAGAACGGGTCAAGCCTTGATACTCAATAAACTGGAACAGAAGTTGACTCGCCTGCAACACAAGGCGAACGACGTGGTGAACCGGGTGCGGGATCGCCATATTCGGCTGGCGGTGACCGGCCTCTCTCGCAGCGGCAAAACCGCCTTTATCACGGCGCTGGTCAACCAGCTGGAACACGCGGCCATCGACGGCCGTTTGCCATTGTGGGATGCCCTGCGTCAGGGGCGCATCCTCGGTGCCCGCCGGGTGCCGCAGCTCAATGCCCACATCCCCACCTTTGCCTACGAGCGTGGCCTCGACTCCCTGTTTGGCGATCCACCTGCCTGGCCCGAGCCGACCCGCGGCGTGGCCGAAGTGCGCCTCGAAATCCGCTATCGCACCCGTCACCCCCTGCGCAAGCATCTGGGGGAGATCTCCACCCTCTACGTGGATCTGGTGGACTACCCCGGGGAGTGGCTGCTCGACTTGCCGCTCCTTGAGATGAGCTACGAGCAGTGGAGCGAACAGGTGCGCGAGCAACTGCGCCGCCCAGAGCTGCAGGCTCTTGCCGCCAGCTGGCTGACACCCGGGTGGCAGGCCGATCAGCGCTTCGAAGAGCGGCCGGTGGCTGAGCTGGCCGAGCGCTACACCGCCTACCTGCATGCCTGCAAACAGGAGCTGGGATTGCACCTTATTCAACCCGGCCGTTTCGTGTTGCCGGGGGAGTATGCCGGTGCCCCCATGCTGCAATTTGTCCCCTGGGTGTGGGAGATGCCTGTCGGCGAGCCCGCCGATGGCACTCTTTACGCCACCCTCAAGCAGCGCTTCGAGCAGTACAAACAGCATCTGGTGCAGGGCTTCTACGAGCAGCACTTTGCCGGTTTTGATCGCCAGATCGTGCTGGTGGATTGCCTGCAGCCGCTTAACGCCGGGGCGGCCAGCTTTGGCGACATGCAGCAGGCCATCGCCCGCATCATGGAGAGCTTTGCCTACGGCAAGAGCAACTGGTGGCGGCGGCTCTTTTCGCCCCGTATCGACAAGCTGCTCTTTGTGGCGAGCAAGGCCGATCACGTCACCCCCGAACAACATGCGCCCATGGTCTCCCTGCTGCAGCATTTGGTACGCAGCGGTCGCGGTCAGGCCCGTTTTGAGGGGATCACCACCGAGTGTCTGGCGCTCGCCGCCATCAAGGCGACGGAAGTTGGCAAGGGGGTGGCCAATGGCCGCGAGTTCCCCGCCATCCGCGGCACCAGCCTGAGCGGTGAGCCGCTGCTGCTGTTCCCCGGGGAGGTGCCGCCTCATATTCCCCCCGCACAGTGGTGGAACAGTCAGGGTTTTGATTTTCAGGCGTTTCGCCCCATGCCCATGAGCCCCCATCAGGCGCTGCCCCATATCCGGCTCGATGCGGCGCTGGAGTTTCTGCTCGGGGATCACCTCGAATAACGGTGTGCGGCAGGGGTTGTTTCCTGCGCCGCCCGCAGGAGACTGTTTTCAGGAGAACAAGGCGATGAACGATCAGATAAAAGAGCGGCCACCGCTGCAGGGCAAGGTGATCCTTGAGCCTGCCTTGACGGTGGCCAGTGACGAGCGACCGCCCGCACCAGCCCAGCTGCTGGAGGAGGCGAGTTTCGAGCGCCTCGACGAGCTGGACGAGTTCACCGAGGTGGAGAGCGCCCTCGTCAGCAAACCGCGCCGCCGTCATCGGCTGCTGGCGTGGGGGTTGGGGGCAGTCGGTCTGCTCTCGTTGGGCCAGTATGGCGCCTTTCTTTACGATCAATTCCTCACCACCCCGCTCTGGGGCAGCGCCTGGCTGGCGGCCTCGGCGCTGGTCGCTGCGGGGACCGCCAGCGTGGTGGGGCGCGAGTGGCTGCGGCTACGCACCCTCAAGCGGCGTCAGGATGTGCGCTCGCAAGCAGAAGATCTGCTTGCTCATCAGGGAGTCGGGCAGGGGCAGGCCTTTTGCGAAGGGTTGGCGGTCAAAAGTGGCGACAAGGGGCGCGAGGGGTATCAAACCTGGCTGGCCCAGCTCGATGAGAGCCACAGCGATCGGGAGGTGCTGACCCTTTACAGTCAGCTGGTATTGAGCGAACGCGACAAGCTGGCGCAGGCGCGGGTGGCCAAATGGTCGGGGGAGGCCGCCGTGCTGGTGGCGCTCAGCCCGCTCGCCACCGTCGACATGATGCTGATGTTGTGGCGCAACCTGCGGATGATCGAAGATATCGCCGATGTCTATGCCATCGAACTTGGCTACTGGAGCCGCATACGCCTCATCCGTCAGGTGTTTCGCAACATGCTCTACGCCGGTGCCACCGAGCTGGTGACCGAGGTGGGGATGGATTTGCTGGGCGCCGAGTTTGCCGCCAAGCTCTCTGCCCGCGCGGCGCAAGGGGTGGGGGCCGGGCTGCTCACCGCTCGCCTTGGCCTGCGCACCATCGAAGCGTGCCGTCCGCTGCCCTGGTGTGCGGACGAGAAACCCAAACTGGGAGAGCTGCGCAAGCGGCTGATCGGCCAGCTGGCGGGGTATCTCAACAAATCCTGATAGCCCTGTCTGCACCTTGCTGCGATGACCCATGCCCCTGTTGTGCTCGCCAAGCCGCAGGGGCATGGTTTTAATCGGCAGATCATTGAGTTGGCAGCAGTGCCCGGTTTTGGCGAGGCGCCCGTTTACGGTTAAGCTGGCAGTCAATCTTACCAATCACACCAATAGTACCAATCGGCAAGGATGCCCGATGAACTTTACCTTTCGCCAGATCCGTTATTTTGTGGCCGTGGCCGACAGCTTTTCAGTGAGTCGTGCCGCCGCCGAGCTGCATATCTCCCAGTCGGCGGTCACCAGCGCCATTCGCGAACTGGAGACCGAGCTCGGCGCCCCGCTATTCGAGCGTAATCCGCGCGGCGTCACCCTCACCACTCAGGGCCACCAGTTTTTGCTCCACGCCCGCCGCATTCTCGGCGCCATGACCGAGGCGAGCCACTCCCTCAAAGCGGTGGCCCAGCAGGATCAGGGGCGACTCACCATCGGCGTGACCACATTGGTGGCGGGTTACTACCTCTCAGAGGCGCTTGGCCGCTTTCGCCGCGCCTTCCCGGCGGTGCAGATCGAGGTGAAGGAGGATGAACAGCCCTTCCTTGAGCACCAGATCGTCAATGGCGAGGTGGATGTGGGGATCCTGATGACCAACCGCACCATCCGGCAAGAGGCGTTTGATACCGAATTGCTGACCCGTTCGCCGCTGCGGCTCTGGCTGGCCGCCAACCACCCGCTCTGCGCCGAGTCGACCCTCTCGCTCACCGCGCTGGGGGAGGAGTCGATGATCTCGCTGACCGCCGATCAGCTCGATCAGATCATCGGTGGCGGCCTGCGCCGCTACGGCATCTCCCCCCGTATCGTGCTGCGCACCGCATCGGTGGAGGCTGTGCGCAGTCTGGTGGCGAGCCAGCTCGGGGTCGCCCTGTTGCCCGATTTTGCCTATCGCCCCTGGTCGCTGGAGCAGGAGCGGGTCGAGGCACGCCCCATCAAGGAGCCCATTCCCGCCATCGATATCGGACTGGTGTGGCGCCGTGGTTCTCGGCTGGATTGGACGGCGCGGGAATTTATCGATATCGCACGGGATCAGAGCCGGTTGCGGGCCCGTCAGGCGCTCCCTCGCTAGCCATCTCTTGCGGGGTAGCCACCAAAAATCAGATTCATCTGCACTCGATATCGATTTAGCTGATACCTGAGCCACCAAAAATTGAAATATTCATCGTATTGCCACTCCCCTAAGCTCATTGCTGGTTAACAGGATGTTAACGCCCATGGTGGCGTTCCTTCACCTGATGCAAGTCAACACAATGCAAGGAGTGCATGATGAAATTGACCCCTCTGATGCTGGCTCTTGTTCCGGCGCTGCTGGCAGGCCAGACCCAGGCTACCCCGACCGAGCTCGGCAAGGGTGAAGGCCAGCTCAATATCGTGGCCTGGGCTGGCTACGTTGAGCGTGGCGAGACCGACAAGAACTACGACTGGGTGACCGGATTCGAGAAAGAGACCGGCTGCAAGGTGAGCGTCAAGACGGCGGCCACCTCGGACGAGATGGTGGCGTTGATGAACGAGGGGGGCTTCGATCTGGTGACCGCCTCCGGCGATGCCAGTCTGCGTCTGATTGCCGGTGGCAAGGTGCAGGCGCTCAATCTGGCGCTCATCCCGAGCTACAGCAAGATTGATCCCCGGCTGCAAAATGCCCCTTGGCACACTGTGGATGGCAAGCACTACGGCGTGCCCTACCAGTGGGGCGGCAATATCCTGATGTACAACACCAAGGTGTTCCCCAAGGCACCGGACTCCTGGAACGTGGTGTTCGAGGAGCAGACCCTGGCGGATGGCAAGTCCAACAAGGGGCGGGTGCAGGCCTTTGACGGCCCGATCCACATCGCCGATGCCGCCCTCTATCTGATGACCCATCAGCCCGCCCTGGGCATCAAGGATCCTTACGAGCTGAACGAGGATCAGTACAAGGCCTCCCTCGATCTGCTGCGCAAGCAGCGCCAGCTGGTGGGACGCTACTGGCATGATGCCTTCGTCCAGATCGATGACTTCAAGAACGAAGGGGTGGTTGCGTCAGGCTCCTGGCCGTTCCAGGCCAATGCCCTGATTGCCGACAAGCAGCCCATCGCCACCACTGTGCCGAAAGAGGGAGTGACCGGTTGGGCCGATACCAGCATGGTGCACAGCGATGCCAAGAACCTCACCTGCGCTTACAAGTGGCTGGAGCACTCCCTGAGCAACAAGCTGCAGGGGGATCTCGCCGCCTGGTTTGGCTCGGTGCCTGTGGTACCTGCCGCCTGCGAAGGCAATGCCCTGCTGGGCCCGACCGGGTGCAAAACCAACGGTATCGACAACTTCGATCGGGTTCGCTTCTGGCGCACTCCGGTCTCCCAGTGCAAGAGCCAGGGAACTTGCGTGCCCTATTACCGCTGGGTTTCCGACTATATCGCCATTCTGGGCGGCCGCTAAGGCGGGGTGAGCAAGGTGGTCGGAACCGCTGCCACCTTGCCAACGGCAGGGGAGCTGCGCCTCCTCTGCACGACTGCCTAGACCGGATAATCAAGCGGGCCGGACAGGAGTCCGGCCCATCCCAGTACAGACAAGGATGCCCCATGAACGCCGTACAATTTGACCGGGTCAGCCGCCACTATGGCGAGGTGAAGGCGGTCGATGACATCTCTTTCCAGATCCCCTCTGGGGAATTCTTTACCCTGCTGGGGCCGAGCGGTTCCGGCAAGACCACCTGCCTGCGGATGATCGCGGGCTTCGAGTTCCCGAGCGACGGGGAGATCCGCCTGTTTGGCGAACCCTGCTCCACTGTGCCGCCCTATGATCGCAACCTCAATACCGTGTTTCAGGACTACGCCCTGTTTCCCAACATGGATGTGCGCGACAACATCGGCTATGGCCTGATGCTCAAGGGGGTCGCCAAGGCGGAGCGTTACCGCAAGGTGGACGAGATGCTGGAGCTGGTGCGACTGCCCGGGGTCGGCAAGCGCCGCCCGAGCCAGCTCTCCGGCGGCCAGCGCCAGCGCATCGCCATCGCCCGGGCGCTTATCAACCAGCCACGCATCCTGCTGCTGGATGAGCCGCTGGGGGCCCTCGATCTCAAACTGCGAGAGCAGATGCAGCTTGAGCTCAAGGCGCTGCAACGCCAGCTGGGCATCACCTTTATCTTCGTCACCCACGATCAGCAGGAGGCGCTCTCCATGAGCGACCGGATCTGCATCTTCAGTCAGGGCAAGATCGAGCAGATCGCTGCGCCCGATACCATCTACGACGCTCCGGCAACGCCGTTTGTGGCCCGCTTCGTTGGCACCGTCAATCTGTTCGAAGGGGAGCAGGCCAGACGGCTGTGCGGCGACGGCAGCCAGATGATGGTGCGCCCGGAGCGGATCCGGCTCGCTGAGGCGGGCGCGCCGGGCTGGTCGGGGGAGATCCGCGAGGTGGAGTATCTGGGCCCCTTCGTCCGTTATCGGGTTGATCTCGGGGAGCAGCTCGAGATCATTGTCAACCACCCCAATGAGGGGCAGGCCCGTCTGGCCCGTGGCAGCAGGGTCAGCCTCAGCTGGTCGGAGCAGGCCATCCATCGCCTGAGCGGCGCTCATCAAGGGGCGCAGCCATGAGTGCCCCTCACAGTGCGAGTCTTGCCATGAACCATCAGCCCGAACCTGCCCGTTTCAGGCCGCTGCGGCGCCTCTCGACCCTGCTCTATGGGCGGCCCGGCCTGCTGCTGGCGATCCTGCTGGGGCCGCCGCTGCTGTGGCTCGGCATCATCTATGTCGGCTCCTTGCTGATGTTGCTCTCCAACTCCTTGTTCGGGCTGGACGAGTTCAGCGGTCAGGTGCGCCACGAGCTGGGGCTGCAAAACTTCGTCGCCCTGCTGCGACCGGAGAATCTGGATGTGATCGGCCGCACCGTCGGCATGTCGCTGCTGGTGACCCTGGCCTGCGCCCTGCTCGGTTTTCCGGTTGCCTACTACATGGCGCGCTACACCAGTGGCAAGACCCGGGCGCTGTTTTATGTGGGGATCATGCTGCCGCTCTGGTCCAGCTATCTGGTACGGGTCTATGCCTGGAAGCTGATCTTGGCCAAAGAGGGGGTGGTGAGCTGGCTGGCCGACAGCATGGGGTTGGAGTGGCTGCTCGATGCCATCCTCTCCCTGCCGGTGATAGGTGGCCCGTCGCTCTCTTTCTCGCGGCTCGGCACCTTTATCGTGTTCGTCTATGTCTGGCTGCCCTTCATGATCCTGCCCATTCAGGCGGCGGTGGAGCGTATACCGCGATCCCTGCTGGAGGCGAGCAGCGATCTGGGGGCGACACCCGCCCAGACCTTTCGCAACCTGATCCTGCCGCTGGCGTTGCCCGGTGTGGTGGCGGGCTCCATCTTCACCTTCTCGCTGACCCTCGGTGATTACATCATCCCCGGCATTATCGGCAACTCGACCATGTATATCGGTCAGGTGGTCTACATGCAGCAGGGAACGGCGGGCAACCTGCCCTTCGCCGCCGCCTTCTCGCTGGTGCCGATCCTTATCATCGCCATCTATCTGGCGATTGCGAAACGACTGGGGGCTTTTGATGCGCTTTGACCATCTCGCTCTGAACCGGCAGCAAGGAGGCCGTCATGTCAGCTAGCTCAGTGATCAGTCAGGGAGAGCGCCCTTCGGGCCTGCTCAAGTACGCCGCCATTGGCGGGCTCTTGTTCCTGCACTTTCCCATTCTGTTTATCTTCCTCTACGCCTTCACCAGCGAGAGCAAGAGTTACCAGTTTCCGCCCCCCGGGCTCACCCTCAAGTGGTTCGAGGTAACCCTCAATCGCCCCGATGTGTGGCGCGCCATCCAGCTGTCGCTGGAGGTTGCTGGGCTGGCGACGCTGGCGGCCATGATCCTCGGCACCTTGGCGGCAGGGGCCATTGCCCGCAGCCGCTTCTTCGGTCAGGAGGTGGTGTCGCTCTTGCTGGTGCTGCCCATCGCGCTGCCCGGTATTGTCACCGGTATCGCGCTGCGCTCGGCCTACGGCTTGATGGAGATCCCGTTCAGCTTCTGGACCATCGTTATCGGCCACGCCACCTTTTGTGTGGTGGTGGTCTACAACAATGCGCTGGCCCGTTTTCGCCGCACCAACCAGAGCCTCATCGAGGCGTCGATGGATCTCGGGGCCGACGGCTTCCAGACCCTGCGCTACGTGATCCTGCCCAATCTGGCCACGGCGCTGCTGGCGGGGGGCATGCTGGCCTTTGCCCTGAGCTTTGACGAAGTGATTGTCACTACCTTCACGGCGGGCCAGCAGACCACGCTGCCCATCTGGATGTATCAGGAGCTGATCCGTCCCCGAGACAGGCCGGTCACCAACGTGGTGGCCCTCATCATAGTGGCCTTCACCACTATCCCTATTTTGCTTGCCTACTACCTCACTCGCGACACCCATGATGTCGCTGGCAGTGGCAAATGATGACTCAACGCGTGCGCAAGGATGCAACCATGAAACTCTCTACCCAACTCTTGATTGATGGCCAGTTTGTGACCGGCGAGGGGCAGGCCGAACCCATTCTCAACCCGGCCAACGGCGAACAGATCGCCGCCGTGCCCGAAGCCTCGTTCGAACAGGTGAACCGAGCGGTGAACGGTGCCCAGCGCGCCTTCGCCCAGTGGAGCCGCACTACCCCTGCCCAGCGCAGCAACCTGCTGCTGCGTCTGGCGGATCTCGTCGAGCGCCACGCCGAGGAGTTTGCGGCGCTCGAATCCCTCAACTGCGGCAAGCCCTATCTGGCCGTGCTCAACGACGAGCTGCCCGCAGTGGTGGACTGCTTCCGCTTCTTTGCCGGGGCGGCCCGCTGCCTGCAAGGGCCGCTGGCGGGGGAGTATCTCGAGGGGCACACCAGCATGATCCGCCGCGATCCCATCGGGGTGGTGGGCAGTATTGCCCCCTGGAACTACCCGCTGATGATGGCGGCCTGGAAGATGGCGCCGGTGCTGGCGGCGGGCAATACGGTGGTGCTCAAACCCTCCGAGCAGACCCCGCTTACCGCGCTGCGTTTGGCTGAGCTGGCCAGCGAGATCTTTCCCCGCGGCGTTATCAACGTCATCTGCGGGCGGGGCGAGAGTGTGGGGGCGCCGCTGGTGGAGCACCCGCTGGTGCGGATGGTGTCGCTCACCGGCGATATCGCCACCGGCCAGAAGATCCTGCAAAGCGCCGCCCGCACCATGAAACGCACCCACCTTGAACTGGGGGGCAAGGCGCCGGTGATCATCTTCGACGATGCGGATCTGGAGGCCGTAGTGGCAGGCATTCGCACCTTCGGTTTCTACAACGCAGGGCAAGATTGCACCGCCGCCTGCCGTATCTATGCCCAGGGCAAGATCTACGACAAGTTCGTCGCCGCCATGACCGATGCGGTGGCCTCCATCAAGGTGGGAAGCCAGTACGAGGAGGGGGTGGAGATGGGGCCGCTTATTTCGGACAGACAGCGCAACCGGGTCGCCAGCTTTGTCGAGCGGGCCCAGAGCAGCGGTCATGTGGAGGTGACGGCGGGGGGCAAGATCCGCCCAGGCAACGGCTTCTTCTTCGAGCCGACCCTGATTGTCGGGGCCCGTCAGGAGGATGAGATCGTGCGCCGCGAGGTGTTTGGCCCTGTGGTGTCGGTGACCCGTTTCAACGATGCCGAGCAGGTGGTGCAGTGGGCCAACGACTCGGACTATGGCCTCGCCTCGTCGGTCTGGACCAAAGATCTGAGCCTCGCCAGCAAGGTGGCCAGCCACCTGCAATATGGCTGCACCTGGATCAACACCCACTTCATGCTCACCTCCGAGATGCCCCACGGCGGCATGAAGATGTCGGGCTACGGCAAGGATCTCTCCCTCTATGCGCTGGAGGATTACACGGTGCCGCGCCATATCATGGTCAAGTTGTAGTGGGGATTGGTGAGCGGGTTGTCACAATTTATTTACAACTGTTTCAGGCAGCCGACTCATGGGTCGGCTGCTTTTTTTGTTGCCATTTCGTTACAGTGAAATCGTGATGAAACGGCAAGGCGCCTTGATGTGGCGCCAGAGGATGGAACCGCTATGGCAACCTTTTACACCGCCCACCAGCCGGATGCTGACGGGGTGATCCACTACAGCAACGAAGAGCACGGCACCTGGCAGATCCTGATCGAACGTCAGTTCGCCGCTCTTGCTGGCAAGGGGTGTAACGAGTATCTGGCCGGTCTCGACAGGCTTGGGCTGCCCCGTGATCGCATCCCCCAGCTGGCCGAGATCAACGCTGTCTTGCAGCCCGCTACCGGCTGGTCGGTGGCGGCGGTGCCTGCGCTTATCTCGTTCGATCGCTTCTTCGCCCTGCTGGCCAACCGCCAGTTTCCGGTAGCCACCTTTATCCGGCGCCGGGACGAGCTCGACTACCTGCAAGAGCCCGATATCTTTCACGAGATCTTTGGCCACTGCGCCATGCTGACTAATCCGGCCTTTGCCCACTTCACCCACCTATACGGTCAGTTGGGGCAGCAGGCGAGCAAGGAGCAGCGGGTTTTTCTGGCGCGGCTCTACTGGTTCACCGTGGAGTTTGGCCTGCTGGCAACGCCCGACGGGCTGCGTATCTACGGTGGCGGCATTCTCTCCTCCATCGGTGAGACCGCCTATGCCCTCTCCGGCCAGCCGCTGCTGCAACCTTTCGATCTGTTGACCGTGCTGCGCACCCCGTATCGCATCGACATCATGCAGCCCACCTATTTTGTGCTGCCGAGTCTCGAGCATCTCTACCAACTGACTGGGGAGGAGATCATGGCTGCTCTGGCCGAGGCCAGTCGTCTTGGCCTCTATCCGCCACGTTTTGAGGTTCCCGCTGGCAAACAGGCGAGCTGACCAAAAGCAAACAACCCTATTTCATTTTCATTAATTTTTCATTAATTCAAGCAGGAGTAACCCATGTCCGAACTGGCCAGCCAACAGTGTGAAGCGTGTCGCGCCGATGCCCCCAAGGTGAGCGATGAGGAGCTGCGTGAGCTGATGCAGCTTATTCCCGACTGGCAGCCGCTGGTGGAGGGGGGGGCGCTGCAACTGCGGCGGGAATTTACGTTTCGCAACTTCAAGGAGGCGCTGGCGTTTACCAACCGCCTGGGCGAGCTGGCGGAGGCAGAGTTCCATCATCCGGCCATCCTGACCGAGTGGGGCAAGGTGACCGTCAGCTGGTGGACCCACAAGATCGGCGGATTACACCGCAACGACTTCATCATGGCTGCGCGTACAGACCAATTGCCCAGATAACCTGAGAACAGGTTGAGGCGGAGTATCCCCCTTCCTGCATTTCTGACCGAATGGGGGAGGTGACCGTCAGCTGGTGGATGCATAAGATCGGCGGCTTGCATCGCAACGACTTCATCATGGCGGCGCGCACCGATCAGTTGCTCCGGTAATCGCACCCCACACCAGCGTCATCGGTTGACCCGGGCCTGCCTGCGAAAGCGGGGCAGGCCCGCATTTTTATGGGCTGGCGCTCGCACTGGGGGGATCGAGACTGTATTATCCGCTCATTCATAGAGTTAGCTAGGAAGTGTGTCCCGAATGCGTCTTGAAGTCAGCTGTGAAGACCGCCTGGGCCTGACCCGGGAACTGCTCGACCGCCTGGTGGAGCACAATATCGATCTGCGCGGCATCGAAATCGATACCTCAGGCATCATCTATCTCAACTTTCCCGAGCTGGAGTTCAGTGATTTTCAGCACCTGATGCCGGAGATCCGCCGCATTCCCGGCGTCTACGACGTCAAGACCATCCCCTACATGCCTTCCGAGCGAGAGCATCACGAGATCGAGGCGCTGCTCAAGGCGCTGCCGGACCTGGTCTTCTCCCTCGACAGCAAGGGCAAGGTGACCCAGGCCAACCAGTCGGCCCTCACCACCCTCGGCTTGTCGGTGGAGGAGGTGCGCGGCGCGGCGCTCGGTTCGCTGGTCAAGGGCTTCTCCTTCACCCGCTGGCTGGAGGCGAGCGAGATCAAGCCGCAGACCTGCAAGCTCAGTTTCAATGGCGAAGAGTATCTGGCAGATCTGATGCCGCTGTTCGTGGCAGAAGCCCGCGGCAAGCAGGCGCTGGCCGGTGCCGTGGTGGTGCTCAAATCTGCCCGTCGGGTCGGCCTGCACTTCAGCGCGCTTCATGCGGTGGAAGTGGGGGGCTTTGAGCATCTGCAGGCCGAGAGTCCCAAGATGAAAGAGGTGCTGTCGCAAGCGCGCAAACTGGCGATGCAGGATGCGCCGCTGCTGATTGTCGGCGAGACCGGCACCGGCAAGGAGCTGCTGGCCCGCGCCTGTCACGGGGCCAGCCTGCGCTCCAGCCACCCCTTTATGGCCCTCAACTGTGCCGCCATGCCCGATAACGTGGCCGAGAGCGAGCTGTTTGGTTATGCCCCCGGCGCCTTTGGCAACAACACCGAGGGCAAGCGCGGCGTGCTGGAGCTGGCGAGCGGCGGCACCCTGATGCTGGACGAGATCGGCGACATGTCTCCCCATCTGCAGACCAAGTTTTTACGGGTGCTGCAGGATGGGGTATTCCGCCGGGTCGGTGACGAGCAAGAGGTGAAGGTCAACGTGCGTTTCATCTGCACCACCCAGAAGCAGTTGCTGGATCTGGTGCACGAAGGAACCTTCCGCGAGGATCTCTACTATCGCCTCAACGTGCTCAGTCTGGCGCTGCCCCCCCTGCGCGAGCGCAAGGCGGACATCATGGTGCTGGCCCAGCAGTTTGTCTCCCGCTTTGCCAGCGAGTTGCAGCGACCCCGTCCGCGCTTTACCCGCAACATGGCCGATTACCTGACCGCCTACCGCTGGCCGGGCAACGTGCGTCAGCTGCGCAACTGTCTCTACCGTGCCATGACCCTGCTGGAAGGGGATGAGCTGGGGCCCGAGCAGATCGACCTGCCGGTGGCGGCCGATACCATGCCGCTGATCGACGAGTGGTTTGAGGGGAATCTCGACGATGCGGTGAAGCGCTTCGAGAGCCAGCTGCTGGCTCGGCTCTATCCCGCCTTCCCGTCAACGCGCCAGCTGGCCAAACGCCTGGGCGTGTCGCATACCGCCATCGCCAACAAGCTGCGAGAATACGGCATCAGCAAGAAGTGATTTCCGTCTTGTTGCCTGCCACCAGAGAGCCCGTTACCAGACGGGCTCTCCGTTTTCTTTACACGAACTCTGTAGTTTATGGCGGGGTGAGACTTGTCAGGCCAGTGTCAGCCAACTTACTATCTGGGTTCATGTACCCGAACCGCAATGCCATAGCAGCGGTATTGTCAAGGCGACCACCTCCCGATCATGCTGTTACTCTTTTCCCCCCGTTTAACTGCCCGTCTTGCGCTCCTGTTGGTTGCGTTTGGCCTGCTGTTGCCCCGCGCGCTGGCGGAAACGGCCGCAGAGAGCCGGGCGACGGCGGTCAGGGAGCTGGTGCTCGATATCATGAGTTACACCCGCTGGCCCACCGAGCCTGCGGTGCTGCGTATGTGCGTGGCGGCGCCGACCGAATATGCCGGCGCCCTCTTTACCATCGATCGTCAGGCCAATGGCCGTACCGTGCAGGTCCATCGTTACGAGGCGAGCGATCCGGCTATCAGCGATCACTGCGATGTGCTCTATCTGGGAGTGCTCGACGAGCCGACCCGGATTGCGCTGTTTGCCCGCCTGCAGGGGCACCCTGTGCTCAGCATCAGCGAATACAACCACGACTGTTCCACCAGCTCGGTGTTCTGCCTGCAGACCTCGCCGGACAGCGTGCGGGTGCGGTTTAAAGTGAACCTCGATGCCCTGGCCCTGAGCGGCGTGCGGGTGCATCCCGCCGTGCTCAAGCTGGCCCATGCCGACAAGGGGGTCCCATGAGACGACAGGTGAGCGCGGCTCCCCGCCGTCTGACCCTGCGTCAGAGCCTGGGGCGAACCCATCTGGTGGCCGCCATCACAGCCGTCAGCGTGGCGGGACTCTTTTTTACACTGGTGGCCCTGCTGGTAGTGCGTTTTTACGCCGACCACAATCTGGAGCTGGTAGGCCGCGCCATCAGCTACAGCGCCGAGGCGGCGGTGGTGTTCCACGATGAGGAAGCGGCGAGCGAGGCGCTCAGTGGTATCGTTGCCAAGGAAGAGGTGGCCGAAGCCACTATCGTGCTGACCAATGGTCAGCTGCTTGCCAGTTGGGAGCGCCCCAGAAGCAATCCGCTGGTGACGCTCGAAGACTATCTGGCCCAACTGCTGATGCCGGGGCCTGTCAAACTCCCCATGCTGCGGGGTGGTGAGCAGATCGCCACCATCGAGCTGCGCGGCCACGGTGAATATCTGTTGCTGTTTTTGCTCTCGGCGCTGCTGGCGATGGTGGTTTGCCTGATGCTGAGCGCCATGGTGGCACTCTATGTGGCTGACCGGATGCAGGTCTCCATCACCGCACCGCTGCGCAAACTGGCACTTGTCGCCCACTCGGTACGCCGACAGCGCACCCTGGGGATGCGGGCACCACCGGCCGATATCGTCGAGATTAACGAGCTGGGGGATGACTTCAACTCCCTGCTGGACGAGCTGCAAGCCTGGCAGGCCCAGCAGGCCCGCGAAAATGCCAGCCTGCTCCATCAGGCGACTCACGATGCCCTCACCGGACTGCCCAATCGCGCCCTGTTTGAAGCGCGGCTCGCGCAGGCCATCTCCCTCGGCGAGCAAGAGGGGTTTGCGCTGCTCTATCTCGACTGCGATCGCTTCAAGCAAATTAATGACACGCTGGGGCACAACGCCGGTGACGATGTGCTGATCGCGCTCTCAAGACGGGTACAACATCAGCTGCGTCCGGATGATCTGGTGTTTCGCCTCGGTGGTGACGAGTTTGCGGTGTTGGTTGGCCCACTCCAGCGACAGCATCAGGTGGAAGAGGTGATTGGCCGCATCCAGCAGGCGATGAGCGAACCGGTGGCGCTGCGTGACGGTCGTCAGCTGGTGGCCGAGGTGAGTGTCGGCTTCGCCGTCTATCAGGCGGGCATGAGTGCCAGCGTGCTGTGTGATCAGGCTGATGCAGCCATGTATCTGGCGAAACGGGCGCGCCGCAGCGAACAGAAAACCATCGCCTGACTGGCAAGAATAACAACATAAACAAGGAGCAAACCATGAAGATCACCCACCTGTTGAAAGTGACCCTGCTGGGGTTGATGTTGTCGCTGCTGGCCGGTTGCCAGAGCGCGCCCAAGGGGTTGACCCCGGAGCAAATCGCCGTGCTCAAGGAGCAGGGCTTTTATCTGACCGATGAGGGGTGGACGCTGGATCTGGCCAACCGGGTGCTGTTTGCCAACAACGTGGGGGCGCTCAATCCCCAGACTCGCCAATCCGTTGAAAAACTGGGTAAAACACTGCTTGGTGTAGGGTTGGACAAGGCGCGGGTGGATGGCCACACCGATAATACCGGCGAGAGCAGCTACAACCAGCAACTCTCACTGAAGCGGGCCCAGTCGGTGGCCGATGTGCTGGTCTCGGTCGGCATGAAGCCAGCCAATCTGGAGATCCATGGCCGTGGCGAGACCATGCCGCTGGCAGATAACAAGACCAGAGAGGGCCGGGCCGCCAACCGCCGGGTTGCCATCGTCATCAGCGATCAATAACCCTTTCATCGTTTCGTTACCCATAAAAAAGAGCGCCCGACCGGCGCTCTTTTTGATCGCGACAGCTGGGGTCGCGGGGGCATGTGGGGCAGGGTTACTGCGCGCTATTTTGCCCGTTATTGTCGTGATGACTGCGCAGGCGGATGTTGATCATCTCCACCACCAGCGAGAAGGCCATGGCGAAGTAGATGTAGCCCTTCGGAATATGCAGATCCATCCCCTCGGCCATCAGGGCGAAGCCCACCAGGGTGAGGAAGGAGAGGGCCAGCATCTTGATGGTGGGGTGGTTGTCGACGAAATCACCGATGGATTTGGCGGCAAACATCATGATGAAGACGGCAATCATGATGGCCAGCACCATCACCGGCACGTGATCGGCCATGCCGACCGCGGTGATCACCGAGTCGAGGCTGAACACGATATCGAGGATGGCGATCTGGATCAGGGTGCTGATAAAGCCAGAGGCCGCTTTGCTGACGCTCTCCGGCTCGGCCGCCCCTTCCAGGGTGACGTGGATCTCGTGGGCACTCTTGCCGATGAGGAACAGGCCACCCAGCAGCAGGATCAGATCGCGGCCGGAGATGGCTTCACCCAGCACGGTGAAGAGCGGATCGGTGAGGCGCATCACCCAGGCCAGCGAGAGCAGCAGCAGGATCCGGGTACCCATGGCGAGCCCCAGACCCAGAATGCGCGCTTTTTGACGCTGCGCCTCCGGCAGGCGACCTACCAGGATGGAGATAAAGATGATGTTGTCGATGCCCAGCACGATCTCGAGCAGGGTAAGGGTGGCGAGTGCGACCCAGGCAGAGGGATCAAGAACCCATTCCAGCATGATTGAACCTTGGTTGAAAATTGGTTGGAAAATTGAAGCAGCGCATTCTAGCAGGGGCGCCACTGCTTGTCCCAGAGGGGGGAAAAGATAAAAATGGTGGCCATCGCAAGGGAGGCAGGCATGTTTCGATTAGGGTTCATTATTAATCCGGTCGCCGGGATTGGCGGTGCAGTGGGGCTCAAGGGCAGTGACGGTGTGGTTGCCGAGGCGCTGGCCCGAGGCGCTGTGCCCAAAGCGCAGGAGCGGGCGCGGCAAGCTCTGTTGCCACTGTGCGAGCTGAGCGTCCCGTTTGAACTGCTGACGGTGGCGGGAGAGATGGGGGAGGCGGTAGCCCGCGAGCTGGGGTTGCCCTGTCGGGTCATCTATCAACCGGCCGGGGAGAGCACCTCGGCCGATGATACCCGCCACGCCGCCGAGCTGATGTGCGAAGCCGGGGTCGATCTGCTGCTGTTTGCCGGTGGCGATGGTACGGCGCGGGATATCTGCGCCGCGGTGGGGGAGTCTTGCCATGTGCTCGGCATTCCCGCGGGGTGCAAGATCCACTCCGGCGTCTACGGGGTGACGCCCGCAGCCAGCGGGCGGGTGGTGGCGCGGATGATTGCAGGGGAACTGCTCAGCCTGATCGATGCCGAGGTGCGCGACATCGACGAAGAGGCGTTTCGCGCGGGCAAGGTGCGGGCCCGCCACTACGGCCAGCTGAAGGTGCCCAGCGATCTGCGTTACGTACAGGCGGTAAAACAGGGGGGCAAGGAGTCCGAAGAACTGGTGCTGGCGGATCTCGCCGCCGGTGTGGTGGAGCAGATGGAGCCCGATACCCTCTATCTGATGGGCTCCGGCAGCACGGTGGCAGCCTGTATGGCAGAGCTCGGTCTGGAAAATACTTTGCTCGGTGTGGATCTGGTGGAAAATGGCCGACTTATCGGGCAGGATCTCAGCGCCGCCGAGATCCTGACCCGGATCCGCGGCCGTCGCTGCCGACTGATCATTACCCTGATCGGCGGACAGGGACATCTGTTCGGGCGCGGAAATCAGCAATTGAGTCCTGAGGTGATTCGGTGTGTCGGGCTGGACAATATCCAGGTGCTGGCAACCAAAGCCAAGCTTGCCGCCCTTGCGGGCAGGCCGCTGCTGGTGGACACCGATGATCCCGAATTAAACCGGGCGTTGCGTGGTTATCTGCGAATAACCACGGGATACAAGGATCAGGTCATCTACCCGGTGGCCAACCCGGAATAGGACGCCAAGGACGCTGCTGGCCTGGCGCCAGAGAGCTGCAATCAACCGGATTGCGGTTCCATACCCCCGAATTTTTTGCCGCAAATGAGGCTGCGTTACATGACGATTCACGATTTTGAGCACAAGTTGTTGGGACTGATCGACAGCATGGTTGCCACCGCGACCGACGATGAGCTGTTTGCGGGGGGTTACCTGCGAGGTCATATCTCATTGGCCGTTGCCCGGGCCGAGCTGGAAGGCAAGACCCTGGTGCGGGACGTCAAGAGCTATGTGCTGCGCAGCCTCAACGAGGCGATCTTGCAAGGTGAGCTATCTGAAGAGGATGAAAAACTGGTGCAGGCGATGTGGAGTCGTTTGCAACAAGACGCAGAAGCTTGATCGGATACACAATTCAAACTGAAGTTTGAGTTTATCCTTCCCCTGAAGTTAGTGAAAGGTTAATAATAAGTTTCGCCTTTTGTTTCAGGGATTAAACTATGGCCTCCTCCTCACGCATTGCCAATAAACTGCCGCTCGAGATGCTCTATCACTGGGAGCGGCAGTGTCCTGATCGAACCTACCTGCGTCAAACCATCAACCGCGAATATGTCGATTTCACCTGGGGTGAAGTGGCCGATGAAGCGCGGCGGATGGTGACGGCCTTGCGTCACCTCGGTCTGGTGGCGGGTGACAAGGTGGCGCTGCTCTCCAAGAACTGCGCCCAGTGGTTTATCGCCGATCTGGCGATGCAGATGGGGCAGTATGTGAGCGTGCCCATCTACCCGACTGCCAACGTCGACACCATCGAATATGTGCTGCGCCACAGCGAGGCCAAGGCGATCTTCGTCGGCAAGCTGGATGACTGGAAGAGTCAGGAGGCTGGCGTACCCGCTGATCTGCTGCGCATCGCCTTCCCCTATGACACCATGCCGGCCAGCCACCAGTGGGATGACCTGCTGGAGGCGCACGAGCCGATCCCTGACAGCCCGGTGCAGGCCCCTGACTCCCTGCTGAGTCTGGTCTACACCTCTGGCAGCACCGGCAAGCCGAAAGGGGCGATGCTGAGCGTCGAGCGTTACGCCTGGTCGTGCGAGAAGCTGGTGGAGACGGTGAGCCTGAGCCAGGCCGATCGGGGCTTCTCCTACCTGCCGCTGGCCCACATTACCGAGCGGGTCTACATCTACGGCGGCAGTCTCTATGGCGGCGCTACCATCGCGTTCCCTGAATCTCTCGACACCTTTATCGAAGATGTCAAACGCTGCCGTCCCACCGTCTTTATCTCGGTGCCACGGCTGTGGGCCATGTTCCGCATCAAGATCCACGAGAAGCTGCCCCAGAACAAACTGGAGTTGCTGCTCAAGATCCCGCTTATCTCCGGCCTGATCAAACGCAAGCTGCAAAAGGGGCTTGGGCTGGATCAGGCCCGGGTACTCGGCTGCGGCTCTGCGCCTGTCTCTCCTGCGCTGCTTGAGTGGTATCTGAGCATCGGCCTCAAGGTGACGGAAGCCTGGGGTATGACCGAGAACCACGCCTACTCAACCATCAACTACCCGTTCCGCGCCGACAAGATCGGCACCGTCGGCAAGGCGGGGATCGGGGTGACCATCAAGATCTCCGACGAGGGGGAGATCCTCTGCCGCTGCGAAGGGATGATGCTGGGTTACTACAAGGATCCCGAGCACAGCGCCGAGGCCATCGATGCCGAGGGGTGGCTGCACACCGGTGACATGGGCAAGCTGGACAAGGAGGGTTATCTCACCATCACCGGCCGGATGAAGGATGTGTTCAAGACCGCCAAGGGCAAGTATGTGGCGCCGGTGCCCATCGAGGGACTGCTGGGGCAGGAGCCCATCATCGAACAGCTCTGCGTGATTGGTTACGGCATGCCCCAGCCCATTGCGCTGGTGCAGCTGGCCGAGAGTGCCATGAAGGGCAATCGGGAGGAGGTCAACGCCAGACTGGAAGCGGCGCGGGTACGGGTCAACGATCAGCTGGAATCTCATGCCAAAATTCGCGGCATTCTGGTAGTGAAGACTCCCTGGAATATCGAGAACGGCGTGCTGACTCCCACCATGAAGATCAAGCGTCACCTGCTGGAGCAAAAGTACGCCCAGGTCGGGGATCGCTGGCCCTCATCCCAAGTGGTGGTGTGGGAGGAGTAAATCCCGCATTTTCCACATCGCGGCAAACAACAACGGCCCTTGATGGGCCGTTGTTGTGTTTGGGGCATATCACTCGCCGCTGTTTTGTCGGCGAGTAAAAGCGCGCCCGGTTAGATCTGCGCCAGCGCGGCGGCCAGATCGGCGATCAGATCGTCCGCATCTTCCACCCCGATGCTGAAGCGGATGAGGTCGTCGTTGACCCCGGCGGCGAGGCGGCTCGCCTCGTCCATGGCGGCGTGGGTGGTACTGGCCGGATGGCAGGCAAGACTCTCGAGATCCCCCAGACTCACCGCCTGCACGAATAGCTGCAGGTTGTCGAGCAGGGTGGCGCAGCGCTCAAACCCGCCCTCCAGCTCGATGCTCACCATGCCGCCAAAGCCGCTGGCGAAGGCGCCGAGGGCATCGTGGCCCGGATGGCTGGCAAGCCCCGGGTAAATCACCTTCTTCACCGCCGGATGGGCGGCCAGAAACTCGGCCACTTTCTGGGCATTGTGTAGGTGGGCATCCATCCGCAGCGGCAGGGTCTTGACCCCGCGTTGCAGCAGGTAGGCCTCCTGCGGGCCGATGGGGGAGCCGATATGCTTGAGGGCCACGGTGCGGATCGACTTCATCAGAGCGTGGGAGCCCGCCACCACCCCGGCGATGATGTCGCCGTGGCCGCCCAGATACTTGGTGCCGCTGTGCATCACTACATCGACCCCGAGTTCCAGCGGACGCAGCAGGTAGGGGGTGAGGAAGGTGTTGTCACATACCGTAATGGCGCCCACCTTGCGGGCCGCTTCCACCACCAGCCGCGGATCCACCACCGTGAGGGTGGGGTTGGTCAGGGTTTCGAACAGTACCACCTTGGTAGCAGGGCGGATGTTGGCCAGCAGATCCCGATCGCTCTCGTAGGCGGTGACCTTGATACCGGCGCGGCTGAAGGTCTGCTTGAGGAACGCATCGGTGCCGCCGTAGAGCGGGCCGATATAGGCCACCTCATCGCCGCTGTCGGCCAGGGCATACATGATGGCGCTCACCGCCGCCATGCCGCTCGCCACCACCAGCGCTTCGTCAGCCCCTTCCAGCGCCGCCAGCTTCTGCTCCAGCTCGGCGGTGGTGGGGTTGCCAAAGCGGCTGTAGATAAAGCCGGGGGCCTGACCTGCAAAGCGCTCCTTGCCCGCCTGGGCGTTGAAGTAGCTGAAGGTGCTGCTTTGGTAGAGCGGGGTGGTGAGGGCGCCGGTCTGGGGGTCGATCCGCTGGCCGCTGTGTACGCTCATGGTCTTGAATTTCATCGTGTTGCTCCGTGATGGCCTAGCTCTGGCCATGACTTGTTTTGTTGCTTGTTGTTCGTTGTCAGGGCGGGTATATCCATGCTGCTTGTGGCTTATGCATATACCCGCCGGCGGATCTCTGCGCTGCTCAGGCCGGTATCGCTTCGCTTTCAGTGCGCGGGAGGCGAGCCGGCTCCAACGGCCCATAGTGACGGGCCGCCACATCCGGGTGGGAGCGCAGCCGCCCTTTCAGCACGTTCTCCCCCACCTGATTAAAGAGCGGGTTGGTCGGCTCACTCTCCGGCCCTTGCGCCTGCGCTGCCAGTTCGGGTGAGAGGGTGAGCAGGGGCACGGTGGCATCGAGCCGCGCCGCCATAAAGAAGGCGCAGGAGAGGCGCGATACGCCGGACGGCGGGCTCACCACCCGATGCAGGGTCGCCTTGAGATAGCCGTTGGAGGCCAGCTCCAGCAGCTCGCCGATATTGACCACCAGCGCTCCCGGCAGGGGGGGCGCGGAGATCCAGCCGTCGGCCGTCTCGACCTCAAGCCCTGAATGATTGTCCTGCATCACCAGCGTCAGGTAGCCGGGATCCTTGTGAGCGCCGACCCCCTGACTGCTGCCGCCCGCCTCTTGCCCCGGGTAGTGAATCAGCTTCATGTGCTGGTAGGGGGCGCCGCGAATACTGTCGTCAAACACGTTGGCCGGTTGCTCCAGCACCTCGGCGAAGGCCGCGAGCAGGGTGAGGGTGATATCGCTCAGCCGCTCCTGCCACGCCAGTAGATGGGCTTTCATCTCTGGCAGGGCGCTTGGCCACTGGTTGGGGCCGATCAGCCGCCGCCAGGGTTCACGGATCAGGGCCGCAGGCAGGGCTTGCGCCTCATTCATGATATCGAACTGCTCTCGCAGATCCGGCCGCTGGCGGGTCAGCTCGGCACCGACCCGGTTGTAGCCGCGAAAGTGGGGGCTGTTGACCATCTGCACCGCCAACTTCTCCTGCTCCGGCAGAGCAAAGAAGCGCTCTGCCAGCGCCAGGGTCTCTAGCATCTCAACCTTGCTCAAGCCGTGGCCGACCAGATAGAAAAAGCCCACATCGCGGGCGGCCGCGGCCAGCCTGGCCAGCATAGGGCGACGCACCTCGGGCGCCCCCTTGAGGGCAGCCAGATCGATGATCGGCAGTGGTGAATGTTCCATGTGCACCTCCTCACTCTTTCGTTATCTCTGGCGCCATCTCTTGCACTGCCTCCGCTGTTGGCAGACCTGATAAGCGGCAAACGGGATGGCGCGACAGTGTGTCGGTATGCGCTGCGGTGTGGCGCCATCTGGAATAAGGGGGATGCTACTGTTCGGTGTTATAAGACGGAAACAACAAATTATTCTTAGTTATATACAAAATTCGAAACTGAATTCGGTGACTGATGGGCTGAAGGTTTTTTGCGCAGCCATTGCGGGGTAAAGGGGCAATGATGAGGGGGAGAGTGATAACCAGAGGCAAGCTGCCAGTGGCAAAAAATGACCAAAACAGAAAATGGCCAAAACAGAAGGGAGGCGGATGCCTCCCTTCTGGTTGAGCGGTTTTTCACCTGACCGAAAGCACAGGCGAGTGACCGCGTATTCTGGCCTTAACCGCCTGCTGGCTCTCAGTAACCCAGGGTAAAGCGCTGGCGCTGGTGAGCTGGTTTTTCCACCTCGTTCAGCACGCCATCGGCCAGATCTCCGGCGGTGATCCCGGCAGGCTGTTCGCCGCTGAACAGCACCTGATCGCCACCAATCCGATAGCCGCCGCGCTTCTCGCCCGGTTCGAGGAACACCGGGGGAGAGACAAAGCGCCAGTCGAGGGTGGTTTCACGGCGCAGGGCGGTGAGACCGTCGCGGGCCGCCAGCGCCCCCTGTTTCCACTCGGCCGGAAACTCAGGGGTATCCACCAGTTGCACGCCGGGGGCAACCTCCAGACTGCCGGCGCCACCTACTACCAGCAGCCAGCTGTTGGCCGCTTTGGCTGCTGCGACGATCGCGTTGGCGCCCTTGAGGTACTGGTCGTAGATATCCGGTGTGGTCCAGCCCGGGTTGTAGGCGCTGATCACCCGATCGTGCCCCTTGAGCACCTCGGCCAACGCCTGCGGGTTTTGGGCATCTACCGCCACGGCGGTGACCTGCGGATGGGCGGCCACTTTGCTGACATCGCGGACGATGGCGGTGACGTGATGGCCGCGGCTGATGGCCTCGTTCAGGATGGCTGAACCGACAAAACCACTGGCACCGATCAGGGCAATCTTCATGGGGAACTCTCCTTCACTGTTGGAATGGGGCTATCCTACGCCGCCATTTATGATTTAATAATCACCTCAAAAATGCATTCACTTATAAGCTGGATTTAATAATGGAACAGCTCAGACGTTACGCCATCTTCGCCGCCGTGGTGGAAGCGGGCAGCATGACAGGGGCAGCCAAATCCCTTGGCATGACCCCCTCCGCCGTCAGTCAGCATATCAGCCAGCTGGAAAGCCTGCTCGGACTGCCCCTGCTCCATCGCTCCACCCGTCGTCTCAGTCTGACCGAGGCGGGAGAGGTGGTGTGGCAAGGGTGCCGGGCGCTGCAGCAGACCCTGAGCGAGACCGAGTTGCGCCTCTCGGAGGTGCGCGACGCCCTGCTCGGTGAAGTGCGGATCACCGCCCCGGTGGGGATGGCTGGCCAGCCGCTGGCGCTGGCCCTCTCACCGCTGCTGCAGGCCCACCCCGGCCTCACTATCCAGATCATCGCCGACGACGAGAAACGGGATCTCATTGCCGAGCGGATCGATGTGGCACTGCGGGTCGGCACCTTGCCCGACTCAACCCTGGTTGCCCGTAAACTGGGGCAAACCCGTATGCTGCTCTGCGCAGCTCCCGCCTATCTGGCGCGCAAGGGGACGCCGCGCACACCCACCGATCTGGCCACTCACGACTGGCTCTGTGGCGACATGCTGGGCAACGGTTTGCTGCTGCAGGATGAAAAGGGGGGCGAGCACAGGGTGAGGTTCAAGGCCAAGGTGCTCTGCAATAACGTGTTGCCCCTGCGCCAGTTTGCGCTGGCGGGGCAGGGGATCTCGCTGCAACCGGAGGGAGAAATTGGCGAGGATCTGGCACAGGGGCGTCTGCTCGAACTGTTGCCTGGTTTTCGGGTGCAGCCGATGGAGATCCACGCCATCACGCCGCAGCGGGAGATCCCGGAGAAAGTGCGGCGGGTGGTGGTGGCGCTTCGCAGCTACTTCGGCACGACGATGTCGTCATGAGCTGCGCCTTAATGGTTGAGAAAAGGCCCCCGATTATCCTGAAGGAGGGATTATCCATAGGCGGTTTGTCGAGAAGAGCGATAGCCCGGATGAGGAGATGGGCATGCTTGACTGTTAAGCATACTTAAAACGAACTGACGGCCCGCATCTGATCTTTGAGCCAATTAAGCCCGGTATCCTGACCGGAGCTCTTGTGCCAACTCATGTAGACGGGGCAATCCTCCGAGAGCCAGGGGAGGGGATAGCTGGCCAGATCCAGCGCCTGCCCCAGCTTCTCCATATGCCACTGGCTGGCGACGCAGAGCCAGTCGGTACGACTCACCAGATGAAGGGCGGTGAGCAGGGAGTCGCTCTCGTAGGCAATCTGGCGCGGCGGCAGCGGCGCCTTGGTCAGGGTGTTGAGCAGCAAGCTGTCGAGCCGCCTGGTTTGCAATACCACGTGCTTTTCGTTGAAGAAGGTGGCCATGTCGGGGGCCTGGCGGATCCTGGGGTGATCCTTGCGGCAGGCGATGCGCAGGGCCTGGGACATGATCTGCTCGTTTTCGATCCCCTGCTCCGCCATCGGCTTGGTGGCCAGCACCAGATCCACGCTGTGCAGATAGAGGCTGTTCTGGCGCAGGGCTTCGTCCTGCACCTGGGTGTTCCACTCCAGCTGACAGTTGGGGGCTTGGGTCTGCAACAGGTTGTTGAGCTCCGGCAGGAAGAAGATATCGATATCGGGCACCCCCGCGATGCGAAAGGTGCGCCGACTGGTCTGGGGATCAAAGAGATCGGTGCGCTGCAGGCTGCGCTCCATGTCGTGCAGCGGCACCATGATCTCGTGGTGCAGACTGAGCGCTCGCGCCGTGGGGGTGATGCCGCGTCCCTGGCGGACAAACAGCGGCTCGCCCACCAGGGTGGTCAGGCGGCTGATGGCCTGGCTGATGGCCGAGGGGGTCATCTCCATCATCTCGGCGGCCGTGGTGACACCACCATAGCGGATCACCGCATCGAGGACACGAAAGAGATTGAGATCGACTTGAGACATGGTGGCTACCGTTAAGCAAAATTAAACATTTAACATACTGAACAGCCTCTTGTCCGGCCAGTACTCCCTGCGATAACTGTGATGTTTCCCTCTCTATTCGTCATCTTCCATCATGCCGCGAATGCGATCGAGCCTGTTTTGCGGTCGCACTTGAGTTCGGCAGGTGGCCCGCGGCATAGAGCAGCGCGACCAGCAGCAAGCCTCCCAGAAAGAGCCAGCGAGCGTTCCCCCATTGGCCGTTGTCCGTCATCAGGGCCGCCAGCAACAGGGGGCCAAGCAGCTGACCGAGGTTGGCGAGCTGGACAAAAAAGCCCTGCACGATGGCCAGTCGCACCGGCCCCTGACTCACTCCCTGCGCAGACGAGAGGAGCGCCGGCGGCGCCATGCCACCCGAAAGGGAGAGGACGAGGCACAATCCATAGGCCCACCACGGCGACAGGCCGGGCCAGAAGGCGAGCATGCCGCACAGCGCCATCAGGCTCAGTGCCCAGCTGATGAGCCGATCTCGTGCCACGCCCCGGCGCAGCAGCCATGCCCCCATCAGGTTGCCGGGAATATTGGCGACCACCGCCAGCGCCGAGAGCAGAGCGATCTGGCTTTGGCCAATCCCGGGAGTGCCTTGCAACATGGTTGGCAGCCAGACAAAGAGCGCCCATAGCATCAGGCTGTAGAGCGTGAACGCCAACCCGTAGCGCCAGAGTGCCTTCTGCCGGAGCACCGTGAGTTGGCGCAGCGGGTGGCCCGAGTTGATCGAGTTTTGGGGGGCCCCGACCCGCAGTTTATCTGCCGAGCGACTGGCGAGCAGAAGCAGCAGGGCCGAGAGTTGCAGAGCCATCAGGATCAGCCAGGCCAGTCGCCAGCCACCTTGCGCCGTGAGCCAGGGGGTGAGCAGCATGCCGGCCGCCGCACCAAGGGGCAGGTTGACCGCCCACAGGCTCAGGGCCAGTCGTTTATCCTCCTCCCGGGTCACCGCCACGATAAAGGCGGGCATGGCCACCGAGACCAGCAAAAAGCCAATCCCCTCGACAATGCGCGACAGCAGCATCATGGCCAGCCCGGTGGCGGGCAGTGCCAACGCCCCGCCTGCCACGATAACTAGCAGCCCGACAACCCCGGTTTGCCGCCCACTCCAGCGGGTCAGCAACAGGCCGAGAAAGAGGCTGCAGAGGATAGCCAGCGTATTGAAAGCCGAGGCGAGATAGCTGGCTTCAACCAGTGTCAGCCCCAGCTCGCTGCGCAGTATGCCGAGCACGGCGGGCACTTTACCAAGGCAGAGGGCGCCGCTGGCACCGGCAAAAATGGCGAGAAAGACCAGAGGCCAGCGCGTGCTTTGTGGCTGGTGGCCAGCGAGTGTGTTCATGGTCGATATTGGCCGTTGTGCAGCCACTCATCGTTGAGCTGGCCAAATTCGCCGCGCTGATAGGCATGCAGCCGATCTGCAATGGCGTCGTGGCTGTTCATGACGAAGGGGCCATGTTTGACCAGGGGTTCATTGAGCGCCTGGCCTGAGAGCAGCACGAAGTGGCAGGGCTCGGTGGCCTCAAGCTGCAGAGCCACCGCCTCGCCGCCCTCGGCAGGGAGGCTGACTGCCATCCCGTGACCTGCCGGGATGAGGTGCCGCTCTCCCTCCGCCTGCAGGGTCAGCGATCCGGTCAGGGGATAGATCATCGCATTCCAGCCTGTCGCCAGCAGATGGGTGAAGCGGCTACCTGGCTCGCTATTGCCATCGAGCAGGGTAAAGGGTTGGGGCAGCGCTGCCGAGTGTGGCGCCGTTATGCCGTTGCTGTGACCTGCGACCACCCGTACTCGCACCCCTTTGCCATGAAATTCGGGGATGGTGGCAGCGGCTGCGTGGACGGCAAAAGGCGACATCATCTTTTGACGGGCAGGCAGGTTGACGAAGATCTGCAGGGCGTGGACATAGGGGGATGCCCCTTCCGGCTGCTCGGTATGCACGGCCCCGCGCCCGGCCACCAGCCAGTGGAGCGCGCCCGGTTCGATGGGGCCCTGATTGCCGAGGGAGTCGTAGTTGACGTGGGGGCTCGTCGAATCCTCAAACAGATAGGTGACGGCAGAGATCCCAGCGTGGGGATGGGGCTCGAAGGTGGGGGCGGTCATCTGGAAGTGATCCACCATCACCACGGGGTCTATCAGACCGTTGAAAAAGTGTTCGCCAAAATGGCTGGCTGCAAAGCCGCTGCCAATGCGCAGCGGTTGGCCCTTGACGGGGGCGGAGAGAGTCAGGCGTCTGGTCATCGATATAACCTCTTGAAGACAAAAGAAGCCTTCGGTCATCTGACCGAAGGCGGGGCGAGTTACGACTTCTTGGCACCCTCTTGCATCTGCCACACCAGGGTGGCGAAAGGCATGTCGAGGGCGCTGTAGACATCGTGCGCCTTGGGGTCGACGTTGCTGCGCAGCATCTCGACCGCGGCAGAGGCGTAGTCGGTGACCGGGATACCGGCTCCCAGCAAGCGTTGCAGACCCGTGGTGCGCTTGGCTTCGTTGAAGGTGCCGGAGGCATCGAGCACCACCCGGGCATCATAGCCGGCAGCCTTGGCAGAGAGGGCCGGGAAGCTGGCGCAGATCTCGAGGGATACCCCGGCGATGATCAGCTGTTTGCGGCCGGTCTTCTCAATGGCGGCGCGAACGGCAGGATCGTCCCAGGCGTTGATGACGGTGCGGTTGATCACCTTCACATCCGGCAGGGCGCTGGTCAGTTCGGGCATGGTGGGGCCCCACATGCCATCGGGCATGGTCGCGGTCACGATCACCGGCACGCCGAGGGCGCGGGCGGCGTTGGCCAGCGCCACCACGTTGTGCTTGAGTTCGCCCACCGTGGTGTCGCGCACACCGCTCAGCAAGCCGACCTGATGGTCGACCAGCAGCAGTACCGCATTGTCTCGGGAGAGCATCTCCAGATAGCGGTTGGGTGATACAGTCGGATGGCTGGCAGCCTCGGCGGCCATGGCCGGTGTCGCTGTGGTGGCCAGCGTGGCGGCCAGGGTCGCCAGACCGAGCAGGGTGGCAGAGCAGATTTGTCGCAGTTTCATGGTGAACTCCTTGTGATATCGGAACAGTCAAACGGCCCTTGCTGGTGGGGCGGATTGCCCGCGCAGCAACCGTCTGATGGGGACAGGGCCATTATGATGGCTGCAAAAATGGCGACAATCTGGTGAAATAGGTTCTTATCGTTCTATTGGTGGAACGATATGAATCCACCTCACCCTGACCAAGGCTGCCCGATGACACCACTGGAACTTGATTTGAATGATCTCTATCTCTTCACCCATGTGGTGCAGCGACAGGGATTCACTGCCGCCGCGCGGGCGCTTGGCGTGCCCAAGTCGCGGATCTCGCGCCGGATCCGGCTGCTGGAGGAGCGGCTGGATACCCGGCTGCTGCAACGTACCTCGCGCCAACTCAGCCTGACCGATGCCGGTGAGGTGCTCTATCGCCACTGTCAGGCGATGCTGGCCGAAGCGCAGGCGGGAGAGGCGGCTGTGCGGCAACGGCAGCAGGAGCCGAGCGGTCTGTTACGGATCAGCGTACCCATTACCATCGCCGATGCGCTGCTCGCCCGCTTGCTGCCCGCGTTTATGGTGCAATACCCCAAGGTGAGGCTCGCCGTGCAAGCCAGCAATCGGCAGGTGGATCTGCTGGAGGAGGGGCTGGATGTGGTGATCCGCGGGGTGGCCTTCGAGCAGCCCCCCTCCAGTCTGGTGCAGGTGCCGCTCTGTACGGTGCAGTGGGGCGTGCTGGCGACCCCGGCGTGGCTCTCGCGCCACAATGCGCTGGCGCATCCACGGCAGCTGGAAGGAGAGGATGCCCTGCTTTTCAGCTCGCTGGAGCGTCAGGCCGATCTGTTGCGGCTGCGGCACGATAGCGGGGAGAGTGAGGAGGTGGCGGTCAATGTGTTGCTGCGCAGCGACAATGTGCAAACCCTCAAACAGGCGGCGCTGGCGGGGCTCGGGATGGTGGGCTTGCCACTTTACGCCTGCGTCAATGAGCTGGCGGATGGGCGGCTGCAACAACTGCTGCCCGAGTGGCGTCCCAAAGATGGCAAACTGGTGATGCTCTATCCCGCGCGGCGCGGTCTGTCACCGGCGGTCAGGGCCCTCATCGACTTTATCAAGGTGCAGTTGCCTGCACTGCTGGCAGAGGTCGGTCAGCCACGCTGAGGAGAGCTATCCCTCCATCTTGCGGCGAATGCGCTCGAACAGGCTCTGCAGGCAGGCTTGATCCCGATCGGCGGCCCGCACCGCGCCGTACATATGGCGACGAATACCACTGCCGAGGGGGCGGGCGCAGAGCATCCCCTGTCTGACAAACTCGTCGCTGGCCCAGCGCGGCAAGGCGGCAACCCCGAGGCCGGCGGCGGCCATCTGCAGCATCACCGAGGTGTTGTCCACCGGCTTGCAGCGGGCGGGCTCCACCCCGGCGGGTTGCAAAAAGCGGCTGAAGATATCCATGCGGCTGCGCTCCACCGGGTAGACCAGCAGCACCTCCGGCCCCAGATCTCCCGGCTCGATGCGACTCTGGTGGCAGAGGGGATGATCCGGCGCCATCACCAGAGTCAGATCGAAGGCAAACAGCGGCTCGAAGTGGAGATCGCCCCGGGCCTGCACATCGGAGGTGAGCAGCAGATCGAGCTGGCCGCCTAGCAGGGCATTGATGGCATCAAAGCCCGGCACCGACTCCACCTCCAGGTCCACCCCGGGCCACTGGCGGCGAAAATCGGGCAACAGCGGCAACAGCCACTGGATGCAACTGTGGCAATCGAGCGCCAGATGCAGCCTGCCCGCATCGCCGCTCTGCAGGGCCTGCAGCTGTTTCTCGGTCTGGGTCAGGGCGGGCAGAACCTGACGGGCGAGGGCGAGCAGCTGGCTGCCTGCCGCGGTCAGCACCAGCGGACGACTTTTGCGCAGGTAAAGCTCCAGATTGAGGCGGGTCTCCAGCTCTTTGAGCTGGTGGGAGAGGGCGGATTGGGTGAGGTTGAGGGTCAGCGCCGCACCGGCCAGCGAGCCCTGCTCGGCCAGCGCGGTCAATGTTTTCAAGTGTTTGATCTCTATCCCTGCATTGCTTGGCACTGCCATAAGATGGCTCCTTGTGAGATTGCGTATGGCGCTGAGGTTGCGGTCGGCGGTGGCCTGCTGCGCTTCTTGACTGCGGCACCTCTTGCACCGGTAAAAATCAGCCTCTGTATCCTCGCGGTGAACCTGTTCGGCGGTCAGTTGAGGATTATTTGAGAGCCACTTGAAGAGGATTCAATAGTCAGCGTCACCTTATCTTGTCATTTTGGATGTGTAAACATCTGGATGGCTAAATCATCCAGTTTCCCATCAGATGAATGAGCATAAGGAAATGAACCTATGACACGAGCACACACCCTGGGCTTCCCCCGTATCGGCGCCAAGCGCGAGCTGAAATTTGCCCTCGAATCCTACTGGCGTGGCGAGACCACTCAGGCCGAACTCGTTGCCGTGGGCAAGACGCTGCGTGAGCGCCATTGGCAGGCCCAGCACGGCGCTGGGGTCAATCTGCTGCCGGTGGGCGACTTTGCCTGGTACGATCAGGTGCTCGGTACCAGCCTGCTGGTGGATGCGGTGCCTGCCCGCCACCGCCATGGCGAGACCGATCTCGACACCCTGTTCCGGGTGGCCCGTGGCCGTGCGCCGACCGGCCCGGCGGCGGCCGCCGCCGAGATGACCAAATGGTTCAACACCAACTATCACTATCTGGTGCCGGAGTTCAGCCGTGATCAGCGTTTCAAACTGGGCTGGAGCCAGCTGTTTGACGAGGTCGAAGAGGCCAAAGCTCTGGGGCTGCCGGTCAAGGCGGTGCTGCTGGGACCGGTCTCCTACCTCTGGCTCGGCAAGGAGAAAGAGAGCGGCTTCTCCCGCCTTGAACTGCTCGATCGCCTGCTCATCGTCTATCAGGAGATCCTGGCCAAACTGGCCGCCCAAGGGGTGGAGTGGGTACAGATCGATGAACCTGCGCTGACGCTGGACCTGCCGGACGAGTGGCGGCTGGCCTATCTCAACGCCTACGAGCGCCTTGCGGGCCCTTGCAAGCTGCTGCTCACCACCTATTTCGGCTCGGTGGCCCATCAGCGCGACATCATCACCAGCCTCAAGGTAGATGGCCTGCATCTGGATCTGGTGGCCGCCCCCGAGCAGCTGGAGACCCTGGTGCCGCATCTGCCCGCCCAGTGGGTCATCTCAGTCGGGGTGATCAACGGCCGTAACGTCTGGCGTGCCAATCTGGCCAAGCTGGCGCCGACACTGAAGGCACTGAAAGCCAAACTCGGCGAGCGACTCTGGGTGGCCTCATCCTGCTCATTGCTGCACAGCCCGGTGGATTTGACCCTGGAGCAGGAGCTGGATCCCCAGACTCGCAGCTGGTTCGCCTTCGCCTTGCAAAAATGTTTCGAGCTGGGACTGCTCAGAGAGTATCTGGATGGGGGCGAGCTCGACAAAATCACCGCCTACAGCCAGCCCATCGTGGATCGGGAGTCCGACAGCCGGGTGCACAAAAAAGCGGTGCAGTCACGGCTCGCCAGCCTCACCAACAGCGATTTTGATCGCCACAGCCCCTATCCGGTCAGGGCCGAGCTGCAGCGCTCGGATCTCAAGCTGCCGCTGCTGCCCACTACCACCATCGGCTCCTTCCCGCAGACCTCGCAGATCCGGGTGTTGCGGCAGGATTGGCGCGCCGGTCGCATCGATGACAGCGCCTACGAGGCGGGCATAAAGGCCGAGATCCGCGATGCCATTGCGCGTCAGGAGGCCATCGGGCTGGACGTGCTGGTTCATGGTGAGGCCGAGCGCAACGACATGGTGGAGTATTTCGGGGAGCTGCTGGATGGCTTTGCCATCACCCGCTTCGGCTGGGTACAGAGCTATGGCTCCCGCTGCGTCAAGCCGCCGGTGATCACCCGCGATATTGACCGCCCGACTCCCATGACGCTCGAATGGACCCGATTTGCCCAGAGCCTGACCGACAAGCCGGTCAAGGGGATGCTGACCGGCCCTGTGACCATCCTCTGCTGGTCCTTCCCGCGGGAAGATGTGAGCCGCGAGCAATCTGCCCTGCAAATCGGGCTGGCCATTCGTGACGAGGTGGCAGATCTGGAAGCCGCTGGCATCAAGATCATCCAGATCGACGAACCGGCGATCCGCGAAGGCTTGCCCCTGCGCAAGCAGGATCATCAGGCCTATCTCGACTGGGCGGTGCGCGCCTTCCGTCTGAGCGCAAGCCCGGTGGCGGACCGCACCCAGATCCACACCCACATGTGTTACAGCGATTTCAACCTCATCATCGAGGCGGTGGCGGCGCTGGATGCGGATGTGATCACCATCGAGACCAGCCGCAGCCAGATGCAGCTGCTCGAAGCGTTCGAACGCTTCAACTACCCCAACGAGATTGGCCCGGGCGTCTACGACATCCACTCGCCGAACGTGCCGAGCCAGAGCTGGATTGAGGGGTTGCTGCGCAAGGCGGCCAAGCAGATCCCGGCCGAGCGGCTCTGGGTCAACCCGGATTGCGGCCTCAAGACCCGGGGCTGGGAAGAGACTGAGGCCGCCCTCAAGGTGATGGTCGATGCCACCAGGGCGCTGCGGGCCGAGCTGGCGTAACCGGCTAGCCGTGACCGCCATCGGTAAGGTGGCGTGCTGACAAACGAACGAGAGAGGGGAAGCCATTGCTTCCTCTCTCTTTTTTCGTTGGCCACTTTTCCACTGGATCCTGAACCTTGCCGCAGCCCGCTTTGCACTAGGCTCAGAGTTGGCAGAAGTGGATGGAGTCGCGGCCATGAGAGTCAGTCTGGGGAGCGCAATCCTGTGGGGATTGCTGATGTGGCAGAGTGCATGGGCGGCGCCAGCGGCCGAGTTGAAGATGGTCTACTTTGACGACTTTGCCCCATATTCGTGGCGTGACGAACAGGGCAGGATGCGCGGGCTGATGATAGACGTGATGGATCGGGTGGCAGCGCAGATGGGGCTGCGGGTGCGCCATGAAGGTTATCCGTGGCAACGGGCGCAAAAACTGGTGCGGATGGCGCAGGCCGATGGCTTTGTCACCATCGCCACCCGGGAGCGCCGCTCTTACACATTGGTGGTGGAGGAGCCCGTTACCACGACGGTTTTGACGGTATTTACCCGGCTTGGCCACCCCCGGATGAGCGATTTTCAGCGTGCCAGCCGCTTGAGCGACTTCAAATCACTTACCTTTCTCGACTATTTCGGTAACGGCTGGGGCAAGGAGAACCTGGCGGGCTTCACCGTTCATCACACCATCAATGTCGATAATGTTTTCAAAATGCTGGCGGCGGGTCGGGGGGATCTGATGGTGACCGACCCACTGGTGGCACGTTTCAAACTCAATCAGCTGGGATTGTCTGGGCAGGTGGTCGAGGTGCCGCTGCAGCTTGCCTCTACCCCGTTCAATCTCTGCATCGGCAAGCACTCCCGCTTCAATACCCGGATAACCGAGTTCAACCGTGCCCTGCAACAGCTGCGACAAAGCGGCGAGTTGGCGCGTATCGTCGAACGCTATCGTTGATGCGCGGCCGCCATCTGCTGTTTGCCAACGGCGTGTCTATCTTGGCGTCATATCGGCGATGGTTGCCCAGAAGGCATCGATCAAGGGCCCCTTGCTGTGGGGCGGACGGATAAGGCCAATGGTCCAGCAGGCTTCCCCGTCTCTCAAGGGGAGGGTGAGCACATCCGGGTGCTCTATGGTGGTGGAGGAGGGCACCAGGGTCCAGGCGATCTCTGCCGCCGCGGTGGCAACACCGGCGGCGAAGTCGTTGACGTACTGGATATCGCGAAAACGCAGCCCGCTCTGGGCCAGATAGTTCATCAGGTGATCGTAAAAGGACGGGGCCTTGTCACGACGCAGGATCGCCAGCGGCTTGTCCACCAGATCCGCCAACTCCCTCACATCGCGGTAGCTGGCGGGCAGTACGGCGACAAAGTGGGCTTCGACTACCGGCAGGGCGTGCCACCCCTTGGGGGCGGGCATGCGGCAAAAGCCGAGATCCAGCTTGCCTTCACTGAGCGCCAGCAACTGGTGGTGGGTGGAGAGATCGTTGAGCTCGATGGTCACCTGCGGCCGCTCGGCGCGAAAGCGGGCGATGGCGGCGGGCACCAGGATCTTGGTGGCCACGCCAAAGCCGATGCGCAGGGTGCCGACATTGCCCGCCAGCACGTCGCGGGCGGTGCGCGAGAGCTGCTCGCTCTGGATGACCACTGCGCGGGCATCCTCATACAGCGCCCTGCCCAGTCCGGTGAGGCGAGTGGTACTGGCGTTGCGCTCGAACAGCTCGCCGCCCAGCTCCTCCTCCAGCCGCCTTATCTGTTTGCTCAGGGCCGACTGGGTAACGTGCTGACGCACCGCCGCCTGGCCGAAGTGCAGCACCTCCCCCAGAGTGACGAAGGCTTTCAGATCCCGTAGCTCCATCAGGGCTCCTTTCATTCCTGTTGGGAATGTTGAATGATCAAATTTGTCATTGGACGGAATTTTAGAAGTGAAGGATGCTTATGCCAATTCATTTCGGATGCCCAGACAGGGGGCGCCGAGTTATCAGAGATGGCTGACACCATCAGCGCAGAAGGAGCAACACCAGATGCATCACCACAAGTTCAACGACTTCCCGAGCGATTTTCTGTGGGGCGCCGCCTCCGCTGCCTATCAGGTGGAGGGGGGCTGGAATGCCGATGGCAAGGGGCCCTCGGTGTGGGATCTCTTCACCAAGCTGCCGGGCAAGACCTTTGAGGGGAGTAACGGCGATGTGGCGGTGGATCACTACCACCGTATGGAAGAGGACGTGGCGCTGATGGCCGAGATGGGGCTCAAGGCTTACCGCTTCTCGGTGAGCTGGCCGCGCATCTATCCCACCGGTCGGGGGGAGGTGAACGAGGCGGGTCTGGCCTTCTACGAGAAGCTGATCGACACCCTCTTGGCCCACCAGATCGAACCGGTGCTGACCCTTTATCACTGGGATCTGCCGCAGGCGCTGCAGGATGAGTACGGCGGTTGGGAAGACCGACGCATTATCGAGGATTTCGAGCGCTACTGCGTGACCCTCTATCAGCGTTTTGCCGGCAAGGTGAAGTACTGGGTGTCGCTTAACGAGCAGAACTACAACCTGACCAACGCCTATCAGCTCGGCACCCATCCGCCGGCTGTGCAGGATCGCAAGCGCTTCTTTGCCGCCAACCATATCGCGTTTCTGGCCAACGCCCGGGTGATCAAGGCGTTTCGCCAGCATGTGCCAAATGGCCTCATCGGCCCGAGCTTTGCCTACTCCCCTGCCTATCCGGCGTCGTGCGACCCGAAAGATATGCTGGCCTATGAGAACGCCGAGGAGTTCAACAACCTCTGGTGGCTGGATGCCTACTGCTTTGGCCGCTATCCGCAGGCGGCGCTCGCTTACTTGCGAGAAAACGGCGAGGCCCCGGAGATCCTGCCGGGCGATATGGAGCTGCTGCGCGAGGGGACGCCCGACTACATCGGCGTCAACTACTACTACACCCTGACCTACACAGATAACCCCTTGGGCGGTCAGACCCTGCAGCGGATCAACACCACCGGCAAGAAGGGAACTACGCCGTCCAGCGGCATCCCCGGCCTCTACAAGACGGCGCCCAATCCGCACCTTGAGACCAGTAACTGGGACTGGGCCATCGATCCGACCGGTATGCGTATCGCCCTGCGTCGCCTCTCTTCCCGCTATGGTCTGCCGCTGATGATCACCGAGAACGGCCTTGGCGAGTTCGACAAGCTGGAGGCGGGCGACAAGGTGAACGATGTGTACCGCATCGATTACCTGCGCAGCCACGTCAAGGCGTGCCAGGAGGCGATGCAGGATGGGGTCGAATTGCTCGGCTACTGCGCCTGGTCGTTCACCGACATCCTGAGCTGGCTCAACGGCTACCAGAAGCGTTACGGCTTCGTCTATGTGGAGCGTGACGAGCAGGGGGGCTCCCTTCGCCGGATCAAGAAGGCGAGCTTCCACTGGTATAGCCAGGTGATTGCGAGCCAGGGCAAGCAGCTCTGACGGTTTATCGCGTCGCGTAACCAGCGGGTCCAGGCAATCCCCGGGCCCACGCTGTTTGTGGCGGGGGAAGAGGGGGCAAGCCGGTTTCTCACCGTGCGACTCATCCCTGTTTACTGATTTTTGTCCTGCCAAAGCCGCCGACCCCTGCTATTATCTGCGGCCGAACATGAGCCAATAAAAATCAGGATATCGTGATGACTGACCACACTTTTATTCCCGGCAAGGACGCGGCGCTGGAAGACTCCATCGAACGCTTCCAGACCAAGCTGCAAGCCTTGGGCTTTGATATTGAAGAGGCCTCCTGGCTCAACCCCGTGCCGAACGTCTGGTCGGTGCATATTCGCGACAAAGAGTGCGCCCTCTGCTTTACCAACGGCAAGGGTGCCAGCAAGAAGGCGGCCCTCGCGTCTGCCCTTGGCGAATATTTCGAGCGTCTCTCCACCAACTACTTCTTCGCCGACTTCTATCTGGGCGAGCAGGTCGCCAACGGCGATTTCGTTCACTACCCGAACGAGAAGTGGTTCCCCATCGAGGGTGACCAGTTCCCGGCCGGTCTGCTCGACAGCTTCACCCGCAAGTTTTACAACCCGGATGGTGAAGTGACCGCCGACATGCTGGTGGATCTGCAGTCAAACAACGAAGAGCGCGGTATCGTCGCGCTGCCGTTCGAGCGTCAGTCCGATCACGAGACCGTCTACATCCCGATGAACATCATCGGCAACCTCTATGTCTCCAACGGCATGAGCGCCGGCAATACCAAGACCGAAGCGCGCACTCAAGCGCTCTCCGAAGTGTTCGAGCGCCACGTGAAGAACAAGATCATCGCCGAGGCCATCAGCTTGCCGCTGATCCCGGACGAGGTGATTGCCCGTTATCCGGGGATTGCCGCCTCCATCGCCGCCCTCGAAGCGGAAGGCTTCCCCATTTACAGCTTCGATGCTTCCCTGGGTGGCCGCTATCCGGTCATCTGTGTGGTGCTGCTCAACCCGAGCAATGGCACCTGCTTTGCCTCCTTCGGCGCCCACCCGCGCTTCGAAGTGGCCTTCGAGCGGACCGTCACCGAGCTGCTGCAGGGCCGTGGTCTCAAGGATCTCGACGTATTCGTGCCACCGTCATTCGATAACGAGCAGGTGGCGGATCACCACAACCTCGAGACCCACTTCATCGACTCTTCTGGTCTCATCAGCTGGGATCTGTTCAAGCAGGATGCGGACTTCGAGTTTGCCGACTGGGACTTCCGTGGCACCTCGCAGGAGGAGTTCGATCACCTGATCGGCATCTTCCATGAGCTGGAGCAGCCGGTCTATATCGCCGACTACGAGCATCTGGGTGTCTACGCCTGCCGCATTCTGGTGCCCGGCATGTCCGACATCTATCCGGCCGAAGATCTGTTGCTGGCCAACAACAATATGGGCGCCAACCTGCGCGAAGTGATCCTGGCACTGCCATCGCTGGATTGGGATGCCGAGCAGTACATGGCGTTGTTTGATCAACTGGATGAAGAGGGGCACGACGAGCGTACCCGTGTACGCGAGCTGCTGGGCATCGCCGCTGCCAAGGGGACCGCGCTGCACACCCTGCGCGTTGGCGAGCTGAAAGCCATGCTGGCGCTGGCCGCCGGTGAGCTGGAGACGGCGCTGGATCTCATCGACTGGACCATGGAGTTCAACCAGTCAGTGTTTACTGCCGAGCGTGCCAGCTACTACCGCGCCCTGCGTGCCTGCGTCGAGTTGTTCCTCGACGAGGAGCGGGATCCGGAGCAGTATCGCGCCGTCTTCACTCGCATGTATGGCGAAGAGACGCTGGCACAGGCATGGGCTAACGCCAGTGGCGAAGCACGCTTCCACGGGCTGGAGGCGGCCGACCTGTCCCTCTCCCAGTTCCCGCTGCACCAGAAGCTGCTGGCGGCTTACGAGAAGCTGCAAAAGGCCAAGCGAGCCCATCACTGGGCGTGATTGTTGCTGTAAAGGAAGGGGCCGTGTGGCCCCTTCTGTTTATCGTGCGGCAAAGCACGGGATTGTTATTCAAAGATGAAATAAAAAACAAAAAATACCCCTAAGGGGGTTGATGACAGGGCAGGGGATGTGCTGGCGATCTGCAAAGATATCTTGCCAATACCATATTTCCATGCTCTGGAATAAATTCTTTAAAATCATTGCATTAAAAATGTGATATTTCTGTTTCAGCTGATACCTGGTGTAAAGTGGCGTAGCCATCGTACTAAAATATTTGTAGTAAAATTACATTCGCACTCTGATAAACTTGATCAATGTCAATTTTGGCTATTTGGCCCTTTGTTATGATTTCAACAGGCAAAACATTCAGGTAGAAAATAATTGAAAGCTGAATCTCCATTCGATTGTCTCAAGCCCGAAGCCATCGCTGCACTGGCTGAAGACATCACCTATGCCAAGGCTACCAAGCCGGCATACAAGGTCATTCCACTGGCCATTACTGCAGGCGCTTTCATCGCCATCGCATTTATCTTCTACATCACAGTGACGACCGGAACCGGTTCCATGCCTTGGGGTATGGCCAAGTTGGTGGGCGGTCTCTGCTTCTCTCTCGGACTTATTCTCTGTGTGCTGCTCGGTGCCGAGCTGTTCACCTCCACCACCCTGACGCTGGTGGCCAAGGCTGCCAATCGCATCAGCTGGGCTCAGCTGCTCAAGAACTGGGGTCTGGTCTACTTCGGCAACCTGATTGGTGGTCTGTTGATGGTGGCGCTGATCATCGTTTCTGCAGAGTACACGGCCGCAGACGGTCAGTGGGGCCTTAACGCCCTAAAAGTGGCCCAACACAAAATTCACCACACCTTCTTCGAAGCGGTGGCACTGGGTATCCTCTGTAACCTGATGGTATGTCTTGCTGCCTGGATGGCCTTTGGTGCCCGCAGCGCGACTGACAAGGTAGTGGTTATGCTGCTGCCGGTTGCCATGTTCGTTGCATCAGGTTTCGAGCACAGCATCGCAAACATGTTTATGATTCCGGTTGGTATCGCTATCCACAGCGTGGCTAGTCCGGAATTTTGGCAGGCCATCGGCCAGGATCCGGCAACCTTTGCTGACCTGACCGTATCCAACTTCGTCCTACACAACCTCATCCCCGTGACCATCGGCAATATCATCGGTGGTGGCGTGATGGTTGGTCTGACTTACTGGTTTATCTTCCGTCGTCATCATTAAGGATGATTGCGGGATACTACATCAATACCGTGTGAGGTAATGAAAAATGGCAGAACTTAACGAACAGTTCCAAAAAGCATGGGAAGGCTTCGCGGCCGGTGAATGGCAGACCTCTGTCAACACCCGTGACTTCATCCAGAAGAACTACACCCCGTATGAAGGTGACGAGTCCTTCCTGGCTGGCGCGACCGAAGCGACCACCAAGCTGTGGGACAAGGTCATGGAAGGGATCAAAATCGAGAACCGCACTCATGCGCCGGTTGATTTTGATACTGACCTGCCCTCCACCATTACCGCACACGATGCCGGTTATATCGATCAGAGCCTGGAGCAGATCGTTGGTCTGCAGACTGACAAGCCGCTGAAGCGCGCCATCATCGCCAACGGCGGTATCAAGATGGTTAAAACTTCTTGCGAAGTGTACGGTCGTCAACTGGACCCGATGGTCGAGAAGATCTTCACTGAATACCGCAAGACTCACAACCAGGGCGTGTTTGACGTTTACACCAAAGACATCCTGAACTGCCGTAAGTCTGGTGTTATCACCGGTCTGCCGGATGCCTACGGCCGTGGCCGTATCATCGGTGACTACCGTCGTGTTGCTCTGTACGGTGTTGACTTCCTGATGGCCGACAAACTGGCCCAGTTCAAGTCCCTGCAAGCTGACCTGGAAAACGGCGTCAACCTGGAAGCCACCATCCGTCTGCGCGAAGAGATCTCCGAGCAGCACCGTGCCCTGGCACAGATGAAGGTGATGGCTGCCAAGTACGGTTGCGATATCTCCGTACCGGCCAAGAACGCTAAAGAAGCCGTACAGTGGACCTACTTCGCCTACCTGGCGGCAGTCAAGTCCCAGAACGGTGCAGCCATGTCCTTCGGTCGTACCTCCAGCTTCCTGGATATCTACATCGAGCGTGACCTGCAAAAAGGCCTGATCACCGAGCAAGAAGCCCAGGAGCTGATGGACCACATGGTCATGAAGCTGCGTATGGTTCGCTTCCTGCGTACTCCGGAATACGATTCACTGTTCTCCGGCGACCCGATGTGGGCGACCGAGACCCTGGCTGGTATGGGCGTTGATGGCCGTACTCTGGTCACCAAGAACAGCTTCCGTATGCTGAACACCCTGTACACCATGGGCCCGTCCCCTGAGCCGAACCTGACCATCCTGTGGTCCGAGAAGCTGCCGGTCGGTTTCAAAAAGTACTGTGCCAAGGTATCCATCGAGACCTCTTCCGTTCAGTACGAGAACGACGATCTGATGCGTCCGGATTTCAACAACGATGACTACGCCATCGCTTGCTGTGTATCCCCGATGATCGTTGGTAAGCAGATGCAGTTCTTCGGTGCTCGTGCCAACCTGGCCAAGACCATGCTGTATGCAATCAACGGTGGTATGGACGAGAAGCTCAAGATCCAGGTCGGTCCGAAAACCGAGATGGTCAAGTCCGAGTACCTCGACTACAACGACGTGATGGATCGTCTGGACCACTTCATGGATTGGCTGGCCAAGCAATACGTTGCTGCGCTGAACATCATCCACTACATGCACGACAAGTACAGCTACGAAGCCTCTCTGATGGCGCTGCACGACCGTGACGTATATCGCACCATGGCGTGTGGTATCGCTGGTCTGTCTGTAGCCGCTGACTCCCTGTCTGCCATCAAGTACGCCAAGGTCAAGCCGATTCGTGACGAAGATGGCGTTGCCATCGACTTCGAAATCGAAGGCGAATACCCGCAGTTCGGTAACAACGACGCTCGCGTCGATGATATCGCCTGTGACCTGGTTGAGCGCTTCATGAAGAAGATTCAGAAGCTGAACACCTACCGTGGTGCTGTTGCTACCCAGTCTGTTCTGACCATCACCTCCAACGTGGTATATGGCAAGAAGACCGGTAACACCCCGGATGGCCGTCGTGCTGGTGCTCCGTTCGGCCCGGGTGCAAACCCGATGCACGGTCGTGACCAGAAAGGTGCTGTTGCTTCCCTGACTTCCGTAGCCAAGCTGCCGTTCGCTTACGCTAAAGATGGTATCTCCTATACCTTCTCCATCGTGCCGAACGCACTGGGTAAAGATATGGAAGCCCAGAAAGCCAACCTGGCTGGCCTGATGGACGGTTACTTCCACCACGAATCCAACGTAGAGGGTGGTCAGCACCTGAACGTTAACGTGATGAACCGTGAAATGCTGCTGGACGCCATGGAAAACCCGGAGAAATATCCGCAGTTGACCATCCGCGTATCCGGTTATGCCGTTCGCTTCAACTCTTTGACCAAAGAGCAACAGCAAGACGTCATCACCCGTACCTTCACTGCTTCTCTGTAATAGAGAGATAGTGAGCAAAAACCGGCGCCAAGGCGCCGGTTTTTTTATGCGTGCGATTCAGGGGCGATTCAGATGCTTGGTGATGGCCTGATAGAGCTGGGGGTAGTTATCGTCAAAATGGTGTCCTCCCGGTAGGGTGACGGTCGTGACGTTGGGTTGGTTGAGACGGGGGCAGAGGCGGTCGCCGTCATCGTCATCGGCACCTTGCAGGCAGAGCATCGGCAGGTCGCGGATGGTCTTCACCTGTGGTTCGGTCGGGTAGCTGCGGGCCTTGTGGGTCAGCATATCGCTGACGTGGATCTCGAAGTCCGAGCTGGTGGAGGGGGAGAGCATCACGGCCCCGACCAGCCCCTGACGATAGTGCTCCGGCAACCGGTTGATGACGAAGGGGACAATCTCGGCACCAAACGAGAAGCCGACCAGCAGCCAGCGAGGGTGCTGCCAGCGCGCCTGATAATCATCGAGGATCCGCTCCAGATCGGCGGTCACTTGCTCCGGGGTTTTCTTCTTCCAGTAGTAGGTGAGGGAGCTCCAGCCCACGACCGGCATGCCGTGCAGCTGAAACTGGGCGCTCAACCCCTTGTCGAGGGCTGCCCAGCCACCATCGCCGCTGAGAAAGATCACCATGGGGGTGTCGGATGGCTGCTTGACCGGCAGCTCAATCAGGCTCAGGTCATCCTTGACCGGGGCGGCGTGCGCCGCAAAAGATGAAACGGGCAGTACGAGACTGAGTAACAGCAATATCAGGGCTCTCATTGGCCATGCTCCTATTTCTTGATCAGCCCCAGCGGGCCGCGGCTAATCAGGGTGATCAGGTGAGTCAGAGTTCTGGGCAGTACTAGCTTGCTGCTGCAGAGCAGGTAGCGGGGTTCCCAGCGGGGCGAAAATTTCTCCTTGTAGCGTCTGAGCCCCTGAAAGTTGTAAAAACGGCTGCCACGCACAAACAGGGTATTGCCAAGGCGGGCCCAGTAGCTGTTGAGCGGGTGATCGTTGAAGCCGGACATGGGGGCCATCCCCAGATTGAAGCTGGCGTACCCTTGCGCCTTGCCCCACAGCAGCAGTTCGACAAAGAGAAAATCCATGATGGGGGCGGTGCCGGTATCCAGGCTGTAGCGCATCAGATCGATGGAGAGCATCTCCTTGTTATCGCTCACCCAGAGGTTGGCAAAACCGACGATCTGCCCCTCGTGCCACACCAGCGCAGCCGGGCTCAAGGTCAGGTAGTCAGGCTCGAAGCGGCCGACCGAGAAGCCCTTCTCCTTGCCCATCTTGCTCTGCAGCCAGGTATCGGAGACGGTCTGCAATCTGGGCAGCAGTGGGGCCACGGCACTGGCCTCGACCACCTCGAAGGTCAACCCTTCCCGTTTGCCTTTGGCGTGGCTCTGGCGCAGGCCGCGCAGGCGGCTGCCCGCCAGATCGAAGGTGGCCAGATCGACCATCGCCTCTTCACCGAGCTTGAAGGGGATCAGCCCCAGCTCCAGATAGAGCGGAAGATAGCGGGCCGAGACCTGATAAAAGACCGGATTGGCGTCGTGCTCGTCGCACCGCTCGCGAAATTGCCAGAGCAGCTCTTCGATCTGCTCGGGGCGGCCGACCGGATCCCCCATCACAATCCAGCTGTTGCCCTCGATGCCATACATCAGGAAAGTGTCGCCGGCGGGATGGAACAGCAGGGACTTGTCCTGCAGCTGGGCCAGATAGCCGTGGATCCCCCCTTCACGCACCACCAGTTCGTGGGCGCGCGCCAGCGTCTCCTTGTCCGGCTTTTCACCGACCATGCGCAGCGGTGCAAGCAGCTGGGCAACCCCGGCCACGGCCAGCACGGCCACCACGCTCCCCATGGCGCGCAGGCCGCGGGCCGCCCCGCCGTGGGGCGAGAAGTGGAACCAGAGGGCGTGGTCATACTCCACCTGACGGTAGGAGAAGAGCAGCAGCCACAGCGCCCCCAGCAGCACGGCGCCGACCGAGATGAGCCAGCCCGGGGTGTACTGGGGATAGAGCAGCGACCCCTTGCGATAGAAGAGGGCGCGGCAGGGTGTCATGATGAGCAGGAAGCTGCCAAGCAGCAGGGCTGACTCCCAGTCTCCCCCCTTGAGCAGGGAGAAGGCGATACCCAGAGCCAGCAGCAGCTGGGTGATGCGAAACGCGGCGTCGTGACGGCGATAGAGGCTGCGTGCCAGCAGGATCAGGAGGATACCGCTCACGCTGCCGAGCACGTGGGAGAGCTCCAGCAGATGGAGCGGTAACACCTGCAGCCACACTTCGATGTGGCTGCGCATGGTCGGGATCATCCCCGAGCAGAGCAGCAGGCTGCCGGCGGCGAAGGTGCCCATGCTGATAAGGGCGGGCAGAAATTCGCGCACTGCGCTCATCAGCCCCTGTAGCCGCTGCCAGCGCGCTTTTTGTTGCAGCATCTCCTGACTGGTAAAGAGCAGCAGGGCACAGAGAAAGGGAAGCAGGTAATAGATGCAGCGATAGAGCAGCAGCGAGGCGAGCAGCTTGTCGGTTGGCAGGTAGTTAGCCAGCAACAGGCTCATGCTCGCTTCGAACACCCCAATCCCGCCCGGCACGTGGGCCAGCACCCCGAGGAAGCTGGCCAGCACGAAGGCACTGAGCAGCACGGGGTAGGGGACGCTATCTGCAGGCAACAGCACAAACAGCACGGCGGCGGCGGCCATCCAGTCGGCCAGCGCGACCAGCAGCTGCAACAGACGAACCTTGAAGCCGGGCAGGGTCAGCGTGTGTTTCCGCCAGGAGAGACGGTGTGTGGGCCAGCAGAGGTAGCAGGCCACTAACAGCAGAGCCATGACGCCCGCCAGCTTGAGCAGGGTATCTGCCCATTGCGGCCAGTCAGGCAGCAACTGTGATACATCGCAGGTCAGTAGGGCGCCACCTCCCCACGCCAGCAGGCCGAGGAAAAAGGTGATGGAGCAGAACAGCACCACGCGGGCCACTTCTCCGGTGGTGAGCCCCAGTGCGGAGTAAAGGCGATAGCGTACCGAGGTGCCGGTTAGCAGGGCAAATCCCAGGGTGTTGGAGAAGGTGTAGGCGATAAAGGAGGTGATGCTGACCTGTTGCCAGGGAAGGCGCTTGCCCAGCGCATGGAGCGCCAGCATGTCATAGCTGCAGAGACAACCATAACTGAGCAGGGTCAGCAACAGGGCGCCCGCCAGTCGCGGCAGGGGTTGGGACCAGATGGCCACACGAATATCGTGCCAGTGCCATGCCTGAGTCAGGTGATACAGCACGGTCAGTGCGGTGCCGAGCAGCAGCAAGCTGCACAAGGGGCCGAGCCATTTAAGCAGATGACGCCACATGCCATGTTCCTGTGGTCATTGACCGTTTCCCGCAAAGGGGGAGCCGGGTCGTGGATCCGGTTTGGACGAGGGAGGCGCTCGTCAGGAAAATTTCGGGAAGAGATGGAAAGGGAGGCGTCAGCCTCCCTCTGTGCTATCCAGTGACCGGTTGGATCACTTGGTTTTCGGCGCGACTTTGACGGCAGGGGTCTTGGCGTGGGTGGCTTTATGGTGTTTTTTCACCACCTTGGTCTGGGTAGCCTGCGGTGTGGCTGTCTTGGTCGGGGTGGCCGCCATGGTGAAACCGGAAGTGAGGGCGAAGACGGCTGCCAGGGTCAGAGGAATGATCTTTTTCATGTTCAATTTCCTTATTCGGGTTGATGTTATGGAGCGTTCTCCATGACAGTCATCCTATGACGGTTGCTGCGGCCCTTCAGTGAGCGGTTGGTGACGGTTTGTATCCAAATGTACAGGCAGGGTGAGGCAGAAGCGGGCGCCGTGGTCACTGGCCAGCAGCGCCACATCCCCCCCGTGATGACGGGCAATGCTGCGCACGATGGCCAGCCCCAGTCCGGTGCCGCCGGTGCGACGATCCCGGCTCTGATCAAGGCGCACGAACGGCTCGAAGATCTGGGGCGCCAGCGTCGGATCGATCCCCGGTCCATCGTCGCTCACCTCCAGCAGATAGTTCTCCTGCAGCCGCGAGATGGAGAGGGTAACCTCGCTCTCGGCGTAGCGCAGAGCGTTGCCGATGAGGTTCTCCACTGCGCGCGTCAGCAGACGCTGATCGCCGCACCAGGGCATGTGGCGTTGCGACAGATCGAGGGTGAGCTTCTTTTCGGGGGCCAGCGCTTTCCAGTCGCCGAGATGCGCTTGTGCCCAGTGACTGAGCTCCAGCTCGTCGTGCTGCAACGGCAGCTCGGGTCTATCCAGCCTGGCGTAGGTGAGCATCTCTTCGATCAGAGCGTCCAGCGCCCCCAGATCCCGCTCCAGCGCCTGCTGCTCGTGCTCGGCAGGGGCAGGATCGAGAATGGCAAGCCGATAGCGCAACCGGACCAGCGGGGTGCGCAACTCGTGGGCGATGGCATCGGTCAGTTGTTTGCGGCTGGCAATCATGGCCTGCAATTGGGTCGCCATTTGATCGAAGGTGCGTCCCACCCGGGCCAGACTGCTGCCCGGTGGCAGATTGGTTCGGCAGGAGAGATCCCCATCGCCTACGCGACGTGCGGTTTGCTCTAACTGCTGCAAGCCGCGCCAGTGGGGACGCAACCACAGAAGGATGGGCAGGCCGAGGGATAGGCCGATCACCAGCAGCAGCCCCACATCGACCCAGTGCAGCTCGTGCAGGTAGGAGAGGTAGGGTACAGGGCCGACAATCAGCACCCGGTCGGTATCGGGGATGCGCTGCAGGAAGGTGTCATCCTCCTCGACGATGACAATGTTGCCAGCGGCCAAAAAGGCCTGATCCTCGCTGGCCAGCGGCTGGCGCACCAGCTCGCCGATCTTGAGGGGGAGGGTAAACTGACTGCTCTGCTCGGCCAGCCGAGCGGGCCAGCGCTCGGGCGGGGTTCTTGCCAACTCGCCGGTCAATAGGCCAAGGGATCCCTGCATCATGCGTTCGAGATAGCGATCACCCGCCCGTTCGGCGGTCACCTGATAGACCACGCCAACCAGCAGGATGGCCAAGGTGAAGCAGCCGATCAGCAACAGATAGAATTGGATAAAGAGACGGCGCATGGCGGTGCTCCCGAAAGAGGGTTATTCCCAGGCGTGGGGGACGAAGAGGTAGCCTTTCTGGCGCACCGTCTTGATCCTGGTCGGGTTGTCGGGGTTATCACCCAGTTTGCGGCGCAGGCGGGAGATGGCCACATCCATGCTGCGATCCTGACCGTCGTACTCCCGGCCGCGCAAGCTGCGAAAGAGGGCTTCCCGACTCAAGATTTGGCCCGCGTGGCAGGCGAGCTCCCACAGCAGATCAAAGTCGGCGGTCGAGAGAGCAATGCTCTCGCCATCGAGCCGCACATCTCGTCCCGGACCATCCACCCGCAGCCGACCAAATTGCAGTTGCTGGGGAACGCTGCTGGTGGCTGCCGGTTGGGTTGATGCTTGCTGGTGCTGGCGAAACTGCACCCTCAGTCTGGCCAGTAGCACGGGGGGCGGCGTTGTTTTGAGGATGTAGTCGTTGGCACCCAGCTCCAGACTCAGGATCTGGTTCATGTCGCTATCAAGCGAGGTGAGCATCACGATAGGGCCGTCGAAGCGCGGCCGCAGTTCCCGACAGAGGGACATGCCATCTTGCCCTGGCAGCATGATATCGAGCAGCACCAGGTCGGGCTGTTCGGCCTCGACCCGGGCCAGCGCCATGTCCCCTCTGGGCTCGAGGATCACTTCCATATCGTGGCGACCGAGCCAACTGCTGATGAGCTGGCCAATCTCGGGATCATCTTCGACAAAAAGAATGCGTTGCATAGAAAAGCTCCAACGGAAAGCAGGAGAGAAGAAGAGCGATCAGCATATCAATGGCGCTTGGGAAATACAGAAAAAGAACCAGGCAGGCTGATGTGTAGGGGGGGGGGTGGTTGTGTGTATCGATGGGGAGGCGCACATCGTGACAAATGGGCGGAGCCGCGTTTATTGATCTGGAGGATGATGGCCTTGCAGACAAGGCAAGGCGCTGTCGGGCGTAAAAACAAAAAAACCGGCCAAGGCCGGTTTTTCGCGGAGCAGACCAGAATTCACTGCACCAAGTCGATGGACATCACCTTGCGGCGATTATCGACAGAATAATGGGGTGGCTGATGGGGCTCGAACCCACGACAACCGGAATCACAATCCGGGACTCTACCAACTGAGCTACAGCCACCACTGAAATTTTCATCAACACTCGCCAATCCAGAAGAGAAGGAGAGCATCAATGGCGCGCCCTGCAGGATTCGAACCTGCGACCCACGGCTTAGAAGGCCGTTGCTCTATCCAACTGAGCTAAGGGCGCTTTGTATCAACACGTCTTAAGGACGAGTCGATGAACATGGTCGGTGATAAAGGATTCGAACCTTTGACCCTCTGGTCCCAAACCAGATGCGCTACCGGGCTGCGCTAATCACCGAAAATTCCTGACCAGCATATCGACATGAGTCGTACTGGGCAACGGGCGGGCATCATAGCCAAGCGTAAGGGGCAGCGTCAACGACTTTTTCCCCCAGTAAATTCAAGTGCCTACTTATTGCCCGCTACAGGTCTGGCGTGCGTCTGCCGCTAACATCCCGGCTAAAAAAATGCGACAATGCGCGGCAGTTGAACACATGGTGAGTGGAGAACGATGTCTGCCAAAATCATAGATGGAAAACAGGTTGCGCAAACGATTCGCAGCCAGGTCGCGGCGCAAGTCCAACAGCGGTTGGCGGCAGGGAAACGGGCTCCAGGGCTGGCAGTCATTCTGGTGGGGGCGGATCCCGCCTCTCAGGTCTATGTCGGCAGCAAACGTCGGGCGTGCGAGGAGGTGGGTTTTCTCTCCCGCTCCTATGACCTGAGTGCCACTGCCAGTCAGGAAGAGCTGCTGGCGCTGATTGATCAGCTGAATGCGGATAGCCACGTAGATGGCATTCTGGTTCAGCTGCCGTTGCCGGATCACTTTGATACCACTCAGGTGCTGGAGCGAATCCAGCCTGACAAGGATGTAGATGGATTTCACCCGTATAACGTCGGCCGTCTGGCCCAACGTATTCCGGCGCTGCGCCCCTGCACTCCGAAAGGGATCATGACACTGATCGAGACCACCGGCGTGAAGACGCACGGTCTGCATGCGGTCGTGGTGGGAGCGTCCAACATAGTGGGGCGTCCCATGACCCTCGAATTGTTGCTGGCGGGCTGCACAACCACGACCTGTCACCGCTTTACCCGGGATCTGGAAGATCAGGTACGCCGTGCCGATCTGCTGGTTATTGCGGTCGGCAAGCCCAACTTCATTCCTGGCGAGTGGATCAAACCGGGGGCACTGGTAATCGATGTGGGCATCAATCGCCTGGCTGATGGTTCGCTGGTCGGTGATGTGGAGTTTGAGACGGCGCGCAGCCATGCCTCCTTCATTACTCCGGTACCCGGTGGTGTGGGCCCGATGACGGTCGCCAGCCTGATGGAAAATACCCTGATCGCCTGCAGTGAATATCACGACTGATCATGGCTGGTGATAACCCTGTGATCCCGTGAGGAGGCAGGATTCGCCAGAAATCTGACAATAAAAAACCGGTTGCTCAGAGAGGAACCGGTTTTTTATTTATCCAACGGGTGTTATTTACATATTTTGTGCTTCGTTTGGCACAATCACAGAGGCGTGATTTCCTTTCGGCCCCTGTTGCAGTTCAAAATTGACAGCCTGACCCGCTTTCAGGGTCTTGTAGCCCTCCATTTGAATCGTGGAGTAGTGAGCGAAGATATCCTCACCGCCCCCTTCCGGACAGATAAACCCAAATCCTTTTGCGTTGTTAAACCACTTAACTGTGCCGGTTGCCATACTTCTACATCCTTTTATTGATTACCCAGAAGTCGTTGAGTAACCTGCGCCAGCCCTTTATAACTAGGGACATGGGCCCATAGCAGACGGGCACAGATTAGCAAGTAACCAATCTAGTCTAACTTTTGAGCGAGTCAAGAAGTTGTTAACAGCTGATGTGATCTGGTTAACAAGTCTATTGACAACCTTGTGTTAGACGGTAGTAATCTAGAGGTACCAAAGCGCGATTATGAGCAAGCAGAAAGAACTCTTTGCTAATGAAGAGATTGCAGAAGCAGAGAAAACAAAGCTGCAGCCGCCACCCATGTATAAGGTTGTGTTGAACAACGATGACTACACGCCCATGGAGTTTGTGGTGGAGGTGCTGCAAAAGTTCTTTGGTATGGATTTGGACAAGGCGACTCAGGTCATGCTGAGTGTGCATTATAGTGGTAAGGGTGTCTGCGGCATGTTTACCGCAGAGATCGCCGAAACCAAGGTTGTCCAGGTCAACACCTATGCACGTAACAACGAACATCCACTGCTCTGTACTATGGAAAAGGCTTGAATCTGATGACTTGATGGCGAGTGTGACACCACATTGTAGCTGTACTAGGGGAGGTGCCTATGTTGAATAAAGATCTAGAAAAGACGCTGAACGAGGCTTTCAAACTGGCCCGTGACGAGCGCCACGAATTCATGACCGTCGAGCACCTGTTGTTAGCCCTTCTGGATAACAGTTCAGCCCATGAGGCGCTGAGCTCTTGTGGTGCCGATGTCGAGCAGATGCGCAAGGAGATCCGCGCATTCATCACCCAAACCACTCCGCTCATACCGCGCGATGATGACGATCGTGAAACCCAGCCGACACTAGGCTTCCAGCGCGTGTTGCAGCGTGCCGTCTTCCATGTGCAATCCTCCGGCAATACCGAAGTCAGCGGCGCCAACGTGCTGGTCGCTATCTTCAGTGAGCAGGAGTCACAAGCTGCCTATTTCCTGAAAAAAGCCGAGATCAGCCGTCTCGACGTCGTCAATTTCCTCTCCCACGGGGTTCGCAAGGACAGCAAGCCTGATATCGGCAGCAATAACAATCCCGAGTCTGATGATGATGTCTCGGCCGCACAGATCGAGAGCTTTGCCACCAACCTGAACCAGCTGGTGCTGGAAGGGCGCATCGATCCGCTGATTGGCCGTGATCAGGAGCTCAATCGTACCATTCAGGTGCTCTGCCGTCGTCGCAAGAACAACCCGCTGCTGGTGGGTGAAGCGGGCGTGGGTAAAACCGCCATTGCCGAAGGGTTGGCTTACCGTATCGTTAAAGGCGATGTGCCCGAGGTGATCGCCGGTAGTACCATCTACTCGCTGGATATGGGTTCTCTGCTGGCGGGCACCAAATACCGTGGTGATTTCGAGAAGCGCCTCAAGGTACTGCTCAAGCAGATTGAGCGTCAGGAAGGGGCCATCCTCTTTATCGACGAGATCCATACCATCATCGGTGCCGGTGCGGCATCCGGTGGTCAGCTGGATGCAGCCAACCTAATCAAGCCGCTGCTCTCCAATGGTTTGCTCCGCTGCGTGGGATCCACCACTTATCAGGAGTACGCCCAGATCTTCGAGAAAGACCGTGCGTTGGCCCGTCGCTTCCAGAAGATCGATATTGTCGAGCCGACTATCGATGACACCACTCGCATCCTGATGGGGCTCAAGAGTCGCTATGAAGCTCACCACGGCGTGCGCTATACCGCCAAGGCGATCCGTGCAGCTGCCGAGCTTTCTGCCAAGTACATCAATGACCGTCACTTGCCCGACAAGGCGATCGACGTGATCGATGAGGCTGGTGCCGGTCAACGGTTGCTGCCGGCGAGCAAGCGCAAGAAAGTGATCAATGTGCAGGAAATTGAGTCCATTGTGGCCAAGATTGCCCGCATTCCGGAAAAATCAGTCTCCTCTTCAGATAAAGAGGTACTGAAGAACTTGGAGCGCAATCTGAAGATGGTGGTCTTTGGTCAGGATAAAGCCATCGAGGTGCTGACCGATGCGATTCGCCTCTCTCGTTCAGGTTTGGGTAACGAGCGTCGCCCGGTTGGTTGCTTCCTCTTTGCCGGTCCTACCGGTGTCGGTAAAACAGAGGTGACCCAGCAGTTGGGCAAGGCGCTGGGTGTCGAGATGCTGCGCTTTGATATGTCCGAGTACATGGAGCGTCACACCGTCTCACGTCTGATTGGGGCGCCTCCCGGCTATGTCGGTTTTGAGCAGGGTGGTTTGCTGACTGATGCGGTGATCAAGCATCCTCATTCCGTTGTGTTGCTCGACGAAATTGAGAAAGCTCACCCGGACGTATTTAATCTGCTGCTGCAGGTGATGGACAACGGCACCTTGACCGATAACAACGGGCGTAAGGCGGATTTCCGTAACGTGATTTTGGTCATGACTACCAACGCCGGAGTGCAGGAGACTCAGCGCAAATCGATTGGTTTCCAGCAACAGGATTTGAGCCACGATGCCATGGCGGTGATCAACAAGACCTTCAGTCCGGAGTTTCGTAACCGGCTTGATCACACCATCTGGTTCAACCATCTCGATATGACGGTGATCCATCAGGTGGTCGACAAGTTCATTGTCGAATTGCAGGTTCAACTGGATGCGAAGGGAGTCTCTCTCGAGGTGTCCGAGCGTGCCCGCCACTGGTTGGCGGAGAAGGGGTATGACAGAGCCATGGGGGCCAGACCGATGGGGCGGGTAATCCAGGAGCACCTCAAGAAGCCCCTGGCCAACGAGATCCTGTTTGGTTCACTGGTTGACGGGGGGATAGTGAAGGTTGAGTTGGTAAATGACAGCCTCAGCTTTGATTTTCAGGTCAATGTTGAAGCTGTTTCCCACTAAGCGTCAGTGATCAGAAAACGACAAAAAACCCCAACCGAAAGGTTGGGGTTTTTTGCTGAATTCCTGGCTTAGCGAGAGCGGAAAACAATACGTCCCTTGGAGAGATCGTAGGGAGTCAGTGCTACCGTTACTTTGTCTCCAGTCAGGATACGAATGTAGTTTTTGCGCATCTTGCCTGAAATATGAGCGATAACCACGTGACCATTCTCCAGTTCCACACGGAACATGGTATTGGGCAGGGTTTCGAGAATAGTGCCCTGCATCTCAATACTGTCTTCTTTAGCCATTGAATCCTCTTGATAAGCCACAACAAAAAACCGCTGGATCATGCCGGATTTAAGGCTATGTGTAAAGTTTACTCGGGCTTGGTGTCGATATTTTTCCATTCCCCCTGAATTAACAGCTCATGAGGGAGGTAATTGCGTTTGTAATTCATCTTGCGACACGCCTCTACCAGATAGCCAAGATAGAGCCAGCTTCGCCCGGTTCGCCTGGCCAGATCGAGCTGGCAAAGGATGGCAAAGGTGCCCAGGGAGCGATCGGCATAATCTGGATCGAAGAAGGTGTACATGGCGCTCAAGGAGTGGGGCAGCAGGTCTGTGGTGGCCACGCCGATAAGACGGCCCTCCTTGCGCATCTCCAGATAGAGTGGCGGCATCCAGTCACAATGGAGAAAACCGCGATACTGGCTGCGGTTGGGGGGATACATGCTGCCATCGTGGTGGCGTTCGCGGATATAGCGTTCGTAGAGCAGGTAATACTCGGGCTTGTCATCGTAGCTCAGGACGATCTCGATATCCCTGTTGAGCTGGCGGATCCGCTTCTGGCCGCGGCTGGGGCGAAAGCGCTCGCTGTGAATACGAAGGGATTGGCAGGCATGGCACGCCGGGCAGTGGGGGCGATAGATGTCGTTGCCACTGCGGCGAAAACCGGCAGTCAACAATCGCTCGTAGCCGTTGGCGTTGAGCAGATTGTGATCCATCAGTACCAGCAATTGCTCCTGCTCATGGTCCAGATAACTGCAGGGATGCTTGGGAGTCAGCCCTACTTTTAGGATCACTTCTTCAGTCATAGGCTGATTTCCCCCTCTTGCCAGCAGGAAGCCAATAGTGGTTGATGGCCAAGGCGCGCCAGCTCAGCCAGAAAACGGGCCCGTGGCCACTCCTCGATACCCAGGGTCGCCAGAAACGGGTTCTGCATCTGGCAATCGATGAGGGCGCCGTGATGGCGGGCGAAGTGGCGACAGAGTGCCACCATGGCAAGTTTGGCGCCGTTATCAATCCGGCTGAACATGGATTCACCGCAAAACAGTCGGCCGATAGAGAGGCCATACAGTCCCGCTTGCAGCTCTCCCTCCTGCCAGATCTCGATAGAGTGGGCATGACCCAGTTGGTGCAACTGCTGGTAGGCCTCGATCATGGGTTGGCTGATCCAGGTGCCATCGGCAGTGCGACGAGGGGCGGCGCAGGCGGTAATGACTTCATTAAAGGCGCGATTGACGGAAATATCGAATGGGGTACGGCGGATAATCTTCTGCAGTGTCCGCCCCACATGGAGTTGGTCGGGACGGATCACGCCGCGGGGATCCGGTGACCACCACAGGGTCGGTTGGTGGGGTTCATTCCACGGGAAGATCCCCTTGTGGTAAGCTGCCAGCAATCTGGCAGGGGAGAGATCCCCGCCGATCGCCAGCAAGCCGTTGGGCTCTTCCAGCGCATGGCTGGGGTCGGGAAACCAGCAAAGCTCATCATCCAGTTGGGTAAGATAGCGAGACATAAGGCAACGAGGTTCATAGATGAAGGCCATTATCCTGATAGTATCCAGCTTGTTCTGCTTTGTCACGGCGCCCGCCGGGGCGGAGGTCTACCAGCGCAATACCGCGCGGCCGGTCAATCAGGTGGTGTTTGGTCAGGTCGAAACGGCGCGCAATATTACCCAGCGCCAGATCCTGGAGTCCGAGCACTCTGGCTGGAAGACGCTGGGTGGTGCCGTGTTGGGCGGCCTGCTGGGCAACCAGTTTGGCGGCGGTCATGGCCGTGAGATCGCCACCGCCGTCGGGGCGCTCGCTGGTGCTGCGGCTGCGCAGCAATACCAGTCCGGGGGAACCGTGGTGGAAAACAAGTTGGTGGAGCTGCTGATCCGCAACGAGCAAAATGCCCTTATCAACGTGATCCAGGATTATGATCCCGCCATGGTCTTTGCCAATGGAGACAAGGTGCGCATTCTCTACTTCGATGATGGGGTGCGGGTCGACAAGACTTACTGACTTTCGATAGTCATGGTGATGGGGAGACTGTGGCAGGAAAGGAACCCGCAGACTCTCCTGCCGGAAAGTCTGTCGGGCGGTAATACACGGGACTGATGCCCTGAGGATTCAGATAGTTATCTCTTGAGAGACTATCTTGTCGCGACCGGTGTTCTTTGCCTGATAGAGCAGCCGATCCGCTACGCTCAGCGCCTCGTCCATGGATATCCGCCCGACGCTGATCACGCCGTAACTGGCGCGAACAAAGAGCGGGGTTTCCGGTGACAAAGGTTGCTGGCGCAGCTGCTGACGCAGCCCTTCAAGACGCTTGATCAACACGGGGACGGTACAGTGAGGCACCATCATGGCAAACTCCTCTCCGCCAAAGCGGGCGATCATGGCATCGGGGAAGAACTGGGTCAGTAACCGAGTCAGATGGCAGAGCAGTTGATCGCCGATGGCATGGCCCCAGTGATCGTTGACCTGCTTGAAGTGATCCACATCGAGCACACAGAGTGCCAGAGGCGTCTGCTGGCGCTGATGCTCTTCAAACCATTTTTGCCCTTCGTTGAACCAGTAGCGCCGGTTGTAGAGACCGGTCAGGTAGTCGCGATTGGCTGACTCCTGAATGCTGTTGAACTGCTCGAGCGCTTCCAGATTGTGGCTGACCCGACACTGCAGCTCTTCCGGCTCGAACGGCTGGTTGAGAAAGTCGTTGGCGCCTTGCTTGAGGTAGCGAGCAGAGAGACCGCGTTTGTCCGAGACCGAGATCCCGATAATCGCGAGCTGCTGCTTGCTGTATCGCTCTCTCAGCATCCGCACCAGACTGATGCCATCGATATCCGGCATATAGTAGTCGACCAGTGCCAGCCGGATGTCCGGGTGTTGCTCCAGCATCGCCATCGCTTCACGGGCATGACTGGCCTCATGCACCTGCAACAACTGCTTGCGCAACTGGGCCATGGTGCGGTGACGGGAGGTGCGTGAGTCATCGACCACCAGCACTTCGATGGACTGGTTGAGATAGAGGCGGTGCACCAGACTGACGGCATATTGCAGCGAGTGGCGCGAATCCTTCATCACATAGTCCAGCACGCCGGTTTCCAGCCAGGCGGCACGTTTATCCTCGCTGATGTCGGCAGTGAGGATCACCACCGGCAAACCTCGAGCCAGCAGCTCGTTGACCGCTTCGCCACGGGGCGCATCCGGCAAGGTCAGGTCCACCAGCGCGACCACATACTCCTCGCCTCGGCAGTGACGGGCACCTTCGAGGGTATCGAAGGCGTCAATCTCGAGGCCAGTCTGCTGGGCAATGGCCTGAGTCAGCATACGGCGGATGGTCAGGCTATCTTCGACAATCAATATCTTCTGTTTCATTAGACTCCTTTAAATAAAAAAGGCATACCGACTGGTATGCCTTATATCACAACTACGCTTGTTTATTGCGCGTCGAGGTAGCGTTCGGCATCGAGGGCTGCCATGCAGCCGGTACCGGCAGAGGTGATCGCCTGACGGTAGTTGTGGTCGGCCACATCGCCAGCAGCGAAGACTCCTTCAATGCTGGTCTGGGTGGCAAAACCGTCGAGGCCGCCACGTACCTTCAGATAGCCGTTTTGCATCTCCAGCTGGCCATCGAAGATCTGGGTATTGGGCTGGTGGCCGATGGCGATGAAGACGCCCATCAGCGGCAGCTCGCTGGTGCTGTTGTCCTGAGTGTTGCGCAGGCGCACACCGGTGACCCCCATCTGATCACCCAGCACTTCGTCCAGGGTCTGGTGGGTGTGCAGCACGATGTTGCCGCTCGCAACCTTGTCGTGCAGACGCTTGATCAGGATCTTCTCGGCACGGAACTCGTCGCGGCGGTGGATCAGGTGCACCTTCTTGGCGATGTTGGCCAGATACAAGGCTTCTTCAACTGCGGTGTTGCCGCCGCCGATCACCGCCACTTCCTGATTGCGGTAGAAGAAACCGTCACAGGTGGCACAGGCAGAGACGCCGCGCCCTTTGAAGGCCTCTTCGGAGGGCAGGCCCAGATACTTGGCGGAGGCGCCGGTCGCAATGATCAGGGCATCGCAGGTGTATTCGCCGTTGTCCCCTTTGAGGCGGAACGGGCGCTGAGTCAGTTCGACACTGTTGATGTGATCAAACAGGATGCGGGTATCGAACTTCTCTGCATGCTCTTTCATGCGTTCCATCAGGGCCGGGCCGGTCAGGCCTTCCGGATCACCTGGCCAGTTTTCCACTTCGGTGGTGGTGGTCAGCTGACCCCCTTGCTGCATGCCGGTGATGAGCAGGGGATTGAGGTTGGCGCGGGCGGCGTAGACGGCCGCGGTGTAACCGGCCGGGCCTGACCCTAAGATCAGCAATTTGCTGTGAGTGACTTGGCTCATGATGTCATTTCCGGGATGTGATGAGTTTGCGCGATTGTAGGTAATTCGTGATCCGGGGTCAAAGGCTGGTGAGTCGATTGCACTAATCGTGTTCACAAGGGGTGACACGCAAAATAAAGGAATAAAAAAACCGCCCATCGCGGGCGGATTTTCACTCATCTCCAACTGGCGCAGGCCAGCGCAGATCAGTTCAGCAGGGTCAGGGGATCCGTGTAGGCAAGGCCATGAGCCACGGCGACTTCTTTGCAGGTGAGCTTGCCCTCCATCACGTTGAGGCCATGACGCAGGTGCACGTCTGACGACAGGGCGTCGCGGTAACCTTGTTGAGCCAGCTTGATGATAAAGGGGAGGGTAGCGTTGTTGAGTGCCACGGTCGAGGTACGGGCTACCGCACCCGGCATGTTGGCGACACAGTAGTGCACCACCTCATCGACAATATAGGTCGGATCCTGGTGGGTGGTGGCGTGGGAGGTTTCCACACAGCCGCCCTGATCGATGGCGACATCGACGATAGCAGAACCCGGCTTCATGCGCGCAATGTGGTCACGGCGGACAAGTTTTGGCGCAGTGGCACCCGGCACCAGCACGCCTCCGATGACCAGATCGGCCGCCAGCAGATGACGCTCCAGCGTCTCGCTGTTGGAGTAAACCACCTTGGCCGCTCCCTGGAACTCGTTATCGAGACGGCGCAGGGTATCGACGTTGTTGTCGAGGATGGTCACATCCGCGCGCAGGCCAATGGCCATGCGGGCTGCATTGGAGCCGACCACGCCGCCGCCGATGATCACCACCTTGGCCGGTTCGACACCGGGTACGCCGCCGATCAGCACTCCGCTACCACCGCGCGATTTTTCCAGCGCCTGGGCACCCGCCTGAATAGACATGCGTCCGGCCACTTCTGACATGGGGGCCAGCAGGGGCAGGCCGCCACGGCCGTCGGTGACGGTTTCATAGGCGATACAGATGGCGCCGCTTTTCAGCAGGGCTTCGGTCTGGGGCAAGTCTGGCGCCAGATGCAGATAGGTGAACAGGGTTTGACCCGGACGCAGCATGGCACATTCGACAGGCTGAGGTTCCTTGACCTTGACGATCATCTCGGCTTTGGCGAAAACCTCTGCTGCAGAGGCCAAAATTTCGGCTCCAACAGCGATATAATCTGCATCGCTGAAGCCAATGCCGTTTCCGGCACCGCTTTGGACGAAAACAGTATGGTTTCGTGCTGTCAGTTCACGTACACTGGCCGGAACCATGCCTACGCGGTATTCATGGTTTTTTATCTCTTTAGGTACACCGATAATCATGCTATCCCTCGTCTATAGATTGGTGTTTCATGTTGCCAAAATGTTAACCAACATTTGCGCCTAGTATATTCAGGTATTGACAGGATTTGTGACCATAATTATAAAATGACTGGTGATTCTTACCAAAAAATAGCCAAAGGATGGAATAAAATGATGGAAGCTAAGAGTCGGCTAAAGGATTTGGACAGGATTGACCGCAACATTCTTAATGAACTGCAAAAGGATGGCAGGATTTCGAATGTTGAGTTGTCCAAGCGAGTTGGCCTGAGTCCTACACCGTGTCTGGAACGGGTTCGTCGCCTCGAGCGACAAGGGTATATCGAAGGATATGCTGCGATTCTGAACCCTCATTATCTGGATGCGTCGCTGCTGGTTTTTGTAGAGATAACCCTCAACCGCGGTGCTCCCGATGTGTTTGAACAGTTCAACAAGGCTGTTCAGGTACTCGAAGAGATCCAGGAGTGTCATCTGGTTTCCGGTGACTTCGACTATCTGCTCAAGACCCGAGTCAGCGACATGTCGGCTTACCGCCGTCTGTTGGGGGAAACCCTGCTGCGTCTGCCCGGTGTCAATGACACCCGCACCTACGTGGTGATGGAAGAGGTCAAGCAGAGCAGTCGTCTGGTGATCAGCACCCGATAAAGCAGGTTATGCCGTGGTATCTTTTCCATATGAGACACCATGACAGTCAGAAACGAGCGGCCGGTCCGCTCGTTTCTTCTTGTAAAGACTTCTTGTAAAGAAGAGTGCAAATATGGCCCCGTCCCATCAGGCACAGGCTGACAATCGATGGGCTTTTCGGGGATACTAGGCCCCCTTATTTCCTGCATTACATGTTTTCAGAAAGGAGCCGGAGTTTGGCCGATAAAAAGCTGTTTACTCCTTTATCAGGTACACAACGGATCTTCGAAGCCGTCTTGATCGCCATCACCCTGATGGCTGCTTATCTTCTGCTTGCCCTGTTGTCCTATCATCCCGCTGATCCCGGCTGGTCTCAGACCTCCTGGCAAGGGGAGGTGAAGAACCTCGCCGGTAGTGCCGGTGCCTGGCTCGCCGACATCACCATGTTTACCTTTGGTGCCTTCTCCTATCTGGTGCCGCCGCTGGTGGTACTGCTGGGCTGGAGTCTGTTCTGGCGTCCGAGCCGTCTGCTCGATGTGGATTACCTCACCCTGGGGGTGCGGATCATCGGCTTTATCCTGACCGTGCTCGGCATGTCGGCCATTGCCAGCATGAACTTCAACGATATGCAAAACTTCTCCGCCGGTGGTCTGGTGGGGGATGTAATAGCCTCCGCAGTGGTGCCGCTGTTTGGCGGCGTCGGGGCCAATCTGATGCTGCTCTGCTTCGTGGCAACCGGCATCACCCTGTTTACCGGCTGGTCCTGGCTCACCATCGTCGAGCAGATCGGCGCGGCCTGTACCGGTTCGGTCAGCGCTGTTTACCACTTCCCGACCACCCTCGGCCGCTGGCTGACCGGTGGCTGGCGTCAACCCCGCAACGAGGGGCCGGATCCCTTGCTGGAAAGCGGGGTAGGGGCCATCGCGTTTGATGATGAGGAAGATGAGCCGCACACCAGCTGGACTCGCAAGCCCAAGGCCAAGAATCAGAAGGCTGCCGCCGAAGAGTGGCTGCCGGAACTCGACGACGATACCTTCGAGTTCGAGCCCCAGTTTGATGATGAAGAGGACGAGCCGGCTCCGGCTGCCAAGCCTAAACGTGCGGTGGCGGCCGCCAATGGGCGCCGTCAGCCGGTACTGGCTGTGGCCGATGACGATGATGAGGACGATCTGGATCTGCCTTGGGCCGAAGGGGACGACGAGGTTGCCGCGCCGGTAGCCGTCGCACCAACCAAGCCCAAGCGTCGTCCGCAGTCAACAATGCCACCGTTGCCGAGTATCGAGCTGCTCGACCGTCCACCCGCCAAGACCCAGATGATGAGCAAGGATGAGCTGGATCGCATGGGGCGTCTGGTGGAGGCCAAGCTTGCCGACTACAACGTGCAGGCCAAGGTGGTCGGTGTCTATCCGGGTCCGGTTATTACCCGTTTCGAGCTGGATCTGGCGCCGGGCATGAAGGCGAGCAAGATCACCAACCTCTCACGCGATCTGGCCCGCTCCTTGTCTGCCAGCAGCGTGCGGGTGGTTGAGGTGATCCCGGGCAAGACCTATGTCGGTATCGAGCTGCCCAACCGGGTGCGTCAGACCGTTTACCTGCGCGAAACTCTCGACTGCGATGCGTTCCGCGATAGCCGCAACCCGCTCACCATGGGCCTGGGTCAGGATATCGCAGGGGAGCCGGTGGTGGTGAACCTGGCCAAGATGCCGCACCTGCTGGTGGCCGGTACCACAGGTTCAGGTAAGTCGGTGGGGGTCAACACCATGATCATCTCGATGCTCTACAAGTCCTCCCCCGATGACCTGCGCTTTATCATGATCGACCCCAAGATGCTGGAACTCTCGGTCTACGAAGGGATCCCGCATCTGCTGACCGAGGTGGTGACCGACATGAAGGACGCCGCCAACGCCCTGCGCTGGTGTGTGGGCGAGATGGAGCGCCGTTACAAGCTGATGTCGGCAGTCGGGGTGCGCAACCTCAAGGGCTACAACGACAAGGTACTTGCTGCCATCGAGGAGGGGGAACCCTTGCTGGATCCGTTGTGGCGCCCGGGTGACTCCATGGATCAGATGCCGCCGGAGCTGGAGAAGCTGCCCCACATCGTGGTGGTGGTGGACGAATTTGCCGACATGATGATGATCGTCGGCAAGAAGGTGGAAGAGCTGATCGCCCGTATCGCCCAGAAGGCGCGGGCCGCCGGTATTCACCTTATTCTGGCGACCCAGCGTCCGTCAGTGGATGTGATTACCGGTCTTATCAAGGCCAACATCCCGACCCGTATTTCGTTCCAGGTGTCGAGCAAGATCGACTCGCGCACCATCATCGATCAGGGGGGCGCCGAATCTCTGCTCGGCATGGGCGACATGCTCTACATGCCAGCCGGTACCTCCAACCCGACCCGGGTACACGGTGCGTTCGTCGATGATCACGAAGTGCACAAGGTAGTGGCAGACTGGAAACTGCGCGGCGAGCCGAACTACATCGAGGAGATCCTCTCCGGTGAGTCGGGTGGCGAAGGTGGCAGCGGCGAATATGGCGGTGGTGGCGATGAAGAGCTCGACCCCCTGTTCGACGAGGCGGTCGCCTTTGTGGTGGAGTCCCGCCGTGGCTCGACCTCCAGCGTCCAGCGCAAGTTCAAGATTGGTTACAACCGGGCCGCTCGTCTCATCGAGCAGATGGAGAATCAGGGCATCGTCAGCTCACCGGGTGGCAATGGTCAGCGCGACGTGCTGGCACCGCCGCCGGTGCGGGACTAAGCCTCACCGTTTCATACTATCCCTGGCCATGCCCTCCGCGGGCGTGGCCTTTTATCGAGAGCGTCTTTATGAAGAGCGTGATGAAAAAACAACTGTTGATGGGTACCGTGCTGCTGATGGCCAGCAGCCAGGTGTGGGCCGATGCGGCCAGCGATCTCAAACAGAAGCTTGCGGGGGTGAGCCTCTTCTCCGCCAAATTTGCCCAGACCGTCTATGACAGCAAGGGCAAGGAGCTGCAAAAGGCTAGCGGCGATCTGCTGGTGCAGCGGCCAAACCGTTTCAACTGGCACACTACCTCGCCGGACGAGAGCCTGATCGTGGCAGATGGTCAGGATGTCTGGGTCTATGATCCCTTCGTCGAGCAGGTCACTGCCCTCAAGCTGAAAGATGCGGTGCTCAACACCCCCTTTATTCTGATCGCTGGTAATGACGACAAGTTCTGGAAGAACTATGACGTGACCCAGCAGGGCGATGTCTACACCGTCACCAGCCGTAACAAGGATGAGCTGATTGCCTCCTTCCGTGTCACCTTCGACAGACAAGACAACATCAGTCGTTTCGATGTGAAAGAGGCGCAAGGGCAGTGGAGTGAATTCACCCTGAGCAGCTTCAACCGCAAGCCGGTGCTCAAGGGCAACGAATTTGTTTTCAAGATCCCGAAGGGGGTCGAGCTGGACGACCAGCGCTAATGAGCAAGCGGTCGTTGGATTGCTCGCCACTGTGCCAGTCAAAGGTGAGTGGCGTGACGTTGGGTGGTCAATACAGATGAGTAACCTCTTATTGGATTTCTCGTCGGACCGTTTTCCATGGCGGTATCCGTGATACTGAACGGTCAATACAGATGAGTAACTTGTCGCTGGATTTCTCTTCGGACTTTCGTCCGCTGGCGGCCCGGATGCGGCCGCAAAACCTCGACCAGTATATCGGTCAGCAACATATCCTGGGGGCTGACAAGCCCCTGCGCAAAGCCATTCTGGCGGGTCACTGCCACTCGATGATCCTGTGGGGGCCACCCGGGACCGGCAAGACAACGCTGGCGGAGCTGATGGCTCACTACTGTCAGGCGGAAGTGGAGCGACTCTCTGCTGTCACCTCCGGCATCAAGGAGATCCGCGCCGCCATCGACAAGGCGAAGGAGAACAGCTGGCGCGGGGTGCGTACCATCCTGTTTGTGGATGAGGTGCACCGCTTCAACAAGAGTCAGCAGGATGTGTTCCTGCCTCACATCGAGGATGGCACCATCACCTTTATCGGTGCCACCACCGAAAACCCCTCGTTCGAACTCAACAACGCACTGCTCTCACGAGCCCGGGTCTATCTGCTCAAGCGGCTGGAGGAGAGCGATATTCTCGCCATGCTCGATCAGGCGATGACCGATCCCCGTGGTCTCAATGATCCGGGACTCACCTTTGCCCCCGGCGTCAAAGAGGCGTTGGCCAAGGCGGTGGATGGGGACGGGCGAAAATCCCTCAACTATCTGGAGCTGTTGGCCGACATGGCCGAAACCGACAGCACAGGGGCGCGGGTGATCGACAGTGCCCTGCTCGCTGCCGTGGTGGGGGAGCACGTGGCCCGCTTCGACAAGGGGGGCGATCACTTCTACGACCTCATCTCGGCGGTGCACAAATCCATTCGCGGCTCGGCGCCGGATGCGGCGCTCTACTGGTATGCCCGTATGGTGAGCGCCGGTTGCGATCCCCTCTATATCGCCCGCCGCTTGCTGGCGATTGCCTCGGAAGATGTGGGCAATGCCGATCCGCGCGCCATGCAGGTCGCCCTGTCGGCCTGGGATTGTTTCCATCGGATCGGTCCGGCGGAAGGGGAGCGGGCCATCGCCCAGGCGATCGTCTATCTCGCCTGTGCCCCGAAAAGCAATGCGGTCTATACCGCCTGGAAGGCGGCGCTTCATGATGCCAAAAATCTCCCTGACTTCGAGGTGCCGGTACACCTGCGCAATGCGCCGACCAAGCTGATGAGCGATCTGGGCTATGGCGCCGAGTATCGCTACGCCCATGACGAGCCGGGCGCCTATGCTGCGGGCGAGCAGTATTTCCCGCCCGAGCTGGCGGGCAAGCAGTACTACCAGCCCACCGATCGCGGCCTTGAAAAGCAGATTGGCCAGAAGCTCGATTACCTCCATGAACTGGACAGGCAAAGTCCGCAGCAACGGGGCAAATAGCCCCTTTGTTACCTCGCATGGCTGAAAATTGGTCAGGCGTTTGAATATGCAGGACGGTTTGCGTGCCAAAGTCGGTAAAAACGACACAAATAGTCCCTGTTCGGGCGGGGGGGCGGTCTGCTACACTGCCCGTCTGACCCCGCTTGTCTTGGCCTTGCGCCATCTTCTTGATCTCGAAGGCCTGATAGTTAAGGCCCGATTCTGAAGACGATTGGGGTGCGCCAACCGATGTTAACTTCCGGATCTGTTTCCCAGCCCGTCATGACGACTCAGGCCCAGATCCCATTTTAAAAAAGTAGGTAAACCATGCTGGATCCCAAATATCTGCGCAGCGATATCGAAGAGGCTGCCGCTCGTCTGGCGACACGTGGCTACGTTCTGGACGTAGCGGCTGTCAACGCTCTGGAAGAGAAACGCAAGGATCTGCAGTCCCGTACCCAGGAGCTGCAGGCCGAGCGCAACGCCCGCTCCAAATCCATCGGTGAAGCTGCCCGTCGTGGTGAAGATGTTGCCCCGCTCAAGGCCGAAGTGACCAAGATCAACGACGAGCTGGAAACCAGCAAGGTCGAGCTGGATGCCCTGCTGGCCCAGTTGAAAGCCATTGCCGACGCCATCCCCAACCTGCCGAGCGAGACCACGCCGGTGGGCCGTGACGAGAACGACAACGTGGAAGTGCGCCGTTGGGGTACACCGCGCGAGTTCAGCTTCCCGGTACGCGATCACATCGATCTGGGCGAAGCGGCCAAGGGCGTTGACTTCAAAAACGGCGTCAAACTCTCCGGTACCCGTTTCGTAGTGATGAAGGGTCAGATTGCCCGTCTGCACCGTGCCCTGGCTCAGTTCATGCTGGATCTGCACACCCAGCAGCATGGTTACACCGAGTGCTACGTGCCCTATCTGGTGAACCCGGACAGCCTCTATGGTACCGGCCAGTTGCCGAAATTTGCTCAGGACCTGTTCAATACCGGTATCGAAGGTGAAGGGGAAGAAGAGGGCAAGGTGCGCAAGTTCTCCCTGATCCCGACCTCCGAAGTGCCGCTCACCAACATGGCCCGCGACGAGATCTTTGACGCGCAAGAGCTGCCAATCAAGATGACCGCCCACAGCCCCTGCTTCCGCTCCGAAGCCGGTTCCTACGGTCGTGATACCCGTGGCCTCATCCGTATGCACCAGTTCGACAAGGTTGAAATGGTTCAGCTGGTTCACCCGGAGAAATCTTGGGATGCACTGGAAGAGATGGTCGGTCACGCCGAGAAGGTGCTGCAACTGCTGGAACTGCCGTATCGCGTGATGGCGCTCTCTACCGGTGACATGGGCTTCTGCGCTTCCAAGACCTACGATCTGGAAGTGTGGCTGCCGGCCCAGAACACTTACCGCGAGATCTCCTCTGTCTCCAACTGCACCGACTTCCAGGCGCGCCGCATGCAAGCTCGCGTGCGCATCGATGGCAAGCCGCAACTGCTGCACACCCTGAACGGTTCCGGTCTGGCGGTGGGTCGTACTCTGGTTGCCGTGATGGAGAACTACCAGCAGGAAGATGGTCGCATCGCCATCCCGGCTGCGCTGCAATCCTACATGGGTGGCCTGACCCACATCGGGTAAGTTCACGCCGCTGACCACAACGCCATGGCATTGCCATGGCGTTGTGCATTCTGGCGCCGATCAACCGTTTTAGTGCTGAAAAAATGCGGCTTTTCGGCGTCGCTTTGAACAGTTAACACATTTTTATCAAGCAATGCGCAATCGTTTTTGTTAGACTGCGCCGCAATTTCGCAGGACATCTTTTTCTATGGTCTGGATTGATTACGCCATCATCGGCATCGTCGGTTTCTCTGCTCTCATCAGCCTGGTGCGCGGCTTCGTCAAGGAGGCCATGTCTCTTGTCACCTGGTTCGTCGCCTTCTTTATTGCCAGCCATTTTTATCCCGATCTCGCCGTCTATTTCACCTCCTTCTCCGACGCGCTGGTTCGCAACGGTCTGGCCATCGCGGCGCTGTTTGTGGCGACCTTGATCCTCGGCAGCGTGGTCAACTATGTGGTGGGCCTGTTGGTGGACAAGACGGGTCTCTCCGGTACCGATCGGGTGCTGGGGGTCTGCTTCGGTGCAATTCGCGGGGTGCTGATCGTCAGTGCCCTGCTTTTTTTCATGGATACCTTCACCAGCCTCTCCCAGAGCGACTGGTGGGTGGCGTCCAAGCTGGTGCCGGAGTTCAAGCCGGTGATCCAGTGGTTTTTCGGGTTCATGTTGAACTCATCCAGTTTTCTTAAACAGGTATAGTGACTTCGAGGTAGCAAAGACATGTGTGGTATTGTCGGTATAGTTGGCACCACCCCCGTCAATCAGGCCCTCTACGACGCCTTGACGGTGTTGCAGCACAGGGGACAGGATGCCGCCGGGATCGTGACCATTGATAGTGGAAACTTCCGGCAACGCAAGGCCAATGGCCTGGTGAAGGACGTGTTTGAAGTGCGCCACATGCAGCGTCTGCAAGGGAACATCGGCATAGGTCATGTCAGATACCCCACCGCAGGCAGCTCAAGTGCCGCTGAAGCCCAACCTTTTTATGTGAACTCGCCCTACGGCATGGTGCTGGCCCATAACGGCAACCTCACCAACGCCAAGGAGCTCAAGGAGCAGCAGTTCAAGGTCGCCCGCCGTCACATCAACACCACCTCCGACTCGGAAGTGTTGCTGAACGTGCTGGCCCACGAGCTGGATCGCTGTGACAAGATGGCCCTGCGCCCCGAAGATATCTTCGCTGCGGTGCGCAGAACCCATCAGCAGATCCGCGGTGCTTATGCGGTGGTCTCGCTGGTGATTGGCCATGGTCTCATCGGTTTTCGCGATCCCAACGGCATTCGCCCGCTGATCCTCGGTCGTCGTCAGGACGAGCTTGGCCAGGTGGAGTACATGCTCGCCTCCGAGAGCGTGGCACTCGACGCCATCGGTTTCGAGACGGTGCGGGATATTGCGCCGGGTGAAGCCATCTACATCACCGAGCAGGGTCAACTCTTCTCCGAGCAGTGTGCGGAGAACCCGCAGATGAGCTCCTGCATCTTCGAATACGTCTACTTCGCTCGTCCCGATTCGTGTATCGACAAGGTCTCGGTCTACGCCGCCCGCCTCAACATGGGTCGCAAGCTGGGTCAGAAGATTGCCCGCGAGTGGGAAGATCTCGACGTCGATGTGGTTATCCCCATCCCCGAGACCTCCTGTGACGTGGCGCTGGAGATCGCTCACACCCTGGAGCTGCCATACCGTCAGGGCTTCGTGAAGAACCGCTATATCGGCCGTACCTTCATCATGCCGGGACAGACCCAGCGCAAGAAGTCAGTGCGCCGCAAACTCAACGCCATCAGCTCCGAATTCAAGGGCAAGAAGGTGTTGCTGGTGGATGATTCCATCGTGCGTGGTACCACGTCCGAGCAGATCATCCAGATGGCCCGTGAAGCGGGGGCAGCCAAGGTCTACTTCGCCTCGGCAGCGCCGGAAATTCGCTTCCCCAACGTCTATGGCATCGACATGCCCACCGCCAACGAGCTGATCGCCCACGGCCGTGAAGTAGAAGAGGTTTGCAAGCTGATTGGCGCTGACGGTCTGATTTTCCAGGATCTGGAAGATCTGGAAGCCGCCGTACGGGAGATCAACCCGGATCTGCGTCACTTCGAGACCTCGGTCTTCAATGGCCACTACGTCACCTCCGACGTGGACCAGTCCTATCTGGATCACCTCAATGCCCTGCGCAACGATGACACCAAAGCGGTGCGTGAATGGCAGGAAGGCACCAGCAATCTGGAAATTTTTAACGAAGGAAGTTAAACGTTTGCGGTTTTGCCGGATGGGATAGCGAGATGGGGGCCAGTGGCCCCCATTGTCGTTTTTGCCTCGCACCGGCAGAAGGGGTAGGGGGTATCTGTTTGAAAAACATCCGTTTATCTTGCCGGATATGGGCATGGCCAGCGGGATCCGCTAGCATAGGCGGCAACATATATGATCGATACGCTTTTAAGAGACGAGAGTTCAGATGGATGACCTGCTAGCCCCAGTGCGCCAGTTTTTGCAGTGCGAGACCCCGGATGAGTGGGTGGAGATGGCGCGGGATCCGGCCCGTTTACCGACCCTGCTCATCGATCACGCCAACTGCGAGACCAAAGCCGCACTCACTGCCCACAGTCTGGTGCGCCGCTACTGCCTGCCCAAGGGCAAGCGCCATCTGCTGCCCAAGCTGGAGTTCTATCGCGAGCTGGATGCCATCCCGGAGAAGGCCGAGATCCTGGGCAAACGCAGCATGGGGGAGTCTGATCGCACCGTCTTTGCCGAGCTGGAGCGCAATCCGCTGCTGTTTCCCATGGTGCGACTTATTCAGGAGGAGCTGCACCACTTTGAGCAGGTGCTGGAGATCATGCAGGCCCGCGGCATCGAATACGGGCCGGTGACGGCCTCCCGCTATGCCCGCCAGTTGATGCAGCATGTGCGCACCCATGAGCCGGCCACCATAGTCGACAAGATGATCATCGGCGCCTATATCGAGGCCCGCTCCTGCGAGCGGTTTGCCAAGCTGGCACCCCATCTGGATGAAGAGCTGAGTCGCTTCTACGTCTCTTTGCTGCGCTCCGAGGCGCGTCACTATCAGGATTACCTGAGCTTGGCCGAACAGTACGCAGGGGAGGATATCAGCGAGCGGGTGGCCTTCTTTGGCAAGCTGGAAGCCGAGCTTATCTGCTCGCCGGATCCCCAGTTCCGGTTTCATAGCGGCCTGCCTGTCACATCTGACAGTTGTTGACGCACAGGGGGCAAACTACTATTGCCCTGTTCCTACTACGAGCGACAAGTAGTTACTTTTGAGCGCAATTCCCGGCCCTGAGCCGGGATCTTTTTTTCTGCCGTACCTCCTTCCTGCTTTTGGCGCTCTATGCTGAATCCCTGGCTATTTTTGCGTCTTCCCCTTGCGATGAAATCCTGTTCGATCAGCCGGTTATTGTGGTGATAAAGTGCTCATTCAGGTGGCTCACCCTTGTAGAAACGGGCGAAACCGTGTACTTTTTTGCCTTCGCAAGATTTGAATAACCAATCAATAGGAGCGTGTATGCGCATTGTTCTGTTGGGGGCTCCGGGCGCCGGCAAAGGTACCCAGGCTCAGTTCATCATGGAAAAACACGGTATTCCCCAGATCTCCACCGGCGACATGCTGCGTGCGGCGATCAAAGCGGGCACCGAGCTCGGTCTGAAAGCCAAAGCTGTGATGGACGCAGGTCAGCTGGTCTCTGACGACATCATCATCGGTCTGGTCAAAGAGCGAATCGCTCAGCCGGACTGCGCCAAAGGCTTCCTGTTGGACGGTTTCCCGCGCACCATTCCCCAGGCGCAAGCCATGAAGGACGCCGGTGTCGTGGTTGATTTCGTGCTGGAGTTCGATGTGCCGGACGAAGAGATCGTCAAGCGCATGAGCGGCCGTCGCGTTCACTCCGGCTCTGGCCGTACCTACCACGTGGTGTTCAACCCGCCGAAAGTGGAAGGCAAGGATGACGTGACCGGTGAAGATCTGGTGATCCGCGCCGACGACGAAGAGACCACAGTACGCAAGCGTCTGGATGTATATCATCAGCAGACCGCGCCGCTGATCGGTTTCTACGGCAAAGAGGCGGAAGCGGGCCACACCCGTTACGTCAAGATCGACGGCACCCAGCCGGTTGATCTGGTCAGCAAGCAGCTTGCCACCATTCTGGGCTGATCTTTGCTGCCGGCACTGTTTCCCGTGCCATCAGATAAATAAAGAGAAGGGCCCTGTCGGGCCCTTTTTGCATAATGACAGATAGACAGGAAGCCAACGTGACCACGAAAACCGGAATATTGCTGGTCAATCTGGGTACCCCAGCCGCACCGACCACCGCTGCCGTCAAAGCGTTCCTCAGCCAGTTCCTGCACGATCCCCGTGTGGTGGACCTGCCCCGTTACCTCTGGTGCCCGCTGCTCCATTTCATCATCTTGCCGACGCGCTCGCCCAAAGTGGCCAAGCTCTATCAGCAGGTGTGGACCGAGCAGGGCTCGCCGCTGATGGTGATCAGCAAGCAGCAGCGCGCCGCACTGGAGCAGGAGCTCAAGCGGGAGGGGGTTGAGGTGCCGGTGGAACTGGCGATGACCTATGGTTCCCCGTCAGTGAATGATGGCTGGCAGGCGCTCAAGGCCAAAGGGGTCAACCGGGTGATCCTGTTGCCGCTCTATCCGCAATATTCGGTCAGTACCACCGCCTCGGTCTTTGATGCCTGGGGCAAGGCAATGAAGAAAGAGCGCAATCTGCCAGTGGTACGGCTCATTCGTGATTATCACGCCCATCCCGAATACATTCAGGCGCTGGCCATGAGCGTGCGCCGTCACTGGGAGCAGCACGGTCAGGGTGATCACCTGCTGATGTCGTTCCACGGCATTCCCGAGCGCTACGAGAACGAAGGGGATCCCTATGGTCACCAGTGTCGCCATACCGCCAGCTTGCTGGCCGAGGCGCTCGGGCTGGAGGCCGGGCAGTGGACGGCCAGTTTCCAGTCCCGCTTTGGCAAGGAGGAGTGGCTCAAGCCCTACACAGACGTGACCATTGGCGGTATGCCTGCTGCGGGCATCAAGCGGCTCGATGTGATTTGCCCCGCCTTTGCGGCCGACTGCCTCGAAACCCTTGAGGAAATTCAGGTACAGAACCGGGAGATCTTCATGGAGGCCGGTGGCGAGCGGTTTGAATATATTCCGGCCCTCAACAGCGATCAGGCCCATATCAGGATGATGGTCTCGCTCATTTGCCGCGAATTGGCATGAGTGACCGGCAGTCAGTCAAACAAGGAGTCGAGTCATGGTACATATCACGCTGATCTACGCAGGCCTGCTTGGACTGCTGTTTCTGGGGCTCTCCTTCTGGGTGGTCAGACGCCGCGCCCAGTTCGGGGTGATGATAGGGCAGGGGGAAGCCCCCGAGCTGCTGGCGGCGATCCGGGCCCACGGCAATTTTGCCGAGTATGTGCCGCTGACCCTGCTGCTGATGGCGCTGTGCGAGCTCTCCGGTGCCGGTGCGCTCTGGCTGCATGTGGGTGGCGCCATGCTACTGGTTGGCCGCATCCTGCATGCCATCGGCATCCAGATCCCCAAAGCCCCCAATGTGCCCCGTTTTCTGGGCACCTTGCTGTTCTGGCTCGCCCTCGGCCTCTTCTCGCTACTGGCTCTGTTGCAGGGCATGGCGGCCGCCTGAAAACCGGCGCTTTTTTATGCTATGGAGCCACCCCGGACGGGGTGGTTTTTTTATGGTAAAAAGGCAAACGTTTTTCCTTGCAAGCCTTGTCTATACTGACTCCATTATTTAAACAGGGCGACTTTTCGGGGCGGCGGATTGTGTTAAAATCCCGCCCCTCTTTCCCCCAGAGCACAGAACATTGCCATGAAATTTCCCGGTCAGCGCAAGTCCAAACACTACTTCCCTGTCGACAGACGCGATCCCCTGGTTCCGCAAAATCCCCTGTTAACCGAGCTGGGCAAAGCCTACGTGGTCGGGATTGATCAGACCCTCGTTGATATCGAAGCCCATGTGGATGAAGACTTTCTGACCCGTTATGGTCTGAGCAAGGGGCACTCCGTCGTCATCAGTGATGATGTAGCCGAACGGATTTATGACGAGCTCAAGGCCAACAACATGGTGGTGAGCGAGTTTGCCGGTGGCACCATCGGCAACACGGTACACAACTACTCGGTACTGGCCGACTCCCACTCCATCCTGCTGGGTGTGATGAGTCAGGATATTCGCATCGGATGCTACGCCTACCGTTATCTGTGCAACACCTCTTCCCGCGTCAATCTGGACTATCTGCAGCCGGTTGATGGCCCTATCGGCCGTTGCTTCACCTTCATCACCGAGTGCGGCGAGCGCAGCTTCGGCATCAACGCCGGCAAGATGAACCAGCTGGATGTGCAGCACATTCCGGAGGATGTGATCAAGGGGGCGTCTGCCCTGGTGATCACCGCCTATCTGGTGCGTGGTGACGATGGTGACCCGATGAAAGAGGCGGCCATGACCGCGGTGCGTTATGCCCGTGAGGCCGGTATTCCCGTGGTGCTGACCCTGGGCACCCGTTTCGTCATCGACGAAAACCCCCAGTGGTGGCGCGACTTCATTGCCGAGAACGTGACCGTGCTGGCGATGAACGAAGACGAAGGTGAAGCCCTGACCGGTATCGCTGATCCGCTCGGTGCGGCCGACAAGGCGCTCGACTGGGCCGACATGGTGCTCTGTACTGCTGGCCCCATCGGCCTCTACATGGCAAGCTACACCGATGAGGACTACAAGCGCGAGACCACTCATACCCTGTTGCCGGGCGTCATCCCCGAGTTCAACATGTATGAGTTCAGCCGCCCGATGGCCCGCGCCAAGTGCCGCAAACCGGCCCGCATCTACTCCCACATCTCCCCGTACATGGGTGGCCCGGAGAAGATCAAGAACACCAACGGGGCAGGGGATGGTGCCCTTTCCGCCGTGCTGCACGACATGGTGGCTAACTCCTATCACCGGATGAATGTGCCCAACTCCGCCAAGCACATCTCCGAGTTCCTGACTTACTCCTCACTGGCCCAAGTGTGCAAATACGCCAACCGAGTCAGCTACGAGGTGTTGGCCCAGAGCAGTCCCCGTCTCTCCCGCGGTTTGCCGGAGAAAGAGGACAGCCTGGAAGAGGTTTACTGGGAGCGTTGATCTCCTGAATCTGCAAGACGCCTCCATCGGGAGGCGTTTTTGCAGGCAAATGGGAGTTATCTCGGCTTTTTCCCCGGAATAACCCCAATATGCTTGAGTCCATGTCACTTTTACGACACCATTTGGCCATCGTATTGTCGCCCGACAATGCCGCAGCACCCGAAAGAAAGAGAGAATCCCATGAGCATGCTTAACGACAACCTTGACGCCAATTTCCAACTGTTTATCGAACAAGTCCGCGAGTCGGGTCAGGTGTGGGGCCTGCGCTATGGGGAAGACTGGGTCGTCTGCCGCTCCGCCGAATTTGAAGATGCCGACGTGATGCCGCTCTGGTCTGCCGAAGAGGACGCCCGTCTGCACTGCGTCGACGAGTGGGCCGATTACGAGCCGGAAGTGATCGATCTGGAAGAGTTTCTCGATATCTGGATCAACGATCTGGATGAAGACGATGTATTGGTCGGCCCGAACTGGAACGCCGATCTGGAAGGCCAGGAGCTCGAACCCATCGAGCTGGCCAAGGCACTGGTTGAACTGGACGCCTGAAAGCGCCTCCATTGATGGCCTGAACACACAGGCCATCGGGACAAAGACCGGCCTCCGTGAGGGTGCCGGTCTTTTTTATGGTCGAATGGCCCGATTGATGAGTTAAAAGCCGATTTGCCTTTGCACCTGTCAGGGGGATGGTCCATCATCAACCTTTTGCCAAGGGAGGAGCGCCATGTTTGTATTCGACGTAACGGGAGCTGCGGGTGAGAAGGCCAGCATTCGGGTGCAGGCGCTGGATTGGGCGCAAGCCGGGCCAGTGACCTTCCAGTGCGATGATGATCAGCTGGCTGTCGTGCTCCTGAACGGTTGTCGTTGCGATGCGGTGGGCTTTTTCAACCTGTTGGCGGGGTGCAAACCGCTCTATATCGAGCAGTGGCTCAGCTATCTGCAAGAGAGCGGCCGTATTGCTAAGTGGAGCCACCAGACCGAGAGTCCCGCCGATGGGGACTATCTGGCCAGAGCCGGTCTGGAGCACGATGAACTCAATACCCTGCTCGGCCAGGTCTATCAGGTGGCGGGGTTCAATCGCCTGCAAATCAACCGTTACCTCAAGAACCGCCACAACCCCACCACGCTGGCGACCCGTTACGATCAGAAAGAGCTGGAGCGCTATCGCCAGCTCAATGACATCATTCTGACCCTTTTGAAGCTGAAGCATCCTCAGTAAAGAGCCCCAGCTGGCTGATATCCGGTCGCAGCGGTTGCGGCCGGGCGATCAGATAGCCCTGCAAACCATCCACGTACATCCCCTGCAGCAGCTGTTTCTGGCCAAGCTGTTCTACCCCCTCTGCAATGACCTGACACCCCATCCGATGTGATACATCGACGATCATCCGCACGAACTGCTGGTTGGTCTGATCCTGCTCCAGTCCGGTGATCAGGGCTGGGTCCAGCTTGATGTAGTCGGGCTTGAGCTCGCGAAACAGGGTAAAGGAGCCGATCCCCTTGCCGAAATTGGCGATGGCCGAGCGGCTGCCGTTGCGGCGCAGCAGTTCAAACACCCGCTTGGCACCGGTCAGGTTGCGTTCCAGATGCTCTTCATCCAGTTCGAACACCAGATTGGCACTGGTATTGGGATCTTTGAGCAGCTGGCGGTCAAGCCAGATCAGGAAGGCGCTGTTTTGCAGCAGGTTGGGGGAGAGGTTGATCCCCCAGCGACTCTGGTTGGCACCAAAGGCCCGGTACTGGCGCATGATGTGGGTAATGACCAGCTGCTCCAGCCGCATCACCATATCCAGCCGCTGGGCCATGGCAAACAGGGTGTCGGTGGGCAGGGCGGTGCCGTCATTGCCGCTGAAACGGGTGTAGATCTCGTTGTAGGCCTGCATGCTGCGGTGCAGGGGCTGGATCGGCTGATAGGTAAAGCTGAGGCGCTCCTGTGCCAGCACTTCGGTCAGCACGTCGCGCCAGTGGTGTTGGCCCTGCAGATCGGAGGCACTGTCATCCTGCTGGATGGCCCAGCCGTTGATGGTTTCGGTCTGGGCGCGAGCCAGCGCCAGATCCGCTCTGGCCAGCACGGCTTCAATTTTCTGGCCGCTGCTGAGCTTGGTCAGCCCCGAGTAACCGGTGCTTTCCAGCTCGTGCTGATCCTGATAGTGATCGAAGGCCACCTTCAAATCCTGCCCCAGCAGATGGGGAGGAATATTGGCCACCGGTTGCACCAGCACGGCGAAATCGGCCCCCGAAATGCGGTAGACCTGATTGCCTGGGAAGCGGCTTACCACCCGCTTGATAAGGGCCGCCATGTCCTTGATGTAGGCATCACCAGACTGGAATCCGCGCTGGGCGTTGATCTTGCCAAGCTCGGTGGCACGGATCAGCACCAGGGTCGCGGTCTGGGTGTCCTGATCCCGCTGCAGCAACTCGGTCATGTCGCGGCGAAATGCATGACGATTGAGTAGCTGGGTCAGCTCATCGGTGGTAGCCAGGTTGCTGAGCTCGGTCAGCTGGCGATGAGCGCTCTGCTCGGCACTTTCGAACTGCTCCAGCAGCTGTTGCAGTACCTCCTGGGAGGCGGGCTCATCGAGTTGTGAGGGATCCCGCCCTCTGATCGCCTTGACCCAGGTGAGCTCCTGATGCTGGAGCATGCCATCCATGGTGCGTATGGCCAGCATCAACAGCAGGATCATGCCAAGCAGTGTGGTGGCCAGAATAATGGCCAAAGTGAGCGGTGTGCTCTGAAGGGCCAACCAAACTGCTTGCAGGAGCAGCAGGGGTATGGTCACTATGGTGGCGATCAGAAAGAGGGTACGTCCGAGCTTGTGAACCATCTTGTCATCCTTGAAGTGGCTGCTTTGTGGGGGAATTTTAACCAAGCTGGTGGAGCAAAGCATGCTATTCCTCGCAACTCGGTGAAAAGGGTCAATTGAGATCGGTTAAATGTGAGTGAAACCACTTTCACAGGTGCCGAAACAGGCGAAGATGAGTTGAAAATAGATCAAACAAGGCAGAGGTAAATCATGTTGTTAGAGCCCGAAAATAGTGCCAAAGCACGACAATTATTGAACCAGAGTATGGCACTGGTGCTGGCGGGTGGACGTGGTAGTCGCCTGAAGCAGTTGACTGACAACCGCGCCAAGCCTGCCGTCCATTTCGGTGGCAAATTCCGGATCATTGATTTTGTGCTCTCCAACTGTATCAACTCGGGGATCCGCCGAGTTGGTGTAGTCACCCAATACAAATCTCACAGCCTGCTGCGTCACCTGCAATCGGGCTGGTCCTTCCTGCGTTACCAGATGAACGAATTCATCGACCTGCTCCCTGCCCAGCAACGGGTGGACGAGGTGCACTGGTATCGCGGCACCGCCGATGCCATCTATCAGAACGTCGATATCATCCGTGACTACGGCCCCAAATACCTGGTGGTGCTGGCGGGGGATCACATCTACAAGATGGATTACGCCGCCATGCTGCTCGACCATGTGCGCCTTGGCGCCAAGGTGACGGTGGCTTGTATCGAGGTGCCGCGGGCCGAGGCATCCGCCTTCGGGATCATGGATATCGACGAGCAGCGCAAGATCCGCGCCTTCGTCGAAAAACCGGCCAATCCGCCCGCCATGCCAGGTTGCGAAGATCGCTCGCTGGCCTCCATGGGGATCTATATCTTCGAGGCGGAGTACCTCTATCAACTGCTGGAGGAGGATATTCACAATCAGGACTCCAAACACGACTTCGGGATGGATGTGATCCCCCGCATCGTGGAGGAGGGGATGGCATTTGCTCACCCTTTCAACATGTCCTGTGTCGGGGCACGCGAGGGGCAAAAGCCCTACTGGCGTGACGTGGGTACGCTGGACTCCTTCTGGGAAGCGAACATGGATCTCGCCTCCGTGCTGCCCGAGCTCGACATCTACGATCAGAACTGGCCCATCTGGACCAGCCAGACCCTGACGCCACCGGCCAAGTTCGTGCAGGATCGCAATGGTCAGCATGGCATGACCATCAACTCCATGTTCTCGGGCGGCACCATCGTCAGCGGGTCGTTTGTGCTCAACTCGGTGCTCTTTACCAATGTGCGTGTGCACTCCTTCTGCACCCTGGATCAGGCCATCATCTTCCCCGGGGTCGAGATTGGCGCCGGTTGCCGTCTGCGCCGGGTGGTGGTGGACAAGGGATGTGTGCTGCCCGATGGGCTGGTGGTGGGCGAGAATGCCGATGAGGATAGCCGCCGCTTCTACCGCTCCGAGCAGGGGATTGTGCTGGTGACAAAGGAGATGCTGGACAAGCTGGTTTGAGGAAAGCCCTTGAAACTGTGTCAGACGCTGTAATGCAAAGGGAGCCAATTTGGCTCCCTTTTTCATGCTGGTGAATGGCGAGGATTATTCGCTAACCACCGCTTTGGCGGCCATCACCATGGCGGTGCCGTGCTTGCCACCGGCGGCGGTCACTTGCGGTACGCCATCTTCATCGGTGTCGCTGCCGGCACCTTCGATGATGTTCTCGCCGGAGTCACCGATCCACTCGGCCATCTGCATGCCACCATTGACGGTGCCACGGAACCAGCTGACGTACTGACCGGTCAGCTTGGCCAGCTCCAGCTCGGGCGCCTTCTCGGCCCCTTCGTTGCGCAGGTTCAGCATGGCAGAGCGCAGGGCGCCGGAGATGGCAGCCTGGGTCCAGGGGGTGTATTCACCCTGTTTACCCGCCAGCCAGGTGCCCGCCTTGGCATTGAAGTAGGCCTTGTCGGTGGCGATGAACAGCTCGCGGGCAGCGGTGCGGTACTTGGCATCGGAGGTAGCGAGGAACGCGGCAGTCAGACCACGGATGGCGGCGAACTGTGCATCGATGGAGTGGCCGGCATCGAGCTTGCCACCCAGGGTGATGCCGTCATGCACCAGACCATTTTTGCCCTTGAGGTTGGCAAGGATGAAATCGGCCTGTTTGCGGATAAGCTCAAGCGCCTGCTGACCCTGCTGGGTCTTGAGGTTCAGCTCGCCATTGTCACCGGCGGCGTAGCCGACCGGCAGCGCATCTTGAGCGCGCTGGAAGATCTGCAGGGCGACCAGTGCGTAAGCAGCGTCAAAGGTGGTGACGTGCTTACCCTGTTTGCCTGCCTGCCAGCTGTCGACCAGGGTGCCAGCCTTGGTATCAAAGTGCAGGGCCGCCAGGTTCTTGAAGGTGAGGTTGGAGAGATTGATCGCCAGCGAGAAGGCATCGCTGCCCGCGACCGCTTTGCCCAGGTCATTGGTCTTGTTGGCAGCCGGTGCGGCGGCAAACGGCGCACCGTCAAACACGGCGTGGAAGGCCGGGTTCTGGTTGGTGTTGGCGCTGCGCTGATCGCTGAAGGCATAGAACTCGGAGAGCGGCCACAGCATCATCCAGGCATCGCGCAGCTGGGCGGAGCCATCCACCACCTCCAGCTTGCCGATGGCACCGGCATCGTTGTTGCTGGTTTCGGTCACTTTCACCTGATGGGGGAAGTAAATCACGCCCTTGGCCGGATCGTACTGCGGGGTGATTTTGGCGCCCAGTTGCTTGCCATCGAAGCCGAGCTGGTTCTGCATGATGGCCAGCTTGTCGATGGATTGCTCGGTCAGCATCATGCCGTTGAAGCCATCGGCGGCAGAGACGCCCAGCTTGTGCTTGCCATCCTGATCCATGGTGGCGGAGGCGGCTTCTACCTCTTCATCGGTCTCGGCCACGTGCATGCCGCCGAGGAAGTCTTGCGACCACATCACCTCTTTGAGCAGGATGCCGCCCACCGCTGCGGGCACCAGCAGGTTGTCGCTGCCGCTCCAGCGCAGGGTGCTGTAGTCGCGGAAGTAGGCGGGCACCTGGGTCTTGACGGTTTTCTCGGTCCCTTTGGCGGTCTTGATGGTGATCTGGTCGCCATTGACCGGGGTGGCGTTGACGGCCTGGGCAAACTCCGGATTGGCGGAGGCGTAGGGCAGGGAGAGGGGATACATGCCCTGCGGCACTTCATCCGCCGGGAAACCAACGGCATCGGCCATGGCCAGCACTCGTTGCCCCAGAGAGGCCATGGTGCCACCACGAGCTAGGTTTTGCGGCCCGTTCACCAGATGCGGGCCCATGCCGGATTGGTAGTTGAGGGCGTACATCGCCTCTTCGGAGTATTCGTAGGATTCGATGCCGGCAGCGAAGTCGAACGGGGTCGGCTCATCGGCACGGTTGGCATCCAGCACATCCAGATCCAGCCCCAGCGCTTCGGCCAGTGGCTCACCGGAGAGCTCGAATTCGGTATAGGCCAGCATGTTGGCAGCGGTATTGAATGTCTTGTCTTCGACTTTGACGGCTGCGTGTGCGGCGCCGCTGATCAGTGCGCAGGCGATCGCCTGAACCAGTACGGTTTTTCTCATGTCCCTTCTCACCATTGGTTTTATTATTGACGCTTCTCATGACGAATCTAAATGAGAATGGTCTGCATTATGCTGTGTTGCAGGGGACTTGAGAAGTAAAAAACCGCCCCATTCGGCTGCACGTTAAACCGGATGTGCGCTGTCGAATAGGACGGTTATCTGTTGAGCGCGCTGAAAGTGCCAGCGCTGCGGGGATCAGAGCAGCTTGAACGGGATGACCAGACGGCCCGGCTCTACCTTGAGGGCTTCGACCTTCTCCTTGATCCTGGCTTCGTTCTTGCGGCTGCTGTCGAGTCGGTAGACCGGCGTCTGCGACAGGAACAGGGAGAGCGACTGATTGAAGGTGGGCAGCAGCGGGGTGAGGGCAGCCCCGATATCGGCCGGCTCGGTCTTGACCGAGAGAAGCTCAAGATCGCGCAGATAGATGGCACCCTGATCGGCCACATAGTCCGGGCGTGCGCTCAAAGCAAAGCGGATCTTCATCTGCTGGCTGCCAAGGGGGCTGCTCACCTGCAGATCGCCAGCGGCGTCCAGCTCGATGCGATCTGCTTGTTTGCGGCCGATACGGCTCTGCATCTCATCCAGACGGATCTTGCTCGACATGATGCCGGGGATCCCCAGCTGTTTTTCAAAAGAGACCTGATCTTTGAGGTACTGGTTGATTTCGGCCTCGCTGACGTTGTACTGGGTCAGGGAGCAGGCCCCCAGCAGCAGGGCGAGGGGGAGTAACAACAGCTGTTTCAACATGATGGATTCCGCTTGGGCAACTATGATGGCGCTATCTTACGCGATAACGGGCGTGGAATGAGAGCCTCATACCCTGGGAAATCACGGACTTGCTGCATTCCCGATTGTTTTTTGGCAACCGCCGGGTTCATCATCGACGAGTGAGCGGAATAAGGTAGAGCTGTTTGCTGCGGGTGTGGGTCTACGCCTGAGCAGAGAGAGAACAGAGAGCGAGAAGAGCACAGAGAACGAGGAGATCGCAATGGTTCGGATGGGCAAGGTTGGTCGCAGGGCGCTGCTGTGGCTTGGCTGCATGATGGGGATCTGGAGCCCGTCGCTGTGGGCCGAGGTGAAGGTGATCCCGGTCTTCGAGGCGCAGGCGGCGGTGCAGACCCTCAAGGAGATCTATCCCCAGCTTGGGGTGAGTGCCATGGGTAACCAGCTGGTGCTGAGCGGGACGCCAGCCCAGCTGCAGGAGGCCGAAGCCACGCTGGCGCAGATCAACCAGCCACCGCAAAGCCTGCTTATCGAGTGGCGGGTAGAGGGGGCCGCCAGCGGTCAGCAACTGGGAGGCTCAATCAGTCGCGACGAGGTCAAGCGGCAGTGGTTGCTCGATGGCAACGCCCAGCAGTACCAGCGCAGCCAAAACGACAGCTGGCAGGTGCGGGGGCTGTCGGGTCGTCCCGTGCTGCTGCAGATGGGCTCCTATCAGCCGGTCACCTTCTATCAGTGGAACGGGGGCGCAGTGGTGGGGATGATGCCGCTGGTGAACGGCCTCTATGCCACGGCCACCTTGATTGGCGATCGGGTGCAGATTGTGCTGAGCAGCGAACAGGCGAGGCTGGATCAGGGCACCATCAATCGTGGGCAGAGTGCCACCGAGGTGAGCGGGGCCCCAGGCCAGTGGCTGAAGGTGGGAGAGCTTTCGACCAGCTCAGCGGATCAGGGGAGTAGCCTCGGCACCCAGCTACAGGGCGGGCGAGGCAGCCAGAGCGAGCGCCAGACCCTGCAGATCCGGGTCACTCGTCAATAGGTGTCAGCCCCGTCAGTGGGGCTGATCTGCGGCATATTCCCGTAGCTGGCGACTGCGCAGCAGGTACCAGAGCGCCCAGAGGCTGGCGACCAGCACCAGTGCGGTGGGCCAGCTGAATAACCATTTCTGCAGATTGAGGCTGTGCAGTTGCATCAGCAGACCGCTGACGGCAGAGCAGAGCAGCAGCAGCGGGCTGTGGCGCCGGAGTCTGGCGCGAATGCTTTGGGTCTGCTGATAGGTGCCCCCGCAGGCGAGCAACGCCAGCATGGCGGGTACGTCGGTCAGCAGGCTGATGTAGAGGGTGATCTTGTCCGGATAAAAGAGGGTCAGGATCTCGCTGCCGCTCTCGCGGGTCACTCCCGCCATCAGAAAGAGCCAGACCGAGCGGGTCAGCAACAGGGCGATGGGCCAGAACCAGAGGGGCGGGCGCAACTGGCCGTGATCGTCATATCGGTGTTCGGGGTAGAGGGTCATGGTTGCCCGTTATCCACTTGAATTGAGTGATGAAGGGGATATGGGGCGACGAAGCGTCCTTTGCAAGGCGTTGGGTGTGGCGCAAATTAATCGGGGGGCCATGCCCCCCAATCCGTTTCTTCAGACATCGCAGCGCGCGTCGGCGGCGGCGTTACAGCCAGCCTTTGCGCTTGAAGAAGAGGCCGGTGCCGAGCGATGACATCACCATCAGCACCAGTGACATGGGATAACCATACTCCCAGGCGAGCTCCGGCATGCGGCCGAAGTTCATGCCGTAGATACTGGCGATCAGGGTCGGCGGCAGGAAGATCACGGCGGCTACCGAGAAGATCTTGATCACCTTGTTCTGCTCCAGATTGGTCACCCCCATGGAGGCCTCCAGCTGGAAGTTGATCTTGTCGAACAGGAACTGGGTGTGGGGCAGCAGTGACTCCACGTCGTGCAGCATCTCGTCGATCCACTTGTTCTGCTCAAGGCTCATGCGCTGGCGCAGGCTGCGCTTGAGGAAGCGCAAGGCGCGACGGGTATCATGCAGGGAGAGACGGATCTGGCCGTTGGCCTCTTCCTGTGCCATCAACTCCTTGAGCATGGGGTTGATCTGATCCGGCTCGAAGATCTGATCGGCGGTGTTTTCCAAGGTCTTGTAACCATCTTCGATAAGGTCGGAGAGGTACTCCACCTTAAGGTTTTGCACTTCCAGCAGGATGTCGAGGGCATCCTCCACCTCCAGCCGATCCTGGCGCATATAATGGCGCAGCAGGCGCACCAGCCCGATGTCATCTTCACGAATGCTGATCAGCAGGTTGTTGCGCAGGGTAAAGGAGACGTGGACACCCTTGGTGTCACGACCGATCCGCTGGGGAAACAGGGAGTGAATGTGCAGACCATCGGTATCCCAGTAAAAACGGGCGGATGCTTCGATGTCGTCGAGCTCTTCCTTGTCGGGGACCTCTTCCAGGAACAGGCCCGTCAACCATTCTCGCTCTGCCGTGTCCGGCTTGTAGGCATCCAGCCAGACCGTGTTGTCAGGTACTATGTCGTCAGGCCCGAGCGTGACTATGTCCAGCACCTTGTTGTTGAGAATGTAGGCGGTGATCATCTGTCCCCCCTTAAAAAGTCATGGGTAATCAGGGATGGTTGCACAGGTCATGCGGCCTTAGATCGCTGCAGAAGGCGATCCCGTGGATAAGCAGATCGGGCCGATGGAAAACCTGAATGCGGCGAACTATACAGGGGCGGGCCGCGCTTGTCAGGGGCTATTCATCAGGGATTCAGCTTGTTTGTTCAAAAAAACAGCGAGGTCGGATCACCTGAGTGGCTATGCGGGGTAGAACCCAGCCTTTGGTTGGGGGAGGGCTAGCTGGGGCTGCTTGTTGCCGCTGCCCCGCTTCATCACATATTCGGATAATTAGGCCCGGAGCCCCCCTGTGGCGGCGTCCAGACGATGTTTTGACTGGGGTCCTTGATATCGCAGGTTTTGCAGTGGATGCAGTTGGCTGCGTTGATCTGCAGTTTGGCCGCGCCTTCCATTTCAAGCACTTCAAACACCCCTGCCGGGCAGTAGCGTTGGGCGGGTTCGGCCCAGGTGGGCAGATTGACCTCGACCGGAATGCGCTCGTCCTGCAGCTTGAGGTGGCAAGGCTGATCCTCGTCGTGACTGGTGTTGGCCAGATACACAGACGAGAGCTTGTCAAAGCTCAGTCTGCCATCGGGTTTGGGGTAATGGATGGGCTCGCAGCGGCTGGCCACGCGCAGCTGACGATAATCGTGAGCCTTATCGAGCAGTTTGAAGGGCGAGTTTGCGCCAAACAGCCGTTGCTCCAGCCAGTTGAAGGCACCGCCCAACCAGGGACCATAGCGATGAAGAGCCGCGCCGAAGTTGCGCGCCGCCTTGAGTTCGCGGGCCAGCCAGCTCTGGTGCAGCTCGTCACCATACTGGGCCAGATCCCGTCCACCCTCATCGCCCCCCCGCAGGGCCATCGCGACGGTTTTTGCCGCCAGCATGCCGGACTTCATGGCGGTGTGGATCCCCTTGATGCGGGAAAAGTCGAGGGTGCCCGCATCACAACCGATCAGCAGGCCGCCCGGGAAGTGCATGCGGGGCAGGGCGTGCCAGCCCCCCTTGGTGATGGCGCGGGCGCCATAGCTGATGCGCTCCCCATCTTGCAACACGCCAGCGATAAGTGGGTGATGCTTGAGGCGCTGGAATTCGTCGAACGGGCTGAGCCAGGGATTCTGGTAGTTGAGATCGACAATCAGCCCGACTGCCACCTGATCCCCCTCCATGTGATAGAGATAGAAACCGCCGTGGCTATTGCCGCCCCCCTGCTTGCCAAGGGGCCAGCCACTGCCGTGCAGCACCTGTCCCGCTTTGCCTTGGCCAGCAGGCAGTTGCCACAGCTCCTTGAAGCCGATGGCATAGTGCTGGGGCTGGGCAGGGCTTGCCAGGTTGAAGTCGGCGATCAGCTGCTTGCCGAGATGGCCGCGGGCCCCCTCGGCAAAGAGGGTGTAGCGGCCGAGCAGCGCCATGCCGGGCACATGATCTGCTTTCGGATTGCCCGCCCGATCCAGCCCCAGATCGCCGGTGATGACCCCCTTGACCCGGCCCGCGTCCATGATAAGTTCGCTGGCGGTAAACCCTGGGTAAATTTCGACTCCCAGTTTTTCCGCCTGTTGGCCAAGCCAGCGGCAGAGATTGCCGAGGCTGATGATGTGGCAACCCTCATTGTGCATCCGGGGCGGCACCGCCCAAGCGGGGAGTTGCAGGGAGCGTTGCTCGCTTTGCAGCAGATGAACCTGATCGTCGCTGACCGGCACGCCGAGCGGCGCTTGCTGCCAGCAATCCGGCAGCAGCTCTTGCAAGGCGACGGGATCAAACAGGGCGCCGGAGAGCAGATGGGCGCCAATTTCCGCTCCCTTCTCCAGCAGACAGACAGAGAGAGTGGCATCCTGCTGTTTCAGGGCGATGGCTGCACTGAGCCCCGCCGGACCGCCGCCGACGATGACGACATCAAATTCCATTGCTTCCCGTTCCATCTTGCCTCTGCGCTCTGGTTGGCCTAGGGTAATGCTGGTAGTTTACGTAAACGTAAAGTGGTTGTAAGCAAAACTGAGCAAGAAAAAGCAAAAAATCAGGGAAGAGCGTATTGCAACAAACGCAGAGGCACACTAATGAATTCAATCCAAAGAGACGAGGCATGACCCCATGAAGCTGCTGGTCGCGATCAAACGGGTAGTCGACTACAACGTCAAGATCCGGGTGAAGGGAGACGGCTCCGACGTGGAGCTGGCCAATGTGAAGATGGGGATCAACCCCTTTTGTGAAATTGCGGTGGAGGAGGGGGTCAGGCTGCGGGAAGCGGGTATCGCCAGCGAGCTGGTGGTGGTGACCTTTGGCCCTGACGCTGCCGCCGAGCAACTGCGCCATGGGCTGGCGCTGGGGGCGGATCGGGCGCTGCATTATGTCACCGATCAGACGCTCGCCCCGCTGACTGTCGCCCGCGCCTTGCACAAGGTGTGCGAGCAGGAGCAGCCGGATCTGGTGCTGCTCGGCAAGCAGTCCATCGATTCAGACAACAATCAGGTGGCCCAGATGCTGGCTGCCCTCAATGATTGGCCGCTGGCGACCTGCGCGTCAGCCCTCAAGGTGGAAGCTGGGGAACTGCTGGTGACCCGCGAAATCGACGGTGGCCTCGAGACCCTGGGCATGCCGTTGCCTGCGGTGGTGAGCGCCGATCTGCGTTTGAATGAACCGCGTTTTGCCTCGCTACCCAACATCATGAAGGCCAAGCGCAAGCCGCTTGATAGCGCTCCGTTCTCGACACTCGCCGTTGAGGTGGCCAATCAGACCCGTTTGCTCGGGGTGATGGCGCCGCCAGCCCGCAGCGCAGGGATCAAGGTGGGCTCGGTGGACGAGCTGGTGGACAAACTCAAACACGAAGCGAAGGTGCTGCCATGAGCGTGCTGATCATTGCCGAACATCATCAGGGCCATCTGGCCGACAACGTGGCACAACTGGTGACCGCAGCCAGCTCAATCGGCGGTCAGGTTGACCTGCTGTTGCTCGGGCAGGGGCTGACCGAGGCGGGTGAACAGGCGGCTGCCATTGGCGGCGTCGACAAGGTGTTGCTTGCCGAACATCCCCTGCTGGCCGACGGGCTGCTGGATGGAGTCGACAAGCTGCTGGCCTGCTGGTGCGAAGGTTACAGCCACTGCCTGATGGCGGCGAGTGCCATGGGCAAGGCGCTGCTGCCACAGGTGGCGGCCCGGCTTGGGGTGGAGATGCTCTCCGAGGTGACGGCTATCGAGAGTAGCGACACCTTCCTGCGCCCCATCTATGCGGGCAATGCCATTGCCAGAGTGGCAAGCTCGGCGCCCGTCAAAGTGATGACGGTGCGGGCCACAGCCTTTGCCAAGGCGGCGACGGGCGGGCAGTCTCCCATCGAACGCTTGGCCGTGCCCGAATTCGCTGGTCGTACCCGGCTGGTCGAGCGCCGCGCGGTGCGCTCCAGCAGGCCCGAACTGACCGCCGCCCGGGTGGTGGTCTCCGGTGGCCGGGCACTGGGCTCCAAGACGCAGTTTGCTTTGATAGAAGCGCTGGCCGACAAGCTGGGCGGTGCCGTGGGGGCATCGCGGGCCGCTGTTGATGCAGGATATGTCGCCAACGATCTGCAGGTGGGGCAGACCGGCAAGGTGGTGGCACCCGAGCTCTATATCGCGGTCGGTATTTCGGGCGCCATCCAGCATCTGGCGGGGATGAAGGAGTCGAAGGTGATCGTGGCCATCAACAAGGACAGCGATGCCCCCATCTTTCAGGTGGCGGACTACGGGCTGGTGGGGGATCTCTTCACTCTGCTGCCGGAGCTCACCGCCAAACTGTAAATTTGTCAGAAATGGCTGGGCTGTGGTCGTTTATGCGCTCTGCCCGCCATTTCTGTGCATGTTCCCTGCAAGCCCTGACCCGTTCAGGGCTTTTTCTACTGCAAGGGGGACGCAGAGTGACGGTAAAAGGTTGAGCCAGCTCCCAAAAAGCCTTTGATCCGCTGGCTGCTCTTGTGTAAAACCTGACAAGTCATCGATTACTCTCATCCACTCACGGAAAGCGTCATGAGCAAACAGATTTACAACTTCTGCGCCGGCCCCGCCATGCTGCCGGTTGAAGTCATGGAGCGCGCCCAGCGCGAATTTTGTAATTTTCAGGGGCTGGGAGCCTCGGTCATGGAGCTTTCCCATCGCGGCAAGCCCTACATGGCGGTTGCCGAGAAGGCTGAAGCGGATCTGCGCGAGCTGCTGGCAGTGCCGGACAACTACAAGGTGCTCTTCATGCACGGCGGCGGCCGCGGTCAGTTCTCCGCCGTGCCCATGAACCTGCTGGGCGGGGCCAACAAGAAGGCGGACTTCCTGCTGACCGGCGTCTGGTCCCAGAGCGCGGTGGATGAAGCCAAAAAGTATGGCGATATCCAGACCTTCCTGGGGGTTGCCAAGAACGAGCAGGGGATCTCCCACCTGTTGCCGACGCCGGCGTTTCGCGCCGATGCGGCCTATGTTCACTACTGCCCGAACGAAACCATTGACGGCATCGAGATGTTCGACATCCCGGCCGCTGGCGAGGTGCCGCTGGTGGCGGATCTCTCCTCCACCATTCTCTCCCGTCCTCTCGATGTGAGCCGCTTTGGCATCATCTATGCCGGTGCCCAGAAAAATATCGGGCCGTCCGGGCTTGCCATCGCCATCGTGCGCGATGACCTGCTGGATCAGGCCAGAGCCGATGTCCCCTCGATTTTTGACTACAAGCTCACTGCCAAGAACGACTCCATGTTCAACACTCCGCCCACCTACGCCTGGTATCTGGCCGGTCTGGTGTTCGAGTGGCTGAAAGAACAGGGTGGCCTCGAGGCGATGGAGGCGCGCAACAAGGAGAAGGCCGACTTCCTCTATGACTATCTCGATCAGTCGAGCTTCTACGGCAATCAGGTGGATGTCAGCTGCCGTTCGCGGATGAACATCCCGTTCCAGCTGAAAAATGCCGAGCTGGACAAGCAGTTCCTGGCCGAGTCGGAAGCGGCCGGCCTGCTGGCCCTCAAAGGGCACCGCATTGTCGGTGGCATGCGCGCCAGCATCTACAACGCCATGCCGCTGGAGGGGGTAAAGGCCCTGGTGAGCTTTATGGATGGCTTTGCCAAGCGCAACGGCTGAGAACAGAGCCCCTATGTGTTTGCTGGTGGCCTCTCGTGACAACCCTTGAGCCGCTTCCAGCTATTGCAGTGAATTCAAGACGCCGGGGATACCCCGGCGTCTTTTTTTCAACAGAACCAGCGCGCTGGCGTTTACCGTGCGATTTCCCCTGAAAGTGCCCTTGCCGAGCGGGACGCAGGCTGTTAACGTCCGGACAGGCGTTTATTTTTGAGATAGCACAGGAAGTCTATGAATTCGTTGCGTTTGGAACCCATTTCTCGTGTGGCCGGTGAGGTCAATCTGCCCGGCTCCAAGAGTGTCTCTAACCGTGCGCTGCTGCTGGCGGCGCTGGCTCGTGGCACCACCCGTCTGACCAACCTGCTCGACAGCGATGACATTCGTCATATGCTGGCTGCGCTGACCCAGCTCGGGGTCAAGTACAAGCTCTCCGCCGACAAGACCGAGTGCACCGTGCAGGGGCTGGGCCGCAGCTTTGCGGTGAAAGAGCCGGTCAATCTGTTCCTCGGCAACGCCGGTACCGCCATGCGCCCGCTCTGCGCCGCCCTGTGCCTCGGTTCCGGTGAATATACCCTGGGCGGCGAGCCGCGCATGGAAGAGCGTCCCATCGCCCATCTGGTGGATGCTCTACGTGAGGCGGGTGCCCATATCCAGTACCTGAAACACGATGGTTATCCGCCGCTGGTGGTGGATGCCAAGGGGCTGTGGGGCGGTGACGTGCACGTCGATGGCTCCGTCTCCAGCCAGTTCCTGACCGCGTTTTTGATGGCGGCGCCGATGGCGGCCGGTGACACCCGGATCCACATCAAGGGGGAGCTGGTCTCCAAGCCCTACATCGACATCACCCTGCACATCATGAAGCAGTTCGGGGTGGTCATCGAGCACGACAACTACAAGCTGTTCTACATCAAGGGCAACCAGACCTATATCAGTCCGGGTGACTTTCTGGTGGAAGGGGATGCCTCCAGCGCCTCCTACTTCCTCGCGGCGGGCGCCATCAAGGGCAAGGTGCGGGTCACCGGTATCGGCAAGCACAGCATTCAGGGTGATATCCACTTCGCCGACGTGCTGGAGAAGATGGGCGCGCGCATCACCTGGGGTGATGATTTTATCGAGGCGGAGCAGGCGCCGCTGCACGGAGTGGATATGGACATGAACCATATTCCCGATGCGGCCATGACCATCGCGGTTGCCGCGCTGTTTGCCGAGGGGCCGACCTCCATTCGCAATATCTACAACTGGCGGGTGAAAGAGACCGATCGTCTGCACGCCATGGCGACCGAGCTGCGCAAGCTGGGTGTTGAAGTGGAGGAGGGGCATGACTTCATCACCGTGACCCCGCCGACCCAGCTCAAGCATGCCGAGATCGATACCTACAACGATCACCGTATCGCCATGTGCTTCTCGCTGGTGGCGCTGTCGGATACACTGGTCACCATCAATGATCCCAAGTGCACCTCGAAGACCTTCCCGGATTACTTCGACAAGCTGGCCAGTATCAGCCAGCGTGGCTGATCACTGACAAACCCGTCATCACCGACGCTTCGGGCCCGCGCTGAGCGGGCCTTTTTGCCTTCCTCATCCGCACTTTCATTTCGCCTAGCATTATTTCAATAACTTGCAAGATTGATATATAAAATAGTTTTGTGATTGCTGTAATTTCCTATTTACACATGCCCTGTCGCGGGCTATGTTGAGATTTCCTAATCGCAGTCATCTAGCAGGAAGCCTTGTCATGCAGCATCAAACCGACGACGTTCGTATCAGTGAAATCAAAGAGTTATTACCCCCGGTTGCGGTGCTTGAGAAGTTTCCGGCTACCGAGGTAGCCTCGTCCACCGTTTTTGAATCCCGTCAGGCCATTCACAATATCCTGGCCGGCGAAGATGATCGTCTGCTGGTGGTGATTGGTCCTTGCTCCATCCATGATCCGGTTGCCGCGCTGGAGTACGGCAAGCGCCTCAAGGCGTTGCGCGACGAGCTGAAAGATCAGCTGGAGATCGTGATGCGGGTCTACTTCGAAAAACCGCGCACCACAGTGGGCTGGAAGGGGCTGATCAACGATCCGTACCTCGACAATAGCTGCAAGATCAACGACGGTCTGCGCATTGGTCGCAAGCTGTTGCTGGATCTCAACGACATGGGGCTGCCGACTGCCTCCGAGTTCCTCGACATGATCACCCCGCAATATGTAGCGGACCTGATGAGCTGGGGCGCTATCGGTGCCCGTACCACAGAATCCCAGGTACACCGCGAGCTGGCCTCCGGTCTCTCCTGTCCGGTGGGCTTCAAGAACGGCACTGACGGCACCATCAAGGTTGCCATCGATGCCATTGGCGCTGCCAGTGCGCCGCACCACTTCCTGTCGGTCACCAAATACGGTCACTCCGCCATCGTGGCGACCCGCGGCAACCCGGATTGTCACATCATTCTGCGTGGTGGTCGTGAGCCGAACTACAGTGCCGCCCATGTCAGCGAAGTTGTGAAGGGGCTGGAGAAGGCCGGTCTGCCACAGAAGGTGATGATCGACTTTAGTCACGCCAACAGCAGCAAGCAGTTCAAGAACCAGATGGTGGTGGCCGAGGATGTGGCCGGCCAACTGCGTGCCGGCAGTAAGGCGGTGTTTGGTGTGATGGTGGAGAGCCATCTGGTGGAAGGTCGTCAGGATCTGGTGGAAGGGTGTGAACTCACCGTCGGCCAGAGCATCACAGATGCCTGCATCGGTTGGGCTGATACCGAAGTGTTGCTGCGCAACCTGGCTGATGCCGTCGCAACCCGCAACGCCCGCTAAAGCCATCCCGGCGGCGTTGTTAATAGTCAGCGCGCCGCTGGAACAGCAACGATGCCATTCGGCCAAATCGAATCCATAAAGCAAAAGCGCGACCCTTGGGTCGCGCTTTTGCGTTGGTGAAGTGGATTACCAACGGTAGGTTTTCAGCAGTGCCTCCAGTTTCTGGCACTGCTCCACCAACTGGATGCTGGCGAGGTTGGCGGCGTGCGCCTGACCCAGGGTGTCGTTGGAGGTGTTGCGAATATCGCTCACCGAGCTGTCTACCTCATGGCAGACCCTGTCCTGCTCTTCGGCCGACTGGGCCATCTGGGCGTTGAGGTCGTTGATGCGGGCGATGCGCTCGATGATGTTCTGCATGGCTGCCAGGGTCGCTTCGGTCTTGCTGATACTCTCATCGGCTTTGCTTTTTGCATCCCCGATCACCGTAACTGCGCTCTGGGCCTCATTTTGCAGGGCGGCGATCATCTGTGAGATCTCTTCGCTGGCGGCGCGGCTGCGGTTGGAGAGGGCCCGGACTTCATCGGCCACCACCGCAAAGCCACGGCCTTGTTCGCCTGCCCGGGCCGCTTCAATCGCAGCGTTGAGGGCCAGCAGGTTGGTCTGATCGGCAATCCCCTTGATCACCTCGAGTACGCCGTCAACCGCAAGACAGCGGCTGTCGAGTTGCTGGATCACCTGATCCACCCGATCGATCTCTGCCGACATCTCGCCCATGTCGGTGATGGAGTGCTGGGCGAGACGGCTGGTGTCAGCGGCATCCTGATTGGTGAGGGCGGAGAGCTCGGCGCTGTGGCGGGCATGTTCGCGCACTTCATGAGAGCTGGCGGCCAGTTCGCTCACGGCAGCGGCGACCAGGGTGGTCATCCCCTCTTGCTGGCGGGCCGAGTTTTCGGTCTGGGTCGCCACCTGACGGATCTGGTTTGATTCCTGATAGAGCTGGTGGGTCGCCCCTTCCACCTCCTGCAGGCTGTGGCGGAATCCCTGCACCATGTCATTGACGGCGCGGGTCATCTGGCCCAGTTCATCCCGGCTGTGATTGACCAGGGGGAGGGCGAGGTCGCGCTCTTTGGCCATCCGGATCATGGTGAGCTGCAGTTGGCGCAGGGGGTGTTTCACGTAGCGTTGCAATACCCACCAGAGCAAGCCGAAGCCGAGGCTGAAGACGGCGGCCAGGCTGCCGCTCAGGATCAGGTTGTTGTGGCGGATCTCGCCGAAGGTGTGGCTGAGGTCATAACTGATCCGCACTGCCCCCATCACGGTTCCTTCATTGACCTGGTGACAGGTGAGGCACTGGGTGCCGCGATACTCCTTGTAGGCTTTGAACGGTTTGATCAGGGTGAGCCGGTTGCCCTGCTGCTCCAGGATGGCTTCGCCCTGATTGATGGCACGCTCATCGAGGGGATCCTGGGCTTTCTGATCCGGGTGGCCCGGGCCAAACAGGTTGCTGACGGCTGGCGCGCGCACCAGGCGGGCCTCAACGATGCCCGCTTCACTCTTGAGTTTGGTCTGCACTATCTGCCGGTTGGCCATGCCACCTGTCATCATCAGCACGTTCACCTGATCCATATAGGTGTTGGCCATGCTCTCAACTTTCTCCTCTGCCAGCCGGATGGCGAGATCCCGTTGCAGCCAGGCGGAGAGTTCGAAGCAGAGGCCAAAGGTGGTGCTGATGACCAGCGCAAGAGGGAGGAATATTTTCCAGTTCAAGGAGAGGTTATGCATTTTGGGCAAGTTCCATGCGCTTGGTGTTGTTATGTGATCCCGTATCATCTTGATCGTAGACGAAGAAACGGCGGGAGATGGTTCTCTATCGGCACACGATAACCACTCTTGAGTAAATAATCTGTTAAGCAGATCGGTAATGCAGGTTGCCAAAATGCCTTTCGGGAGGGGCGCTGCTCCTCGGGTTGATCCAGAACAAATTGCTAGTAACGATAATCGTTATCATTGTCATTATTTGCTGATAATAGTGACCATCATGAATCTGACCCCTTCCATGACCGGTATTGCCACGCCGGATCCCCTCAAGTTTGCTTTTAGCGCCAAGACCTCGGCTCACGCCAGTCGGGGAGGGATGCGCCCCTTCCCGCTGGATGAGGCTGGCTGGCAGAGTTGGTGGCAGCGAGAGAGTGAAGCTGAGGAGCGCGCCCTCTACATCCACATTCCGTTTTGCCGAAAGCGCTGCAGCTTCTGCAATTTCTTTGAAAATGGCGCCAATCCGGCGCGGATCAACCGCTATGTCAACGCCTTGTGCGCCTCCCTTGCGCAGGCGGCTGACACCCCGCTGGCGCAGAGCATGCCATTTTCAGCCGTCTATGTGGGGGGCGGTACGCCGACCGACATGAGCGCCGACGAGCTGGCCATGCTGGCCGCCGTGATCCGCCGTTTTCCGCTGGCGGCGGATGCCGAGGTGACGCTGGAGGGACGCCTCAACGGCTTTGATGATGAGAAATGGCAGGTGGCGCTGGCGGGGGGCTTTAACCGCTTCTCGTTTGGGGTGCAGAGCTTTGATACCCGGGTGCGTCAGCAGGCGGCCCGTTTCGATGACAGGGAGACTTTGCTGACCCGTCTGGGTGAGCTGACCCGGGATGATGCGGCTGTGATCGTGGCGGATCTCATCTTTGGTCTGCCCGGTCAGGATGATGTCGTATGGCAGCAGGATATCCGCGATGTGATGGTGAGCGGTGTACACGGGGTCGATCTCTACCAGCTCATCGCCATGCAGGGCACCAATCTGGAGCGGGCGCAGGAGAAGGGCACCCTGGATTGGCTCGCCGATGGCCAGCAGCGGGCGGCCATGTATGCCTATGGCGGGGAGCAACTGGAAGCTCACGGCTGGGAGCGTCTCTCTTGCAGCCACTGGCGGCGCAGCCCGGCCGAGCAGAGTCGTTATAACCAGATGGCCAAGCGCGGTGCCGAGATCCTCCCCTTTGGCGCCGGGGCAGGGGGCAACATTCTTGGCCACGGCTTGATGTATGGGCGGGATCTGGCCCCCTGGCACGATGCGCTGGCCAGTGGCAAGCGGGCGCCCGGGATGGTGATGGGACGCAATCCCAATGCAAGGATGGACGGTCTGCTGCGTGGCGCTCTCGACAGTGGCGTGCTGGCGCTGGATCGTCTGCCAACGCCTTTGCTGACCCATCTGATGCCGCTTTTTGCCGCCTGGCAGCAGCACGGGCTGGCCGAGATCGAGAACGCACGGTTGCAACTCACCCTCGCCGGACGCTTCTGGAACGTCAATATGCAGGCTGGCTTGTTCGAGTTCTTGCAGCTCAATCCGCTCGATGGTTCAGCGCCGCCCAGCCATGGTACTGCCGCGGTACGCCATTCGCTGGTTTGAGCCCGAGCGGAGCATTTGCATGGCTCCGAGCGATCCATAACGAAAGAGGGAGCCTTGCAGGCTCCCTCTTTTGGCTTGGCAGTTAGCGTCGCGCGAGCTTACTCGTCGCTGCTCTCCTGATAGCTGTCGCGCATTGCTTTGGGCAGACGGCGCATCGGCGCAAAGCCGATATCCTCGCCCACCACTTCCCGCTTGCGGGACTTGTTTTGAGGAGACTGGGCGGGATTTTTGCTGGCGTCACCCTTGGCTTTGCCCTTGCCCGCGACTGGCTTGCCTTTGGCATTGCTGCTCTTGGCGTTGGCATGACCGCGAGCCCGAGGCGGGTTCTGCACCGGCTTGCTGCCCGGCAGAGTCTGGCGACTCGGCTTGCCGCTTGGCTCATACCCTTCCAGGATCTCCACGGACAGGGATTGGCCGATCAGGGCTTCGATCGCCTTGAGCTGACCCAGCTCGTCCTGGCTGACCAGCGAGATGGCCTCGCCGCCACGACCGGCGCGGCCGGTACGGCCGATACGGTGGATGTAATCTTCCGCCATCTGGGGCAGTTCAAAGTTGATCACATGGGGCAGTTGATCGATGTCCAGACCGCGGGCGGCGATATCGGTCGCTACCAGCACCCGCACCTCGCCACTGCGAAAATCGGCCAGCGCCCGGTTGCGGGCACCCTGGCTCTTGTCACCGTGGATCGCCAGGGTATTGAGACCATCTTTTTGCATCTGCTGGGCGAGGCGGTCGGCGATCTGCTTGGTGCGAACAAACACCAGCACCCGTTGCCAGTTGCCACGGCCAATCATGTGGGAGAGCAGCTCGCGGCGGCGTTCCCGATCTACCTGAATGATGCGCTGGGTCACCTGCTCGGCGGCAGTATTGCTGGGGTCCACCTCGATCAGGGTGGGGTCGTTCAGCAGGTCATCCGCCAGCGCCTTGATGTCGTTTGAGAAGGTGGCAGAGAAGAGCAGGGTTTGCCGCTCTGCAGGCAGCGCCTTCATGATGCGGCGAATGTCGACGATAAAGCCCATGTCGAGCATGCGATCCGCTTCATCCAGCACCAGCACTTCCAGCTGGCTCAGGGTCAGGGCGCCCTGGGTCAGCAGATCCAGCAGACGGCCCGGGGTGGCGACCAGAATGTCCACCCCCAGCTTGATGGCGTCCAGATTGGGCTTGATGCTGACACCGCCATAGGCGATCAGAGTCTTGAACGGCAGGTGGTGGGCATACTTGATGATGCTCTCGCCCACCTGTGCCGCCAGTTCGCGGGTCGGGGTCAGTACCAGTGCGCGTACCTGACGACGGCCACGACCGTGGTTGGCCAGCAGACGCTGCAACATCGGCAGGGTGAAACCGGCCGTTTTGCCTGTGCCTGTCTGAGCGCCGCCGAGCACATCCTGACCGGCCAGAATGGCCGGAATCGCTTGCTGCTGGATAGGGGTTGGCTGTTCGTAACCCAGCTCCTTGACGGCCCGCAGAATATGCGGAGACAGACCCAGTTCGTTGAATGACATGTTCGAGAGAAACTCCTGAGATGAGCCTTTGGCTCAACGGGCAGCCAGCGTATTGGGGCCAGCCACGATATGGAAATGATAACGGGGCCGTAATATAGCAAAAGAGCGGCCGATGCGCAGTAGCTGTCGCACCGGCCGTCACACAATCGTTCAACGCAGCGGCGTAAAACGATGCGGGAGCATCAGAGCATCTCGCGGATCTGCTCGGCCAGACTCTCCGGTTTGGCCTGGGGGGCGAAACGCTCTACCACATTGCCATCACGGTCGATCAGGAACTTGGTGAAGTTCCATTTGACGTTTTCCAGCCTAAGAAATCCCGGTTTCTGTTGCTTGAGCCACTGGTAGAAGGGGTGGGCATGCTCACCGTTGACATCGCACTTGGCCATGATGGGGAAGGTGACCGGATAGTCGAGGGAGCAGAAGCGGGCGATCTCGTCCGCATCCCCCGGCTCCTGATTGCCAAACTGGTTGCAGGGGAAGCCCAAAATCACCAGCCCCTTGGGGCCGAGCTCCCGATAGAGCGTTTCCAGTCCTTCATATTGGGGAGTAAAGCCGCAGCGACTGGCCACATTGACCACCAGCACCACCTTGCCCGCCAGTTGAGTCAGCGGGTAGGGGGTACCATCCAGTCGTTGCAAAGTGAGATCGGGCAGAGGCATGAGAAGATCCTTTCGTGGGTGATGTGCGGGTTGTGCCGTGAGTAGTTCGGTCGGTGACAGAGACAAGCGCCGGATGAACAGCAACATGGCGATGCGGATACGGTATCGGCTGGCTCTTGGTACCGCAAGGAGGCCGCGGCGCCTCTTCGTACCGATTGCAAGGGCCATCACAGTTTCGACAGCCAATACGCTCCTTGGCAGCGCGGGATCACAACTGGCGATAAAAAGCGGGGAGGCGGGCAGCAACTCGCGTATTGATGGTGGGACTTCTCAAGAGAAGCAAACCGGTTTGTGACTTTGCCGGTAAGTCGCTACAAAGCGCCCTCTTTCCACTCATTGTGAGCCAATCTTGGACTATCAAGCTGCCATGGATGCCATTTACACCCGGGGATGGGTGATAGTGGATGATTTTTTGACCGCCGCCGAGGTGGATGCCCTCAAAGCCTGTTTGCCAGGCGAATGGCAACCGGCCGGGATCGGCCGTGACGCCCTGCACCAGGGCAATCCCGATATTCGCCGTGACCAGATCCACTGGCTGGAGCCCTCCCTCGGTGCGCCGGTGGCCGACTACCTCGCCCGGATGGAGTCCCTGCGTCTTGCCGCCAACCGGATGCTGATGCTGGGATTGTTCGACTACGAGGCCCACTTCGCCCGCTATCGCAGCGGTGATTTTTACGCCACCCATCGGGATGCCTTTGCCGGTCGCTCCAACCGCCGTCTTACCACCGTGTTTTACCTAAACAACGACTGGCTGCCCGACGCGGGTGGAGTGCTGCGCATGTATGACGACAAGGAGCAGTTTCTGATGGATGTCAGCCCCAAGGGGGGGCGGCTGGTCATGTTTCTCTCCGAGGAGTTTCCCCACGAGGTGCTGCCTGCCAATCGCGAGCGCTACAGCATTGCCGGCTGGTTTCGGGTCAATGGCAACGGCATGGGAAGGGTCGATCCCCCGCGCTGAGGGGCAATGTGTCCCGATTTTGACACAGGGGAGACTTTTCACTGCAAGAAGTGGGGTCATGGGTCTGCCATCAGCTGACAAGGGTTGATCTCCCTTGCTACACTGGCGCGCACTTATGTTCGTATCTGGCTTCGTCCGGTTTTTATGGTGGTTGGCTTATCAAATGGTCATGACGAGGCCGCTTTTCCCAAGGGATCACATCTAATGAAGAACATGCATGTCTTGCTGCTGTGCGGCGGCGGTGGCTCCGAGCACGAAGTTTCTCTGCGCAGCGCCAATTTCCTCGAGCAACAACTGGGCCTTCTGCCCGGTGTCGAAGTGACCCGCGTCGAGATGTTCGCCGATCGCTGGCTCAGTGCCGATGGCCGCGAGTGCAAGCTGGGGCTCGACAAGCTGCTTTCGTTTGACAGCGTGGCCCGTCCGGTGGATTACGTGGTGCCCTGCATCCACGGCTACCCGGGTGAGACCGGCGATCTGCAATCCTTCCTCGAACTGGCCGGATTGCCTTATCTCGGTTGCGATGCCGAGGCGAGCAAGATCTGCTTCAACAAGATCAGCACCAAGCTGTGGCTCTCCGCCATCGGCATTCCCAATACCCCGTACCTGTTCCTGACCGAGCAAAATGAGGCGGCGCTGGCCGAGGCCAAAGCCGCGCTGGCCAAGTGGGGAAAGGTCTTTATCAAGGCGGCCTCCCAGGGTTCTTCCGTTGGCTGCTACTCCGCCAGCAACGAAGCGGATCTGGTAAAAGGCATTGCCGATGCCTTCGGTTACTCCGAACAGGTACTGATTGAGAAGGCGGTCAAGCCGCGCGAGCTGGAAGTGGCGGTTTACCAGTATGGTGACGAGCTGGTGGCCACCTATCCGGGCGAGATCTGCGTGCCGCAGGACAAGTTCTACACCTATGAAGAGAAGTACAGCAGTGCCAGCCATACCGAGACGGCACTGCGTGCCGAGGGGCTGACTGAGGCGCAGGCTGAAGCTATTCACGAGTATGCCCTCAAGGCGTTCCGTCAGCTGAAACTGACCCATCTCTCGCGCATCGACTTCTTCCTGACCGAGGAGGGGGAGATCCTGCTGAATGAAATCAACACCTTCCCGGGCATGACCTCCATCTCCATGTTCCCGAAACTGCTGGAGCATCACGGCCACCGCTTCGCCGACTACCTTGAGCAGATCCTGCGCAAGGCCAGCTAAGCGCGCTCTCCCGCTCGCGGGATGAAGCAGAACCCAATAAAAATCCCCGCCAATTGGCGGGGATTTTTTATGTCTTTATCAAGCGGGGCAGGCCAGCTTGAAGGGATAAACAGGCGGGGATGACTCTTCCCCGCCTGTTGCTATCTGTGGGTGTTACCGGCGGTTAGCCGCGAGCCACCCGAAAGCGCACGCTGCGGGAGTGGCACGGCGCCAGCTCGCCAAACTCGCCAGCGGCCAGTTCAAGGGGCAGGGGCTGTTCGTCCATCCGCACCGCTTGCCAGTCGCTCAGGGCGTGTTCGCAGCTCACTTTGCCACCCTCCAGTACCGCCTGCTCGCTCGGGTTGTAGACCCGGATCACCAGCGCCTCTTCATCCTCTGCCTTTTTCAGGGCGCTCAGCACCGGACCGGACGGAGCCATGGTGAGCAGACTGAAGTGCAGCGGGGTAGTGAAGCTCGCCTTGTTGAGCTTCATGGCATCGAACGGGATCTTGTTGTAGCAGTGAACCGGGGTGAGGTAGCTGCGCGCCGCCTGCATCACGTTGGCGCTGATGTGATCGCCAGCAAACGCCAGCAGGCTTAAACGACTGCTGAGCTTGCCACGCACCTGGGAGTCAGGGGTGGGCAGCTTGATGCCGGAGGGGCGACCCGGGCGCAGCAGCAGCTCCTCTTTACCGAGTACGCCGACCCCGCGCAGCAGGGTGAGTGCCAGGGTGTCGCACTGCTCGCCGATCACTTCAAACTCGCGCAGACCGTCGCTCAGCACCGCCAGCCCCTGCTTGCCATCTTGCAGGGCGACGAAGTTCATCAGCTGCCAGACCGGAATGGGTGCCTCTTTCCACCCTTCTGCCTCCCAGTTCGCCATGGCGCTGTCGCGGGTAGGGCGGGTGATGCAGCCAAACTGGTTGTCAGAGACAACGGTGTCGCTTGGGAAGGGGGTGGGGATCAGCACCCGCACCCTGTGATCATCGGCCTGATTGTCGAGCTCCAGCTCGATATCGATACGCGGGCTCTGATGCGCCAACGTGATGCGGCAGGTGACATCGAGGTGGCCGCTGCACTGGCGTTTGGCACGCTCGGCGAGGTTGGCAGGCAAGGCCATACGCAATGTGAGAGTGGCGATGCTCTGCCACGCCTGATGGGTGACCTCACGGGTCACCGCAAACTCGGTGGAGTAACGCAGCCACTCTTCGCGCGACGGCGAGTAATCATACTCGTCACCATCATCCGAGCCCTCTTCCAGCGTGAGCACCTGATCAAAGGTGGTGCCGCGCAGTTTATCCAGGATCTGCAAAGTGCCGTTGTCATTGAGGGCGATGCGGTAAAAATCGTTCTCCAGCAGCTCGCCGCTGGCCGTCACCGGCTGCTCCACTCCCGGCTGGTTACCCTCGATATGGAGAGTGCAGTAACCCATGGCCGGCAGGGGATGGCAGAGCTGGATGTCGTACTCCATAAAGGGCTCGTAGTTGCCGTAGTGCACGATCTGTCTGTCCACCAGACCCGGGTCAATCTCGCGTCTGGCGCGGATGAAGTAGGGGACCGGTTGGCCCGCTTCATCGCGCAGAGCAAAGGATTGGGCGCGAATGCGGATGCTGGTGTTGATCACCTCCTGACGGGGGAAGGGCATAAGGTTGAACAGGCAGAGCTTGTCGGCCACCTGTACCCCGTCTTCACAGAGCGCCACCGGCATGTTGTCGACAATTTTGCGCATGTAGAAGCGGATCAGGTTCTCGGCCATGTCGTCGGCCAGAATGAAGCGGGTCATCACCTCCTGATGCACCTTGTCGCTGCAGCAGCAGCCGATGCTGTCATGGGCGTGGTTCTTCATGATCTCCTTCCACATCTTCTCGAGCAGCCCGTGGTGGTACTCGAAGCCGAGCGCCCAGGCGATGCTCGCCAGTGGTTCGAGGATGTTGACGATCTTGTTCTCGATGGCGGCGTGGGCCAACTTGATGTCCATCCGGGTGGAGGAGATGGTACGGTGTACCCGCATGTATTTGCCGTCGTTGAACTCCCCCTTGAGGGTGGCAAGCTGGTCGCGGCACGCCTCGATGCGCTCGAATACTTGCTCGAAGCGGCTCATGTGGAATTCACGCTGGGGGTAGATTTCCCGCAGCTTGTCGATAATGGCGAAGATGTTCTGTTGCAGCGGCATCTGGTCGTGGCCGTTGGGCAGCAGGATATCCTTGGTCACCGAGGCCTTCTCCAGCACCTCGAAGTAGGATTCGAGCCGCTTGCGAAGGCTCGCTTCATCTTCCGGCAGATACTTGCCGATGGCGTAGCCGAGCGGCAGGACCTGGGCGGTCACTTCGCTGCCATCGTTGCTCTGCCAGAGGAACTCGGTCTTGTCGGTGCCGTGACGCTCGGAGCAGCCGCGCCAGAACATGGCCCGGTCAATCCCGAAGCCGTTGAAGATGTGGGGCAACTGGGAAGACATGCCGAACGAGTCGGGCAGGTAACCGATCTTCATCGGCTCGCCAAGGCTGAGGCAATCGCGCATCCCGTAGAGCAGGTTGCGCAGGATGGACTCGCCGCTCACCTGCATGGTGTCGGTCTGGGTGTACCAGGGGCCGATGATGAGCTTGCCCGCTTCCACCAGCGCCTTCACCCGGGCCTTGTTCTCGGGCTGGATGGCGAAGTAATCCTCCAGCACCGCGGTCTGGCCGTCCAGCACATAGAACTTGTAGTCGGGGTCGGACTCAAGACGCGCCAGGATCTCCGCCATGTTGTTGACCAGCAGAATGCGGGACTCCTCGGTGGTGAAGTACCACTCCCGATCCCAGTGCATGTGCGGCGTGATGTGAACTCGTGAAACTGTCATGACAATGATCCTTTGCTGGCGCACGGCGGCCCTTGCCTGCCGTGCGGAAAAATAGTCTGTTGAAAAATCGGTTGTGAAGATGCGCCTTACTCTGCGGCGACCACCTGATAGGTGCCGCGCTGCATGGCGTGACGGCGCCAGCCGATCAGCACCACAGTGGAGATAAGGGTGCCCACCAGCGCCGCACCGAGCCAGACGGCGGCCGCCATCAGGGCACCGTGGCCGCCATCGTGGAGCAGGAAGAGGGAGAAGATGCCAGCCCCCGGGGTGGAGAGACCAATCCCCATGGCACCCACCATGGCGCCGGTGACCACCGAGCCTGCGAGGAAGGAGCCGATCACCCGGATTGGATCTTCGATGGCCATTGGAATGGCGCCCTCGGTGATCCCTGCCAGCCCCAGCAGCCAGGTGGACTTGCCGGTCTCGATCTCGAAGGTCTGGAACAGGCGCGGCGCCAGCAGGGTGGAGAAGGTGACGGTAAAGGCCGAGACCATCTTGACCGCGCCGAAGATGGCGTAGGGGCCGTAGACCCCGTTGGCCATGGCGCCGAGGCAGAAGGCGTAGGCCGCCTTGTTGACCGGGCCACCCAGGTCAAACGAGCACATAAAGCCGAGCAGGGCGCCCAGTACCAGCGCATTGGTGCCGGAGAGGCCGTTGAGCCATTCGGTGAGACTGTTGTTGAGCCAGGCTACCGGCTGGCCGATGACAAACAGCATCAGGCTGCCCGCCACCAGGGTGCCGATCACCGGATAGAGGTAAAAGGTGAGAAAGCCGTTGAAGTTGGGGCTCAGGCGCACATACTGCTTGACCCAGCGCATCAGGTAACCGGCGATAAGACCACCGACCACCCCGCCGAGGAAACCGGAGCCAATCATGTTGGCGGCCAGTCCCGCCGCAAAGCCCGGGCCCAGCGCCGGTTTGTCCGCCAGCGAATAGGCGGTATAGGCCGCCAGCACCGGCACCATCAGGGTGCCCAGCATGCCGCCGCCCAGCTTGCGATACATCCAGAGCCAGGAGTTCTCGGTATCAAACAGATGTTGCAGGCCGAAGATCTGGGCCAGCAGCACAGAGACGGCGAGCACGGTACCACCCGCCACGATCAGCGGTACGGCAAAGGAGATGCCGCTCAGCAGCGCCTGCTTGAGCTCGGTCTTGAGGCTCACCTTCTTGCCGGTCTGCGCGTCGCTCTGGCTGGGGTTGGGCGTCGGGGCGGTGCGCCCGGCCTTGGCCGCTTCCAGCGCGTCATTCAGGATCCGCTCGGCATGGCGGATGGGCTCGGCCACCGGCGTCTCGATCCGGGGGATGCCAATAAAACGCTCCTGCTCCTTGATGGCCACCTCGGCGGCGAAGATACAGGCCACCGCAGCATCGAGCGCCTCTTGCGGCAGGCGATCCTCAATGCCATTGGCACCCTGCTTCTCGACCAGTACCCGAATACCCAGCTTGCGTCCCGCCTTTTCCAGATACTCGGCAGCCATATAGGTGTGGGCGATCCCCGCCGGGCAGGCAGTGACACAGACCACAGTGGGTTTATTTGTATTTAAATTGTCTTCTTTTTCTGGTTGCTTGTCGCCATCCCCTTCACCATCGAGCAGCGCCATCAGCTGCTCTGCACTCTGGGCCGCCAGCACCGCCTCGCGGGTATCGTCATCCACCAGGGCAGTGGTGAGGGTGGTGAGCAGCTGCATATGGGTGGAGCCTGCCTGATCGGTCGGGATCGCCAGCATGAAGATCAGGTTGACCGGCTCGGAGCCGTCGATCCCCTCCCAGCCCAGCTCCTCGCTCAGGGTAGCGACGGCAAAGGCTGCTTCACGCACCGCATCGCACTTGCCGTGGGGCACCGCCAGCCCTTCGCCAAGGGCGGTGGGGCCCTGCGCCTCGCGGGCCATGACCGCCGCCAGAAAGGCAGCCTTGTCGTGCAGCTTGCCGGCCTGATCGAGCCGATCAGCCAGGGCATGAATGGCCGCATCCCGATCGGCAAACCGGGTTTGCAACGTGATGAGATGGGGGCCGGTAAGACTGGTCAGATTCATGATGATCCTCTGTCAGGTTGGCTTGCCAGCAAGCCGTCATGGTGAAAGTGACAGCGATGCTAACAAACCGGCCGACTGATTTTTGTGAGTGGTATCATACAATTCGTTATTTGTATTGTTTTTGTATTGTTAGTTCAAGGTGATTTGTTAGGTCAAATGAGGCTGAGCCGTTTTGTCTGCCGGGCAAGTGGGGTAGAATGGCGCCTCTTCCATTTATCATGGCGCAGAGCCGACGAGGTGGCCTTTCGTGTCGAAAAAACCCATGTATCGCCAGATAGCCGACACCATCCAGCAGTGGATTGCGCAAGGGGAGCTGGCCCCCGGCGATGCCTTGCCCACCGAAGCTGAGTTGCGCGAGCAGTTCGGGGTGAGCCGGGTGACGGTGCGTCAGGCCCTCAAGCAGCTGACCGAACTCAACGTCATCGAGAGCATTCAGGGCAGCGGCAGCTATGTGCGGCAGGAGAAGGTGAACTACGACATCTATCAGCTCACCAGCCTCTACGAGAAGGTGACCGATCCGGCGGCCGAGACTCACAGCGACATTCTTGCCTTCGAGGTGATCAAGGCGAGCAGCGAGCTGGCCGAGCGGCTCAATCTGCTGGAAGGGGCGCTGGTCTACTACGTCAAGCGGGTGCGCTTTATTCGCCAGATCGCGGTAACGCTGGAGGAGACCTGGATGCCGCTCGCTCTCTTCCCCGATCTCAGCTATGCGGTGATGCAGGGCTCGAAGTACCACTACATCGAAGAGGTCAAGCAGCTGGTGATCGACCGCAGCGAGCAGGAGATCATTCCGGTGCTCCCCTCGGCGCAGGTGGTGGAGGCGCTCGGTATCGATCCCGCCAAACCCATTATCGAGAAGGTCTCCCGCGGCTTCTTGCAAGATGGCACAGTGTTCGAGTTCAGCCGCAACTTCTTCAAGAGCGATGATTACAAGTTCACCCTGGTGGCGCGCCGCGCCAAGGGGTGAGCAGGCGACAGCGCCCGAGATAAAAAAGGCCACCACCCTGTTTGCGGTGGTGGCCTTTTTGTTTGACCGATTAACGGGTCGATGCCGAGCTAAATAGCAGATTGGCTGGTGGTTTGATGCAGCCGTTCTACTGCGCTGAGTCTTTGATAATTTCCTCGACCCGTACCTGCAAGCTCCCTTGCGCCAGGGTGGTGACGAGCTGGTCGCCGCTGCTGACCTGATCGGCGCGGCTGATGACTTCACCACGCGCAGTACGGGTGATGGAGTAACCGCGCCCCAGCGTCGCGAGTGGGCTCACCCCGTCGAGGCGGGCGGTGAGCATGGCGAGGCGGTGGCTCGCCAGATCCTGGCGTTTGGCAATCAGCGCATAGAGCCGCTCCTCGGCCAGCTGGTGGCGGCGCTTGCCCACGGCCAGCAAACGTTCCGGGCTCTTGCTCTGCAGGCGCAGCTCAAGGTTGGTAAGGCGCCGCTCCCCCTGATGCAACCGCTGGCGCAGCAGTTGCTGCAAACGGGTGGAGAGCTCGTCGAGGCGCTGGGATTGCTGCTCCAGTCGCCGCTTCGGATCCTGATGGTCGAGCCGCTTTTGCAGCAGGATGAAATCGTGGCGGGCGGCGGTCTGCTGGCGGTTCATCGCCTGCAGCAGTCGCTGTTTAAGGTGGGCGAGGCGCTGGATGCGGGCCTGATTGTCCGGCGCCACCAGCTCGGCGGCGGCCGACGGGGTTGGGGCGCGCAAGTCGGCGGCAAAGTCGCTGATGGTGACATCCACCTCGTGGCCCACCGCGCTCACCACAGGTATGGCGGAGTGGGCAATGGCACGCGCCACAGCCTCTTCGTTAAAGCACCAGAGATCTTCGAGGGATCCGCCACCACGGCCAACGATCAGCACATCCACCTCGGCGCGCTGGTTCGCTTTGGCGATCGCCGCGACGATCTGGCTGATGGCGGCGCTCCCCTGTACCTGAGTCGGGTAGATAAAGAGCGGCAGATCCGGCGCCCGCCGTTTGAGCACGGTGAGCATATCGTGCAAAGCCGCGCCGGTGGCTGAGGTGATAAGGCCCACCGCCCGAGGTTCGCGGGGCAGCGGCCGCTTGCGGCTCTCGTCAAACAGCCCCTCGGCGCCGAGGCGGCGCTTGAGCTCTTCAAAACGCAGCGCCAACACGCCATCGCCCGCCGGCTGCATCGATTCGATGATCAGCTGGTAGTCGCCGCGCGGCTCATAGAGGGAGACCCGCGCCTGCACCAGCACCTGCATGCCATCCTGCGGGCGGAAGGCCACCCGCCGGTTGTTGCCCTTGAACATGGCGCAGCGCACCTGCGCCGACATGTCCTTGAGGGAGAAGTACCAATGGCCGGAGCTTGGCATCGCCAGATTGGAGAGCTCGCCGGTCAGCCACACCAGCCCGAGATCCTGCTCCAGGATCATGCGCACGGCGCTGTTGAGGCGGGTGACGGTAAAGACCTGCTGCTCGCGGCCGCTCGCCGCACTGGATGGGGTAAATCGGTTCAATGGCGTACCTGTGGTCTGCTCCGGCGGGGCCGGGATAAAACAATGGCCGCTATCTTAACCCGAAACAGGGAGAGGGCGTTAAGCAGGAGGCGCCAGCAGCAGAAAAGCAAGATTGGAAACGCTGCCGTTTATCCGTGCAGGCAGTATGGCTTCCGATAAAAGCCCTCGCGCTTGCCCGCATCGGGCCAAGTTACGGCTTGTCTCGATGCCGTTGATATCTCAGTTTGCTGCTGATATTCACGGCACCACCATCTTGACCAGCGTTCACTCGCCCCCTGTTTGGAGTAGCTTATGAATCCCTCAACCCACTTAAGTTTGACGACCCGTTTGCTGCACTGGTCGGTTGCCTTGCTGATGATTGGCCTGACCCTTGTCGGTTATCTGATGGTGAAATTTGAAATATGGGATCTCTATGCCCTGCATAAATCTCTGGGGGTGATTGCATTGATCTTGATCCTGCCCCGCGCCATTCTCCGCCTTGTTAAAGGGTGGCCTGAGCCTGTGCGTCAATATCCTGTGTACGAGGCATTGGCAGCCAGGGCGATCCACTGGGGTTTGCTGATTTCAACGCTGCTGATTCCGGTGTCCGGTCTCTGTTATTCCGCAGCTGCTGGCCGAGGTGTCGCGATATTTGGCTGGTCTATTATTCCGATGAATCCAGATATCCGTGATCCTGCCAATGTGATTCCATTCAGTGAATCCGTTCGGGATATTGCTCACACAGTCCATATATATTTGCCATATGTCATGCTGGCATTTTTGCTGGTGCACATTGTCGGGGCGTTGAAACATCATCTGCTGGATAAAGATAATACCTTGCTGCGGATGGTGGGGCGAAAATAATAAAGAGAGGCAACCCTTGTTGTGCCAGAAAATATATATTGTCAGCGGGCGAAATTTATTATCCAGACCAAGCAAAGGACATTGAGAAGAGAATGATACCGGTGCGAGTTGTCGCAGCGAGGGCAAGAGACAATACAGGGACACAAAACAAGGGGAGGGTGGTCAGAGGCCGCTTGCCCCCTGAGCCCCTGTCGATCATCTCTTTGCATGGGGGTTGGGCTGTGTCGGCACCTACCGGTTTTGCATAAATCACCGGTTAGCCAACTCTTTTGCCCCGAAATGGCGCTTTTCGTACTGATAATCTTGGTTTTTTGGCGTTTTGACCGCCTAAAAGAGGGCTATGCCATAAAAAATTCAAAAAACTTCTTTACCAGTGACCAATGCGTGAGTAAACTTCGTCGGCAATATTTTACACCCCCACTTCCTCAACGGTGAGATATTGCCATGCTCAGGATTGCCAAAGAAGCGTTAACCTTCGACGATGTACTGTTGGTTCCCGCCCACTCCGAAGTTCTTCCCAATACTGCCGATCTGCGTACCAAGCTGACCTCCGCCATCAGCTTGAACATCCCGATGATCTCCGCTGCCATGGACACAGTGACCGAAGCCCGTCTGGCTATCGCTCTGGCCCAGGAAGGCGGTATCGGCTTTATCCACAAGAACATGTCCATCGAGCAGCAGGCTGCTGAAGTGCGCAAGGTCAAGAAGTACGAGAGCGGCGTGGTCACTGACCCCGTCACCGTGCGCCCTGACATGACCATCGCCCAAATCAAGGAGCTGAGCCACAAGAATGGCTTTGCCGGTTACCCCGTGGTGACTGACGGCAATCAGCTGGTCGGTATCATCACCGGCCGTGACGTGCGCTTCGTGATTGACCTCTCCCAGACCGTTGAACAGATCATGACCCAGAAAGATCGTCTGGTCACCGTGCGTGAAGGGGCCCCTCGTGAAGAGGTGGTTGCCCTGATGCAAAAGCACCGTATCGAAAAAGTGCTGGTGGTGAACGCTGACTTCAAACTCAAGGGCATGATCACCGTTAAAGATTTCCAGAAAGCCGAGCGCAAGCCCCACGCCTGTAAAGATGACAAGGGTCGTCTGCGGGTCGGTGCTGCGGTCGGTGCCGGTGCCGGCAACGAAGAGCGCGTCGCTGCGCTGGTGGAAGCCGGTGTAGACGTGCTGCTGATCGACTCCTCCCACGGCCACTCCCAGGGCGTACTGGATCGCATCAAGGCTACTCGCGACGCCTATCCGGATCTGCAGATCATCGGTGGCAACGTGGCGACCGCCGCGGGCGCCAAGGCGCTGGCTGCTGCCGGTGTCAACGCCGTCAAGGTCGGTATCGGCCCGGGCTCCATCTGTACTACCCGTATCGTGACCGGCGTGGGCGTGCCCCAGATCACTGCCATCTCCGACGCCGTTGATGCGCTGGAAGGCACCGGTATTCCGGTGATTGCCGATGGCGGTATCCGCTTCTCCGGCGACATCGCCAAGGCCATTGCCGCGGGCGCCAGCTGCGTCATGGTAGGTTCCATGTTCGCCGGTACTGAAGAAGCGCCGGGCGAGATCGAGCTCTATCAGGGGCGCTCCTTCAAATCCTACCGTGGTATGGGTTCCCTGGGCGCCATGTCCAAAGGCTCCAGCGACCGCTACTTCCAGACCGACAACGCCGCCGACAAGCTGGTGCCGGAAGGCATCGAAGGTCGCGTGCCGTACAAGGGTCGCCTCAAAGAGATCATCCATCAGCAGATGGGCGGCCTGCGCTCCTCCATGGGCCTGACCGGCAGCGCCACCATCGACGACATGCGCACCAAGGCAGAGTTCGTGCGCATCTCCGGCGCCGGGATGAAAGAGTCCCACGTCCACGATGTGACCATTACCAAAGAAGCCCCCAACTATCGGATGGGCTGATAAGACGGGGCCCTGCGCCCCGTTTTTCCACCCTTTTTTTATCCCGTGCCCTTTGTGACAACATCAGCCTGATGCAGGAATAAAATGACTAAAGACATTCACCAGCACCGTATCCTTATCCTCGACTTCGGTTCCCAGTACACCCAGCTGATCGCCCGCCGCGTGCGCGAAATCGGCGTTTACTGCGAACTGTGGGCCTGGGACGTAACCGAAGAGCAGATCCGCGAATTCAATCCCAGCGGCATCATCCTCTCCGGCGGCCCCGAGTCCGTCACCGAAGCGGGCAGCCCGCGCGCCCCCGAGTATGTGTTCAACGCCGGTGTCCCTGTGTTTGGGATCTGCTATGGCATGCAGACCATGGCCGAGCAGCTGGGTGGCAAGGTGCAATCCTCCACCGAGCGTGAATTCGGTTACGCCAAGGTGGAAGTGCTGGGCGAAGCTGGCAAGAGCAGCGCCCTCTTGCGCAACATCGAAGATGCCATCGCCGACAACGGCAATGCCCTGCTGGATGTATGGATGAGCCACGGTGACAAGGTCACCACCATTCCGGCCGACTTCACCACCATCGCCCAGACCCCGACCTGCCCCCACGCGGCCATGGCCAACGAAGCCAAGCGCTTCTACGGCGTGCAGTTCCACCCGGAAGTGACCCACACCCGTCAGGGTGCCCGCATGCTGGAGCACTTCGTCAAAGACATCTGTGGCTGCGAATGCCTCTGGACCCCGGCCACCATCATCGACGACGCCGTTGCCCGCATCCGCGAGCAGGTGGGTGACGATGAAGTGATCCTCGGCCTCTCCGGCGGTGTCGACTCCTCCGTGGTCGCCATGCTGGTACACCGCGCCATCGGCGATCGCCTGACCTGCGTCTTCGTGGACAACGGCCTGCTGCGCCTGAACGAAGGCACCCAGGTGATGGAGATGTTTGGTGACCACTTTGGTCTGAACATCATCAAGGTTGAAGCCGAAGAGCGCTTCCTCTCTGCCCTGGCCGGTGTTGACGAGCCGGAAGCCAAGCGCAAGATCATCGGCCGCGTCTTCGTTGAAGTGTTTGACGATGAAGCGAAAAAGCTGAAAAACGCCAAGTGGCTGGCGCAAGGCACCATCTATCCGGACGTTATCGAATCCGCTGCCAGCAAGACCGGCAAGGCCCACGTCATCAAGTCTCACCACAACGTCGGCGGCCTGCCGGAAGAGATGAAGATGGGTCTGGTCGAGCCGCTGCGCGAACTGTTCAAAGATGAAGTGCGCCGCGTTGGTCTGGAGCTGGGTCTGCCCTACGACATGCTCTACCGTCACCCGTTCCCGGGCCCGGGTCTGGGCGTGCGCGTCCTTGGCGAAGTGAAGAAAGAGTACTGCGATATTCTGCGCCGCGCCGATGCGGTCTTTATCGAAGAGCTGCGCAAAGCCGACCTCTACAACCAGGTCAGCCAGGCGTTCGCCGTCTTCCTGCCGGTGCGCTCCGTTGGCGTGATGGGCGATGGTCGCAAATATGACTGGGTCATTGCCTTGCGTGCTGTCGAAACCATCGACTTTATGACCGCCCACTGGGCTCACCTACCGTACGACTTCCTCGGTCACGTATCGAACCGCATCATCAACGAGATCAACGGTATCTCCCGTGTGGTGTACGACGTTTCCGGCAAGCCGCCCGCAACCATCGAATGGGAATAAGCGGCTCGCGCCCTTCTACCCTTCGAGCATAAAAATGCAAAAAGACGCCCTTGAGGCGTCTTTTCTTTTTTCAATCGTTTGCGTAAAAATTTGATTCCATGCTGCGACCAGTGAAGGTTTCGTCATCAAGCTGTCTTATCAACACGCTGAGCGCGGTTGAGTGATTTTTCTTTGCATACCAGTCCTCCACTGAGCTAGGTATGTTTCTATATTGATCAGTATTGTGGTCAGTTTTACTCAGATTAATAGCTTTGCAGAGAAGAAGAATGTTATTCAATGTATAAGAAATAACGATTATATAGCCAGAAATATACCTATCGAATAGGTTTGACAGCATATGTAATTTAGCTGGCTCTGTTTTTATTAATTAGGTTTTTATGTACCAATAGAAAATGCCGCCGCTAAAGGCGGCGTATTTTTAAATTCTATTTAAATATGAGTCAACCCAATCTTTGCAATACTTTGTAATTTGCCATGATTCTAAACTAATAATAGATTGTGTTGCTACACTATAAGGAATGTCGGAGATGTACCTTTCTATTTTATTTGACTCCCCTGGTAAGTCATCCTTCCACGTATTTCTTGCATGCAGTAAAAAGTAAAGTGAACCTTGGTACTCACCTTGTTCTAATAAAACCTCATATATCCATTTAGATGCGTAGCCAATATTGTGTTTCTCAAAATACTTTGGATTGTCGGAAGAGAAAATTTTAAATGATTTACAGTATAGTAAAAGAGCAGAGTCTCGGTCACCCAGATAGAACAAACATCTTCCTACATTTCCATATGCTGATGAAAGGTTATCGTGGATTATTTTAGAGCACATCTCTTCAATGGTTTTATCGTTGCAGAAAAATTTAATTGCAAGGTCAACGTTTGTATTGATCTGTGAGTCTCGTAATGAGAGATGGTACCTATGCTTCCCAGACCAAACATCGTTTTCACCTAGAACATCAATTAAATCGGAAGCGCTTTTCCCATACGTGATGGCATTTTTATAATCTGAATTAATCCAATGTTTGTGACATAATGCAGACTTAGATAAAATCATTGTTTTATCAGGGGTTTGAAAAAGTTGAGTGAACTTGAGCATGTATTTATCAAACAGGTCATCTCGACCAAACTCAACAGCACGTGTAAAAAATGAATCGATAAAATCAAAGAATCCTTGAATGTCATTTATTTTTTTTGTGTGTCCATATGACTCTCTGAAGTGTTGAGTCTGATAGTCTTAAGTATTCCTCACAGTATCCTGAAATAAAAAAGCTCTCACATACCAGTCTTAATTCAGTTATTGCATCGTTGACTTTATCTGCATTGATAAGCACTTCTATCTTTTTTGATACTAGGTCAATATCATCAGGTGGAAGAACATGCCCAAATCGCTGTTTTATTAATAAAATAAATCCATTTAGATAGTTAACATATAGCGTTATATAACTTTCTTGCTCTTTTCTGTCATATTTTCCTTTTATAAACTCTTTAACTAGAGGGTGAAGTTCGATATAACCTTCACTTTCCTTGGATATTATTAGGTTGAGGTGTTTTAATGCACGAATAGCTTTTGTGTACTGATTGAAATTGATTTTTCTTTCAACTATTTTAGATAAATCCTCTTCTGATTCAGAAACATTGCATATGGATAACGTTCTTAATATAATTTTTTCTTTTTCCTTAAGTCCATCCCAAAGATTTTCAAGGACAGTTGCTGATATCATGCTTGAAAAGTTGGCGTCTGATTCAGAAATCCCTCTATGTTCTATTTTTTTTAAGATGTTATCGATAACTTTAAAATCTAATCTTGACTGGGCAAGAATCAGGCCCATCCATAGAGGATGACCTTGTGTAAGCACATGCAGTCGTGTAGCGGTATTATCTATTTCAGCGTGTGTGACTTTATTGTGGTATTTTTTGATTAGCTCTTTAACATCGCTTATCTTGAGTCCTTCAAGTCGTACTTGATGTGAGCCAATTCCAGCATAATGAATGAATGGCCTGCAGGTAAATATAAATTTAGAGTTGTGTTGAGTGTTTATCGCTTTTTCAAAGAAAAGCTTCATATCCCCACTTGGGGTGAATTTTTGAAGGTCTATATATTTGTCTATATTATCAAAGACAAATAATCCTTTTTTATCATTCAGTTCATTAAAAAATATATTAACTAAAGTTTCAGTATCAAGTCCAATAGTATCACTATGTGAAGTTGAACCATTAGATACTAACTCGATAAGAGAGTATAGTTTTGTCTGAAGATTTAATTCCTCTTCTTTAAAATCTCTCCAATCACAGTATGTATATATGTGCTTATCTGACTCAGATAGGAACTTTGAAGCCAGAGCAGATTTACCTTGACCACCGATACCGGTTATAAATATAACTTTATATGGTAGTTTTAAGGCCTCTAGTTCATCAGTTCTTCCAGCCCAATATTCAATTTTTGGTGGTGTATCTTGCCCATGTAATAAATTTTCTCTTTCGGATGTTATTATTTTTTTGCTGGTTGATCTACTGGGGTTGTCGTTGGTAAGTCGATTTCTTTAATATTTATTAATGCGTCAATTGCGATAGGTATATCATCAAAACAATTTATTTTTATTGTTTCAACAAATTTGTGACTTATGTCGTCAGTTGATATAACAAAATGTTCAACGCCCAACCCATCATACATGCTATCCAATGTATTGAATAAATCGGTAATGTAAGGGTCACTCAGACTAAATCCAATAAACAAGCATGAATGAGAAGATATCAATTTTTGTAGTTGGAATTTTGCTAATCCATTATTGCTACTATATAGAGTCTCATAATCGGATGAGAATATGATAGCGTGATCAATTGCATTACAACTGCCATGAATTTTCAATATAAATTCATCAGTGCCATCTAGTTTTGATAACTTATATGTGCTTGTAGGGTCAATTACTTCTATCTGGGTGTTGTATTCAATCAAATTATCATAGTTCGTAGTTATTATTTTCCTACTTAGCAATGTAAGTTTTTCATAAATTGGGTGTTTAATCGTTGTTTTAGTGGATGATTCAAATACCTCGTAGACATCTTTTATGTTTGAGTCTTTAATTTTATCTAAAATTTCGAGTGGAGGAAATAAATCTTGTTCAAGTGCATTAAGGTAACCTTGTCCTTTTTCAATAGAAGGTTTTTTTAGTACATTCATCACTATCTCATTCCAAAGTGGAAGACCGGACATTTTTGAAACGCCAGCACCGATGAATAGTAATATTTTTTTTGATTTTATTGCATTTTGTAATGAGTGTGGGATAGTAATTTCCATATATAAAGCATCCAGTTTTTTTGATTTAATTAACGTTGTCGGAATAGTTAAAGGTTATTTGGTTTTATAAAAAATATTTTGTTAGCCAAAGGTTGCTTTTTTGATTAAAAATAACAAAAGCTATTATTTATCGGCATTGTGAGTTCTTTCCGGCAGGAAGAAACGAGCAATGTTACTCACCCATGTAGAATTGCAAATTTACACTATTGAGACAGTGTTTCTCGTAATTGAGCAACCGATCCCAGTAAGACCAGTATTCCTCGAATATAACCCGGCTAATAGATAGTGGAGGCAAACTCGCAGTGTTTTGTGCGATGCTATTGACAACGTTGGCTACCGCCCCTGAGTTACAGCCCCCAGTCTGCTGCCGTTAACCTGCGTTGTCGCAATTGAAGTGCCATGGGCAACACCTATGAAGTTGTGTCTCCACATGGAGATGTTACCTATTGAGGCTGAATGAGAAAGTAGATCGTGATTTTTTTCTGTGCTGGATCAACAAATTAATTATTAACTGTTCGGTATCTGTACAGTCTCGTGGGGGGCAATGCGCTGCGCTTATTGCACCCTACCTGTTTCGTTAATCCGCTGGGGTGGTGTGGCTGAGCACTGAGCTTTGCCAAAGCAACAAAAGGGGCGATCTGCGCCCCGATTCTTTTTATGTCCCCGTTTTATATCGCCCCCGCTTGTCTGGCGCTGCCTGATTGTCTGCTGACTCACTACCAAGATGCCTGTTTTCCTCATCAGGCCGGACAGAAAAAGCCACCTTCACTCATACCTCGCCGCTTCCCAGGCGTGTATCGCCTGTTTGCGGGTCTCGCCCCAGTGATAGCCGCCGAGTTTGCCGTTTTGCTGGATAACCCGGTGGCAGGGGATCATCAAGGCGACGGGGTTGGCGCCCACCGCCAGACCCACGGCGCGGGCAGCCTTGGGATTGCCGACGGCGCTCGCCACCTGGGCGTAGCTCACCACCTTGGCGGGCGGGATCTGCAGCAGCGCCCGCCAGACGCTGATCTGAAAGTTGGTGCCGCTCACGTGCAAGGAGATGGGGCGATCCGGCGCCTTGCTGCCATCGAACATGGTGTTGATGACGTTCTGGGTGCGTGATGGCGCTTCTTGCAGCCTTGCCGCAGGCCAGTGCTGGGCGAGGGCGGCCAGCGGCGCTTCTGGGGCCTTGTCATCGAGAAACGAGAAGTTGCACACCCCCCGTGGTGTCAGGGCGACGAATGCTTGACCGAAGGGGGTGTCGTGCACCCCGTGATCGATAACCAGCCCGGCCCCGCGCTGCTTGTACTCGCCCGGCGTCACCGCTTCGAGCTGCACGAAGTGATCGTAGAGCCGCGAGCCGCTGCTAAGCCCCAGGGTATCGGCCACCTCAAGCAGCGGGCGCGACTCCAGCAGCAGCGCCTTGGCCCGCTCCAGGGTCAGCACCTGCAGATAGCGTTTGGGCGTCACTCCGGCCCAACGGCTGAACAGCCGCTGAAAGTGAAAGGGACTTAAGTGAACGTGCGCCGCTATCTCGTCCAGAGTGGGCTGGCGTTCCACCTGACTTGCGATAAAACGGATGGCATCGGCGATGCGGGCGTAATCAGACATAAGGCGCTCTCACGATAAGTTTGCGGTCGCAGGGTGTTGGGGGCGACAAGGTCATGTGCGACAAATTGATACCCCACCATCTGCCAGCAGGGCAATGCCGGTGGTAAAACTGGATGCATCGGACGCGAGATAGAGGGCCGAACGGGCGATCTCCTCCGGTTGGGCCAGCCGTTTGAGGGCATGCATATTCTGCACAAAGGCGAGACTCTCCGGCGTATTGGCAAAAGCCCGTCCCATGGGGGTGTCGGTGCCCCCCGGCAGCAGGGCGTTGACCCGAATCCCTTGTGCCCCATACTCGGCAGCCAGCACCCGGGTTAGACCGATGAGGCCCGCCTTGCTCGCCGCATAGGCCGCCATGCCGGGCAGCCCCAGGGTATGGCCGACAAAGGTGGAGGTAAAGATAAGCGAGCCGCCGCCGCGCGCCTGCATGGCGGGGATCTGGTACTTGGCCCCCACAAAGGCGCTGGTGAGATTGGTATCCAGCGTTTCCTGCCACTGCGTCAGTTCAAGCTTCTCTACGCTGCCCGGCGTGCCAGTGGTACCTGCGTTGTTGAAGGCGATATCGAGCCTGCCGAAACGAGTTAGCGCGAGATCAACCAGGTCGCGGGCGTAACTCTCGCTTTTCACATCTCCCGCCAGACTCACCGCCTGGCCCCCCTCATGGCGGATCTCCTCCACCAGCAGATCCAGCTCGGGCTGGCGGCGGGCACCGACGACGACGCTGGCCCCTTCGCGGGCAAACAGGATGGCGCTGGCGCGGCCGATGCCGGAGCTGGCGCCGGTGATGATGGCGACCTTGTTGGACAGTAATGACATGGCAGTTCCCTCGCTGAGTGTGTTGTGCGCCAGCTAAGTGGCGCACAAGGTTGGTTGTGGATTGGAATCCCAATAGGTTCCAACCGACTTGGGTTTGGCCCCCACTATGGCAACCACTCCTCGCTGGAACGACCCGAATCTTGCTCTCTTTCTCTCCAACTCGTTTTGCTACATGTCGATACAGGCCTTTGCGGCAACAAAAGGGGAGAACTGAGCCCCGAATTCTTTATAATGCCCCCCTTTAAAACCGCCGGACCCGGGTTTGGCGCGCGCTGATGGTCGCTGTGCCATCAGGCAGATCATCAGGATTGAGAAACGGTTATGCATACTCTGGAACAGCTGCGCGCAGGTGAACTGTGCGGTGCCCGCCATCTGAAGCTCTCTGAAAACCTGACGGAGTTCCCCACCGAGATTTTGAGCCTGAAAGAGACGCTGGAGGTGCTGGATTTGACCGGCAACCAGCTAAGCACGCTCCCTGACGAGCTGGCCGGGTTTGGCAAACTGCGCATCATCTTCTGCTCCGAGAACCGCTTTACCGAGCTGCCCGAGGTGTTGGGGCGTTGCCCGGCGCTCACCATGGTGGGCTTTAAGGCCAACCAGATCGTCACAGTTTCGGCCAAAGCGCTGCCCGCCGGTTTGCGCTGGCTGATCCTGACCGATAACGCAATTGAAAGGCTGCCCGATGAGCTGGGCCAGTACGACGCCCTGCAAAAGCTGATGCTGGCGGGCAACCGCCTGCGCGAGCTGCCGACGAGCCTTGCCAACTGCCGCAAGCTGGAGCTGCTGCGCATCGCCGCCAACCGCATCGAATGCTTCCCCGAGTGGCTGCTCTCGCTGCCTCGCCTTTCATGGCTTGCCTACTCCGGCAACCCCTTTAGCGAAGGGGCGGAGACGCGGGCCATCGATGATGCCCATGTCGCTCCCCTTGCCTGGGAGACGCTGGTGCTGGGCGAGCTGCTGGGGCAGGGGGCATCCGGCGTTATCCATCGCGCCACCCTTGTGGGTAATCCTGCTGATGAAGTGACTCAGGCGAGCGATAGAGGCGATGGCAGTCAGGTGGCGGTCAAGCTGTTCAAGGGGGCGGTGACCAGTGACGGGTTGCCCCGCTGCGAGATGGCAGCGTCGCTGGCGGCGGGCACTCATCCAAACCTTATCAAGGTGATGGGCAAGGTGGCGGATCACCCCTCCGGCATTCCGGCGTTGGTGATGGAGCTGATCGACCCGGCCTTTGCCAATCTGGCCGGGCCGCCGAGCTTGGACTCCTGCACCCGGGATGTCTATCCCGAGGGGCTGCATCTGAGTGTGCCGGATGCGCTGGCGATGGCCCACGGCATCGCCTCGGTGGCAGGCCATCTGCACCGCGCGGGCATCATGCACGGGGATCTCTACGGCCACAATATTCTGTTTGCCCGTGGGTCTGACGCGCCGGCTCGCGCTCTACTGGGGGATTTTGGCGCCGCCTCTTTGTATGAGCGCAGCAACCGCGAGCGGGCCATGGGCCTTGAGCGACTGGAAGTGCGCGCCTTTGGTTGTCTGCTGGAGGAGCTGTTGGCCCATTGCGATACGCAAGACTCAACGCTCGATGGGTTGCATCAACTCAAAGCGGCCTGTCTCTCTGAACTCCCCGCCGATCGTCCCGATTTTGCTTATATCGAGCGTCAGCTGGCGGCCGCTCGCGCCACGCTGTCGTGATCTTTCTGGCGTTGGCAGGCACGTTTTGGCCTGCCAACGTCATTTCCTTCTTTCATTAATGGCTATCAATGCATGACGTATTTGCATGGATAGATGTGCCTCTGCCCGTCATAAACGCACCTAATAGCGATCATTGTGACAGCGAGATGCAGGGCAAGGGGAACTCCAGTCATTCATCCGTCAAAACACTGGGGCTGCGCGGCAAAAAGGGGAGGGCAGAGGGTTGCGCGGTGCCGGTTAAGTTGTGATATTGAGGCATCTTTAGTACAGAAGGGTAATAACGATGGAAGCTGCATTTTGGCATCAGCGTTGGGAAGAGAACCGGATTGGCTTTCATCAGGCGGACTTCAACCACTGGCTGCAATCCTGGTGGTCAGCCCAGCAAGCGGACGAGCCGGTGCTGGTTCCCCTGTGTGGCAAATCCCGCGACATGCTCTGGCTGAGCGCTCAGGGTCATCCGGTGGACGGTTTCGAGCTATCGAGCCTTGCCGTCAGTCAGTTCTTCAGTGAAAACCAGCTCGCCGCGACCGTGAGCGAGGTGGGCCCTTATCAGTGCCATCAGGTGGACAGCCTGCGCATTTTTCAGGGGGATTTTTTCGCCGCCCCCAGTCTGGGTCGCCGTTACCGGCTGGTCTATGACCGCGCGGCGCTGATCGCCCTGCCGACCGCGATGCGCCGCCAGTATGCAGCCCTGATCAGTTCGCTGGTCGAGACCGGTGGCCAGATCCTGCTGGTGACCCTTGAATATCAGCCGGAGCAGCAGAGTCAGCCCCCCTTCTCGGTGGGTGAGATGGAGGTGCGAGCGCTGTTCGAACGGGACTTTCGTATCGAGGTGCTGGGGCGCGCCGCCGAGGTGGATCACCCGCGGGTGCTGTCGGGTCAGCTCTCCTACTTCGATGAGGTAGCCTACCGGCTGGTTCGCCGTGGCTAACGGGCAGCTAACGGGCGGGCAAAGGGTGATCTGTGCCGACAAATTGTCGGGCTATGCGCTCTTCGCTACCTCCTTTGACGTAGATCAACGTGACTGGCGGGGGGAGTGCCTAATATGAGGCTGTTTCTCAATCACTGTTGGCATTGCAAAGCGAGTCTCGGGTCTTTCCCGCTTGCTGATCAGCAACTCAGTGTCTGATTTTCACGCTCATGTTCACTTTTGGCGGCTTTGGTCGCAATTGTTATGGTTTTTCCAGCCGACCCTGATGGGTCGGCTTTTTATTGCCTGCGATATGCCGTGGGCAGGAAAAACGGGGGATGTCGAGGCCTGATCAGGCCTCGAAGGTGGCGGCATTGAGCCGAAATGCCCGCGGGTCGTCGATAAACTGGCCGGTGATCCGCTCGTCATGTTCGTGCCCCTGACCATAGCTGCAGAGGATCAGCCGATCGGAGGTGCGCGAACGCAGTTGGGTGATAAAGCGCACCAGATCGGCGCGGCTCAACTTGCCCACCTCGTCGCAGACCCGTTCCCGCTGATCGAACCCCAGATCCTTGTTGCCGATGCTGACCCACAGCCGCTGGCCGCGACTGCGCAGATTGGCATCCCGCTCGCTCAGCTGGGCTTGCAGCCCCGCCTTGCTCTCCTGCCACTGCTGCTCGGTAAATTCGAGCATGGCGAGCGGGAAGAGGTCGATAAACTCCTCCACCGCATCGAGCAGGATCTGCGGCCCTGCCACCGGCGACTGGATATAGAAGATCAGGCCCGGGTGGCGATTGAGAGGCAGGTTGCCGGCACCCACCACATACCCCAGTTGCTGACGGGTGCGCAGCTCGTGAAAGAAGGTAGAGGACATGATGTGGTTCGCCAGGGTAAAGCAGGCGAGATCCCGCGCCCGGGTGGTACGGGACTGGTAGTAGACCAGGAGCGCCGAGTCTTCGTGATCGCAACCCTGCTCGCGAATAAGGGTACCTCTGTCCTGAATGGAGATGAGCGGGCGGCGGGTCTCGCCGCTCGGCTTGCTGCTGGTGCCATTGATATCGCTCAGGTGACGCTCCATCAGGGCGGCCAGCTCCAGCGCTTCGGCGGCAGTCCAGTCGCCGTGTACCAGTGCCTCGACATGCACCTCGCCAAACAGCTGGGCCACGAAGCCGGGCATCTCCTCCAGCTCTACCGTGCGCAGGTGGCGCAGCAACTGCTCGAACGGCGGGTTGTTCGGTTGCAGCAAACTGGTGAGCTGGTTAAAGAGCTGGGAGATGGGGCGAGCCTTGGACTGGTTGTCCCAGTTGCGGATGAGTTGCTCCTTGATCTCGGCGAAGCGGCCCGGATCCGGATACCCCAGGGTGCGGTTGCCGAGGATCATGTCGAGTAACAGCGGCTGCTTGTCGGCAAAGCCGCTCAGGTTGATGGTAAAGCCCCCCTGATGGGCATAGATCTGGTAGCCCAGCCCCGCCAGCTCAGCCGGATAGGTGAGGGCGTTGAGGTGGTCGGCCAACAGCTCCACGGCGAGGCGTGCCATGGCGATATTGCGCGGATTTTTGACCGCATGTTCGCTATCGATGGAGATATAGAGATTGCCCTTGGGCACGCTGAACAGGTGCTCATGGAGATGCCAGAGGCGAAAACCGGGGCGATCGATAAGGCAGGCGGGCATGTCGGCGGCAAGCTCTGGCGTGCGCGGATCGAGCCTACTGCTGATAAAGGGGTTGGGCTTGGGTAGCGCCAGCGCCGAGTCCGGTTCGCTCTGCTGCCAGCGAATTTTCTCGGCCTCGGTAATGGTTGCCACGCTGTAGGGGGTCTGATACCAGCGGGCCAGCCGATCGGTTGCCACTTCCGGCGCAGTGATGGTGATACGCAGGTTGTGCGGGGTGAGCTTGGCGAGGAAGCGGCGGATCAGCGGCTCGTCATATTCGCGCATCATGTAGTCGCCGTAGAGCAGATCCTCAGGTTTGTAGCTAAAGAGGTTGAGCACCAGCCCCGACACCGTATCGAGGGGGCGGCCGCGCTCCTGGAAGCGGAACGCCGATTCGAGCACGGTCCGTTTTTCGTCATAGCGCCAGCTCTGCAGCCCTTCGCGGCCAATCAGTTTCAGATAGCCAAACAGGGCGGCGAGGATGTCGTCCACATGTTCAAGGCCCAGAGGAGTGAGGCCAAAGTTGACGCCAAAATCCTTGAAGTTGGCGCCGCTGATGCCACCGCCCGCCGAGAGCTGATTGACCCACCCTTTCGCCTTAAGCAGGGAGAGCAGGCTGCCATCCCCCTCATAACCAATCAGATGACTCAGGAAGGTGAGGGGTTTTTTGTCGTAAAACTCGTCCACATTGGGCAGGGGGAAGCAGAGCGACAGCTTGCGGGTCTCCTTGACCGGATTGATGTGGATGCGCACGCCGAGATCGTCGAGCCGGTAGAGCGGCATGGTGAGGGTCGGGGTTCCCAAATTGCGATTCAAAATGGGAGCAAAGTAGCGACAGCACCACTGCAACTGAGTATCGATAGATTCCGGCGAGATCATCACCAGCGCCATGCGATCCGCGCTGTAGTGGCTTTCGTAAAAACGGATAAGGTCGGAGCGCAGATCCCGCCCCGGCAGATCGGCCAGGGTATCGAGGTTGCCCACCGAGAACTTGGAGAAGGGGTGCGCCGGGTTGACCGTCTCTTTATGCACCTGATAGCTGCGGCGCATGTCGTCCTGCAGCTTGAGGCGATACTCGGAGTCGACCGCGTTGCGCTCCTTGTCCACCCACTCCGGATCAAAGGTGGGGCAGATAAAGAACTGGGAGAAGCGATCCAACCCCGCTTCGAAGAAGCCGTTGTCGATCTCGAAGAAGAAGTTGGTGAACTCGGTGCCGGTCCAGGCGTTGTTGCTGCCGCCATGACGGCTCATAAATTGCTGGTACTCACCAGGCTTGGGGTAGGTGCAGGTGCCGAGAAACAGCATGTGCTCCAGAAAATGGGCCATTCCCTGCCGGTCGGCGGGATCGTCAAAATGGCCGGTATTGACCGCCAGTGAGGCGGCGGATTTGTCGGTTTCGGGATCACAAATCAACAAGACCCTGAGCCGGTTGGCCAGCTCCAGAAAATGGTATTGCCGATGGTCATTGGGACTGGCATATGGGCTCATTGGCGTGTGACTCACGTTGGATTTATTTGAATTTAAACATGATTATCGACCCCGCTATCCCGTCAGGCAAACCCTTTTCTGAGAGGTAGCGCAATTGTTTCCACACCCGTGGCGGGGTAAGATCCCCCGGCTATCAAAACAGGCCCGTTGGGCGAGGTTGTAATGAAGATCTATATCATGCGTCATGGCCAGGCTGGCATGAATGCGAAAACAGATGAACAGCGTCCATTGACCGAGCAGGGTATTGAAGAGTCTATCCAGATGGCCCGCTGGCTGGCGCCTCAGCTGATTGGCCCGCTGGATCTGGTGATCCACAGCAACTATCTGCGGGCACGCCAGACCTGGCAAGCCATATGCAGTGAATTACCTGACGCAGCAGCCGTTGAAGAGAGTGGCGACATTACCCCTTACGGTGATCCCGCTTTCGTGGCCAGCTACCTCACCACTTTGGCGCAGCAACATGACCAGATCCTGATGGTCAGCCATCTGCCGCTGGTGGGTTATCTGGTGCAAAGCCTCTGCCCGGCAGCAGGAGCACCCATGTTCGCCACCTCGGGGATCGCTTGTATCGAGTGGCACGATGGCAAAGGAGCCTTGCTCTGGCTCGAAGGGCCGCATACAATAGGCTAAAAGTTAATAAAAAGTTATAGATTGAATTTTTTGGGAAGAGATGGGCGAGTTTTCCGGATTTTTATAAATAATTTACGGAATTAATTCGCAGAAGCTGCTGTCATACGGATACAACTGCAAGAGGTTGCAAACGATGAGAGTGTTCAAGAAGTACCTACCACTGATGGTGGCAAAGCATGTCAAAACCTTCTTTAAAGGTCGGATTTACATCCATGGTCGGGGGCGGTTTGATTTCCAATCCGGTTTGTTGCTGATGCCGAATCCGGCGGATATTCCCCACCGCCAGACAGTCACCGAGGTCAACGAGCTGATCTCAAGACTGCACATGGATGCCGCGTGATGCGCTTCTGAACCTGTTTCTGCACTGATATGCCCGCACTTTTGCGGGCATATTTGTTTCTAGCTACTGGCGTTCACCATGTGGCTGTTCAGGCCCACACCTTTGTTTCTCTCCCATAGCCCCCTATACTGGCCCGCTGTTGTCTCTTCGGTCTGGATCCTCTCATGCCCCTTGCCTTTCTGTTTCCCTTCTCCTGCATTGCCATCTGGGCTGGCAATGGCATCGTCAGCAAACTGGCGGTTGGTGTGTTGTCCCCGGCAGCCTTGGCCTGGTCGCGCTGGGTGGTGGCTGCGCTGGTATTAAGCCCGTTTCTGGCCCGTCGGGTATGGCGTGCGCGTGCCCGTCTGCGCGCTGGCCTTTGGCAGATCGCCATGCTGGCCTCGCTGGGCATGGTGCTCAACCAGACTTTTGGTTACTACGCGGCGCAAACCCTGGGAGCCACCGAGATGGGGTTGATGATGGGACTGACGCCGCTGCTGACCGTGCTGTTCAGTATCTGGCTGCTGCGTGAGCGGCCCACCTGGGGCGCCGTGCTGGGGGCGCTGCTTTCCATCCTTGGCTTGTCTATCTTGCTGGGGCAGGGGGATCCGACCCGGTTGTTTACCCAAGGCATTCATATCGGCTCTGTCTATATGCTGATTTCCGCCGGTACTTATGCCCTTTACAGCGTGCTGCTCAAGAAGTGGGATCTGGGGCTCGACAACTGGTCGTTGCTCTACGGTCAGGTGATCTGCAGTGTGGTGATCCTGACCCCCTTCTTTTTGCTGGTGGATGGCCAGTGGCCGGATGGTCGGGCCCTGTGGCTGATCCTCTATGCCGGTATCCCCACCTCGGCGCTCTCGCCCTGGCTCTGGATGCAGGGGATCGCCCTGCTCGGTGCCAATCGTACCGCCATCTTTATGAACCTGCTGCCGGTGATGACGGCTGGCCTTGCCATCACCCTGCTGGGTGAGCGGTTGACCAGCTATCACCTGATCGGGGGTGGGCTGACCCTGCTGGGGGTTTTGCTGGCACAGCTGCTGGTGCGTCCGGTGGTGATGGGTCGCCGCCGGGTAATGCTGGCTCCTTGTCCCGAAGAGTAATCTTGCGTGAAAGCGTAAGTGGGCCCAATGGCCCGCTTGGCCGCCAATGAAAAGCGCCTGCAGCAATGCAGGCGCTTTTTTATGGTCACATCTTGCCGAGCCGGTTATTGGGCAACCAGATAGAGCTCCTTGCTGTAGACCACATCCTGCGGGTTAAGGTGGGGGTAGCCTTTCACGAAAGGCTTGAGCAACCTGGATTTGACCGAGAAATAGATGGGGGCGATGGGGGCATCCGCATCAATGAGTGCCTCTGCCTGTTGATATAGGGCATTGCGTTCAGCGGGATCCAGCGAGTCGTGGGCCTTGGCCAGCAGGGCGTCGTACTCCTTGTTGAACCACTTGCCGCTGTTGGCACTGCTGCTGGAGGTCATGATGTCGAGGAAGGTGGAGGCATCGTTATAATCCCCGTTCCAGCCATAGCGGCTAACGCCAAAATCCCCCTCGTTGAGTGCCGAGACCATGGTCTTCCACTCCATGTTGTTGAGGGCGGCAGTGACCCCCAGGTTATGTTTCCACATGGAGGAGACGGCCAGCGCAATCTTTTTGTGGCTCTCGTTGGTGTTGTAGAGAATGTCCACTGTGAGTGGCTTGTCCGGGCCATATCCCGCTTCGGCCAACAGGGCTTTGGCTTGCTTGATCCGCTCCTCTTTGCTCAGCAGCTGGCTGGCCGGTTTTTTCAATTCAAAACCGTCCACAATGGGGGGCGTGAAGCTATATGCGGCAATTTGTCCCTGTCCCAGGATCTTGTCGGTGATGGTCTCCCGGTCGATGGCGAGCGAGAGCGCCTTGCGTACTTTCGGGTCATCGAACGGTTTGCGCTGGGTATTGAAGACATAGTAATAGCTGGCCAGTGTGGGGACGCTGACCAGTTCTTCCGGGCTCTTGCTCTTGAGCTGTTTGTACTGCTCCAGCGGATAAGTGGTGTAGTGCAGTTCACCGGTGCGATAGCGGTTGTAGGCGGCGGTTTCGGAGACGATCTCCAGATAGATCACCTTGTTCAGGACGGTGTGCTGGTTGTTCCAGTAGTGGGTATTGCGCTCGGCGCTCAGCCGCTCGTTGGGGGTCCACTCCTTGAGTACAAAGGCACCGTTGGAGACGATATTGCCCGGTTTGACCCAATCCTTGCCGTATTTTTCAATGGTGGCCTTGGGGGCCGGGAACGTGGTGTAGTGGGCCAGCGTCTTCAGGAAAAAGGGAACCGGATTTTTCAGGGTGACCTGCAGGGTGTGGTCATCGAGCGCCTTGATCCCGAGCTCTGACGGGCTCTTCTTGCCCTGTGTCACCTCCCTTGCATTGACCACTCCGGTCAACTCGATAAACCAGGCGTAGTTGGAGGCGGTCTTGGGATCGGCCGCCCGTTGCCAGCCGTAGACATAATCGGCGGCGGTGACCGGTTCACCGTTTGACCACTTGGCCTCGGGCCTCAGTTTGAAGGTGTAGACGGTACCTGTCTTGTCGACCTCGTAGCTGACGGCACCTGCTGGCTTGATCTTGCCGGTACTATCCAGCTCATAGAGCCCTTCAAACAGATCGTTGACGATGGCACTACCAGCGGTCTCTTCCACCAGTTGGGGATCGATGGTGGTGGGCTCGGTGCCGATATTGGTCACGTAGATTTGTTGGGCATCCGGCAGCAGCTTGGTACCGGCAGGCACCTGGGCAGCCCAGGCGGGAAGGGCAAACAGTCCGGCTACCATGCCGGCAATGAGAGTCTTGTTCATTGATAATCCTTGAGTTTTATTTGCTTCCAAAGCGAAATCAGTGTGCTGGATTGGCGATCGGATCTCAAGAGGCAATGGCTGAAGGATGAGCAGGCCCATCAGACTCCATTTTTAATGGCTCAAGGCCAGTCAACTCATGGCTTGCAGCAGGTTATTGCCACGAATTAAGGGGCTGAAAGTTATCGATTGAAACCGAATAAAACGCGTCTTTTACCATAACGTTAGGCGAGATAGCCTATTTAATAGGCCGCTTAATTCGCTGCAAAAACAAAAAACAGACGTTACATTAGGTTACAAATCAAGGCCGCCGGTGATCGGCATTTTTTTTGCTGACGCCTGCAAACGTTTTCAATGCCAACGGATGCGATCTAAAGGAACAAAAATGCGAAACATGATCACCATGGGTGAGTTCATCGTCAAAAAGCAGGCGGATTATCCTACCGCGACCGGCGAGCTGACCTCGTTGCTCAGCTCGATCCGCCTTGCTGCCAAGGTGGTGAACCGGGAGATCAACAAGGCGGGACTGGCGGATATCATCGGTTCCATGGGCGCTGAAAACGTACAGGGCGAGGTGCAGCAGAAGCTGGATGTCTACGCCAACGAACGCTTCAAGGCGGCGCTGGAAGCGCGCGGCGAGGTGTGTGGCATGGCCTCGGAAGAGGAAGAGGACTTCGTGGCCTTTGACTCACCGCTCTCCAAAAACTCCAAGTATGTGGTGCTGATCGACCCGCTCGATGGCTCCTCCAATATCGACGTCAACGTCTCGGTCGGGACCATCTTCTCCATCTACCGCCGTTTGAGCCCGCAAGGTTCGCCGGTGACGCTGGAGGACTTCCTGCAGCCGGGCAACCGTCAGGTCGCCGCCGGTTATGTGGTCTACGGCTCCTCTACCATGCTGGTCTACACCACCGGTTTTGGCGTCAACGGCTTTACCTACGACCCCTCCATCGGTTGCTTCTGCCTCTCCCACGAGAACATCCGCATTCCGGCAGAGGGCAAGATCTACTCCATCAACGAGGGCAACTACATCAAGTTCCCGGACGGGGTGAAGAAGTACCTCAAATATTGCCAGGAGCGCGACGAGGCGACCCACAGACCTTACACCTCCCGTTATATCGGCTCCCTGGTTTCCGATTTCCATCGCAACCTGCTCAAGGGCGGCATCTACATCTATCCGTCCGGCACCAACTCGCCGAACGGCAAGCTGCGCCTGCTCTATGAGTGCAACCCGATGGCGTTTCTGGTGGAGCAGGCTGGTGGCAAGGCCTCCGACGGTTTTGGCCGGATCATGGATATCCAACCCACTGCGCTGCACCAGCGCACCCCTTACTTTGTTGGCTCGACCAAGATGGTGGAGCGGGCCGAGGCCTTTATGCGCGAGTTCTCCGCCCATGAGGATCCAGCTAACCAAGGCTGAACGTACGCAGTAGTCAGATAGCAAATAAAAAACGGGAGCCGATATGGCTCCCGTTTTAGTTGGCGTTATCTCTCTGGCTCGACGCCAGCGCTGCAGAGACTCACAGGCTGTTGCTGGCCAGATCAGCCAGCAAACCATCTACCAGTTTCAGGCGCATGGCGCGATCCTGGGTCGGCACCTGGAAGCGCAGCCGGGTCGGCCCGTCCATCTTGTAGACCCGTGGCTGGCTGGAGAGCAGCTTGACCAGATAGGCCGGATTGACCTTGGTCTCCTGGGTGAAGTCGAGATAGCCGCCGCGCTCGCTCATCTCCACCCGGCGAATGCCAAGGGCGGTGGCGCGCTGGCGGAAAGCGGCCAGCTCCAGCAGGGTTTTGGTCGCCTCCGGCAAGAGGCCGAAGCGGTCGATCAGCTCCACTTTGAGCTCGCGCAGCTCCTGCTCGTCCGCCGCACTGGCGATCCGCTTGTACATGGAGAGGCGCATGTTGACGTCCGGAATATAGTCATCCGGCAGCAGTGCAGGCAGGCGCAGTTCCACCTCGGTGTGCTGGCTCATCAGCTGCTCCAGCGACGGCTCCTTGCCATTTTTCAGTGCCTCGACCGCCTGCTCCAGCATCTCCATGTAGAGGGTGAAGCCGACCGATTCGATCTGACCGCTCTGATCGTCGCCGAGCAGCTCGCCTGCGCCACGGATCTCCAGATCGTGGGTCGCCAGCGCAAAGCCGGCGCCGAGATCTTCGAGGGAGGCGATCGCCTCCAGCCGTTTGACCGCATCCTTGGTCATCAGCTTGGGATGGGGGGTGAGCAGGTAGGCGTAGGCCTGATGATGAGAGCGGCCAACCCGGCCACGCAGCTGGTGCAGTTGAGCCAGACCGAGATGATCCGCTCGATCCATGATGATGGTGTTGGCGCTCGGCACGTCGATGCCGGTCTCGATAATGGTGGTACAGACCAGCAGGTTAAAGCGCTGGTGGTAGAAGTCGGACATGATCCGCTCAAGGTCACGCTCGCGCATCTGGCCGTGGGCGATGCCGATGCGGGCCTCGGGTACCAGCTCCGCCAGATCGGCGGCACACTTCTCGATGCTCTCCACGTCGTTGTGCAGGTAGTAGACCTGGCCGCCACGTTTGAGTTCCCGCAGCACCGCCTCGCGCACTACAGCCGGTTCGTGCTGGCGCACGAAGGTCTTGATGGCGAGTCGCTTGGCGGGCGGGGTGGCGATGATGGAGAGATCCCGCATGCCGGACATCGCCATATTGAGGGTGCGCGGAATGGGGGTAGCGGTGAGAGTGAGGATATCCACATCGGCCCGCAGTGCCTTGATCTTCTCCTTCTGGCGCACCCCGAATCTGTGCTCCTCATCGACGATGAGCAGTCCCAGATCCTTGAAGGTGAGTTCGGAGCCGAGCAGCTTGTGGGTGCCGATGATGATATCCACCTTGCCTTCGGCCAATTCCTTCATCACAGCGCTCTGCTCCTTGGCGGAGCGGAAGCGGCTCAGCACCTCGACACGCACCGGCCAGTTGGCGAAGCGGTCGCGGAAATTGTCATAGTGCTGTTGCGCCAGTAGGGTGGTGGGCACCAGCACGGCGACCTGTTTGCCGCCATGCACGGCCACAAACGCCGCCCGCATAGCCACTTCGGTCTTGCCGAAACCCACGTCGCCGCACACCAGTCGGTCCATGCTCTTGGCCTGACACATGTCCCCTAGCACCGCATTGATGGCGTTGAGCTGATCGTCGGTTTCCTCGAACGGGAAGCTGGCGGCAAACTGGCGATAGGCCTCTTTGTCGTGCTTGAAGGCAAACCCGGCGCGAGCGGCGCGATGAGCGTAGACATCCAGCAACTCGGCTGCCACGTCGCGCACCTTCTCCGCCGCCTTGCGCCGCGCCTTGCTCCAGGCCTCGCCGCCGAGTTTGTGGCTGGGCGGGTTATCAGAACCGGTGTAGCGGCTGATAAGGTGCAAACTGGTGACCGGCACGAACAGCTTGTCGCCGCCGGCATATTCGAGGGTCAAAAACTCGGTGGGCAGACCACCGGCGTCGATGGTTTCGAGCCCCAGATAGCGGCCGACCCCGTGATCGAGATGGACCACCGGCTGACCCTGGGTCAGCTCACCCAGGTTTCTGATCACCGCATCGGAGCTTAAGTTTTTGCTCTTCTCCCGTGCCCGCTTGCTGCGCACCTTGCCGCCCAGCAGCTCGGTTTCGGTGATCAGGGCCAGTGGCTGATTACTGGCATCAGCTCCGGCTTCCTGCCACAGGAAGCCACGTTCAAGCGGTGCAACCAAAAGGCCGTGGCGATCCGGGCTTGCTATAAAGGCGTCGAGAGAGGGGAACTCTTTGGGTTGCAGCGAGATACGCGCCAGCAGATCGCCGAGCACCTCCCGCCGTCCTTCGGACTCCACTGCAAACAGGGTGCGCCCGGCAAAGCCTTGCAGGAACTGGTTGAGCGCCAGCAGGGGTTGTTCCTGGCTGTGATCGAGTTGCAGGTCCGGCAGCGCCTCGATGGGCAGATCGTGCTGACCGGCATCGCCCGCGGTGGCGGCCTCTTGCAGCCGCACCGCGCCATATTGGCTGAGGGCGGCAAAGAGCTGCTCCACCGGCAGATAGAGCTGGGCTGGGGGTAGCAGTGGGCGAGTGTTGTCCCAGCGTCTGTCTTCATAGCGCTGGCCGATATCGTTCCAGAAGCGCTGGGCAGCGGGGTAGATATCCCCCACGGTGAGCAGCAGGGTCTCTTCCGGCAGGTAGTCAAACAGGCTGGCGGTCTGGTTGAAGAAGAGCGGCAGATAGTATTCGATGCCGGCGGGCCAGCGCCCCTTGCTCACCTCCTGATAGACGGAGCCCTCGGCCCGCGACAGCTCGAACTGCTCGCGGAACTGGCCGCGAAACAGCTCGATGGCCGCCTCGTCGGTAGGGTATTCCCGGGCGGGCAGCAGGCTGACCGTCTTGACCGGTTCGCTGGAACGCTGGGTTTCGGGATCGAACGGGCGGATGGAGTCCACTTCATCGTCGAAGAAGTCGATGCGATAGGGGCTGCTGCTGCCCATGGGGAAGAGATCGAGCAGGGAGCCGCGGGCGGCAAATTCGCCATGTTCCAGCACCTGGTCCACCGCCACGTAACCCGCCTCGGCCAGGCGCCCGCGCAGCTGTTGCAGGTTGAGGCGCTGACCGGCCTTCACCATCAGGCTGTATTTGTCGAGATAGACCCGGGGGGCGCAGCGCAACATCAGGGTGGAGATGGGGACAATCAATACCCCCTTGCTCATCTGCGGCAGCTTGTAGAGAGTCTCGAGCCGCTGGGAGATGATGTCCTGATGGGGAGAGAAGGTGTCGTAGGGCAGGGTCTCCCAATCGGGGAACAGCAATACGGGGGCGGACTGATCGGCTAGCTGCTTGTCTGCCAGCAGCTTGTCTGTCAGCAAATACTGCAGCTCCTGCTCCAGGCGCAGGGCGCTCGGGGTATCGGCGGTGATAAGCAGTACCGGCCCCTTGGCTTCACTGGTGAGACGGGCTGCAATCAGCGAGAGGCTGCTGCCAACCAGCTGGCCGAGCGTGATCTTTTGGCCCGCTTTGGCGGGCAAGGCGGGGAGTGTCATTGGCATGGTTCGATTCTTTTAACGTTGACGTTATCTATCGCTGACGTTCGCTTTGGTTAGCGCTGACGTTCTTGGGCGCGCAGCTTGAGCTGTTTCGATTGCACGTGGAGGCTGGCACGAACCAGCAGTTCGCGGTCATCTTCGCGGATCCGCACATAGTCGAGCTGCACATGGGTGCCATGTTCACCGCCGTCGAGCTGTTTGACCTGGCCATAGCAGTAGATCGCTGCCGCCTCTTCCCGCAGGAAGATCTTGAGGCGGACGATCTGGTGCAGGTGCGGCGCATCCCCGTGATCATTATAAGGGTGCAGGTAGGTGAGCTGGCCAGCCCCGAAGCGCAGGGTGTGAAAGCGCTGCTCCGGATGGTCCTGCAGGGAGAGCACATAGCCCATGATCATGTCGATCTTGCGGGACTGCTGATTGACGATCTCGATCAGATCGTGCATCGACTCGTTCTGGTTGCGCAGCAGGCGGGTGGTCACCAGATCGATGGAGGTAATGGCCGAAGAGATCCGAAAGGGCTCCGGCAGCTCAGCGTCCAGCTCCTCCAGCGAGGGGAGGTGGAAGTCGGCCGGCATGGGGATCACATTGACCGGCGTGGCATGAGTGACGCTGAAGAACTGTTCCTGCATGGAGGCTATCCCTTGTTGTCATGGACGGTTTCCCTTTATTATCCGGTATCTTATTTTGTTGGCAACGTACATATCCTTGAAGACCGGACTTTTTCAGCCCCTTTCGCTGGCCATCGGCCTGCGTTATGCAGGCTCGAAGCGCAGCAATCGCTTCGTCTCATTTATCTCCCTGTTCTCTACTTTTGGCATTGCCATCGGGGTCGCCGCCCTGATGGTGGTCATTTCGGTGATGAACGGTTTCGAAGGGCAGCTCAAAGGGCGCATCCTCGGGGTGATCCCCCATGTGGTGGTGACCAATCAGGCTGGCCGCATTGATGCAGACCCGCAAGGCTTGCCGGATCTGGCCAACTTACCCCATGTGGTCGCCACGGCCCCCATGCTCGACAGCGAAGGGATGCTGCAAAGCCCTGGGCAGCTGACCGGGGTGAGCGTGCAGGGGATCGACCCTGCAAAGTGGCCCAAAGATGACATCCTCCACAGCCAGATGCTGGGGGGGCGACTCGATACCCTGCAGGCAGGCCACTACCGCATCGTGCTGGGGCAGGGGGTGGCTCGTCGCCTCAATGTCTCCATCGGCGATCAGGTTCGCCTGATCCTGACCGAAGGGACCCGCTTCACCCCGTTTGGCCGGGTACCGGCCCAGCGCCTCTTTACCGTCTCCGGCATCTTCGGGGTCGGCGCCGATGTGGATAACCAGATTGCGCTGATCGCGCTGGGGGATGCTCAGCGGCTGCTGCGCCTGCCGCCAGAAACCGTCGGTGGCATTCGCCTCTGGCTCGATGATCCCTTTGCCGCTGACGAGGTGATCAAGGCGCCGCTGCCGGATGGGCTGCTGTGGCAGGATTGGCGCCGCGAGCGGGGCGAGCTGTTCCAGGCGGTTGCCATGGAAAAACGGATGATGGGGCTGATGCTGGTGCTGATCATCGCCGTCGCTACCTTCAACATCCTCTCCGCGCTGGTGATGGTAGTGACGGACAAGGAGGGCGAAGTAGCCATCCTGCGCACCATGGGCATGAGTGAATCGGGGATCGTCAAAATCTTCATGGTGCTCGGCGCCTCCAGCGGGGTGATTGGCGCCCTGTTTGGCGGACTGGCGGGCCTTGCGCTCTCCCTGGGTCTCAACCCTCTGCTCAATGCGGTGGGGCTCAACCTCTATATGGCGGCGGGCGGCAGTGGCCTGCCGGTGATTGTCGAGCCGGCTCAGGTCATCACCATTTTGCTGGGCGCCGTGCTGCTGAGCTTCAGTGCCACCCTCTATCCGGCGGCCCGCGCTGCGCGGGTGAAACCGGCCGAGGCGCTGCGTTATGAGTAATGCCGTGAATAATGCATCTTCTGTTGTGACTGGTGCCCCTGTAGTTGCGGGTGCCAGCGTTGTTACCGAGGCAAGTGGAGCCCCTGTTATGAATGAAGCCGTATCCTGTGAACCTCTGCTGCGCTGCCAGGCGCTCAATCATGTCTATAAAGAGGGGGAGCTGGAGACTCAGGTGCTCAAGGGGATCGATCTCTGCGTCGCACCCGGTGAAATGCTGGCGGTGGTGGGGAGCTCCGGCTCCGGCAAGACCACTCTGCTGCATCTGATGGGGGCGCTGGACAACCCCTCCAGCGGCGCCGTGCTGTTCAAAGGGGAGGATATCCACCATTGGGACAGCCGTACCCAGGCCCGTTTTCGCAACCGCGAGCTGGGCTTTGTCTACCAGTTCCACCACCTGCTCTCCGAGTTCAGTGCGCTGGAAAATGCGGCCATGCCGCTGCTGATCGCCGGTGAGTCGGTGGCGGTTGCCACCGAAAAGGCAACCAGGATGCTGGGGCGGGTGGGGCTCTCCCATCGCTTGAATCACCGTCCCTCCGAGCTCTCCGGTGGCGAACGTCAGCGGGTGGCGATCGCCCGGGCGCTGGTCAACGAACCGAGTCTGGTGCTGGCGGATGAGCCTACCGGCAATCTGGATCACGCCAGTGCCACCGCGGTGTACGAACTGCTGTGTGAACTGAATCGTGAACTGGGCACTGCGTTTGTGGTAGTGACTCACGACTTGAGCCTCGCGGCCAAGCTCCATCGCCGGGTGACCCTGGTGAGCGGCGTGATGGCGGAGGTTGCCTGATGTTCAAACCGCTGCCCCTCTTTCTGGGCCTGCGTTACAGCCGCTCCCGCCGTCGCAACGGGTTTATCGCCTTTATCTCTGCCTCTTCCCTGATCGGTATTGCCCTCGGGGTGATGGCGCTGATCCTGGGCCTCTCCGCCATGAACGGTTTCGAGCGGGAGCTCAAAGATCGGGTGCTCTCGGTCGTGCCGCAAGGTGAGCTGGACGCCGTCGAGCGGCCGCTGCCGGATTGGCCACGTCTGCGTGACTATCTGCTGGCCCAGCCGGGCGTTGAGGCGGCTGCGCCGGTCATTCGCCTCAATGGCCTGCTGGAGCATGGCTCTGCCCTCAAGGGGGTGCAACTGCGCGCCGTGCTGCCCGATCTGGAAGCCAATCTGTCGGATGCCGGCAAATACATGACGGGCCGTGGTCTGCGTGAGCTGCAACCGGGTGAACGTGGGGTGATCCTTGGCAAGACCATCGCCGACAAGCTGGGCGTCAAGGTGGGGGATTCTGTTGCCCTGCTGCTGCCGCAAGGGGGCGATCAGGCGGGGATCAAGAATCCCCGCCGCGAAGCCCTGACCGTGGTAGGGCTGCTGGAGATCGGCGGTCAGCTCGACGGCCTGCTCGGCTTTATGCATCTGGCCGATGCGCAAGGGATCACCGGCATGGGCAGCGATGTGGAGGGCTTCAGCCTGCGGGTGAGCGATGTGCTTAATGCACAAAATATTACGATCGCCGCGGCGCAGCAGTTCCCTCATCACGTCTATATCCGCAGCTGGATGAACAGCCAGGGTTATCTCTATCAGGACATCCAGATGGTGCGTACCGTCATGTATGTGGTGATGCTGATGGTGGTGGCAGTGGCCTGCTTCAACATCGTCTCCACCCTGGTGATGGCGGTGAACGAGAAGCGCAGCGAGATCGCTATCCTGAAAACCATGGGGGCGAGCCCCGGCCAGATCCGGCTCACCTTCGTCATTCAGGGGATGGTCAACGGCGTGGCCGGTGCCCTGCTCGGTGCCCTGCTGGGCGGGCTGCTATCGAGCAAGTTGACCCAGATCCTGGGTGTCATCGAGAAGCTTATTGGCCACCGCTTCCTCAATCCGGATATCTACTTTATCGACTTCTTGCCGACCGAGTTGCATATGCAGGATCTGCTTATCGTGACGGGTGCTGCCATCCTGATGAGCCTGGTGGCAACCCTCTATCCTGCCTGGCGGGCGAGCGGTCTGGTACCGTCCCGCGAGCTGGGTCACTGATACGCTGAGCCAAGTTGCAACAAGTAACGAAGGGCCCGCCGGTGTTAAACCGGCGGGCCCTTCTGTTTTTTGTCTGTGTGTCGATGTGGTGAGCGGACTTAGTGGGCGTTCAACTCGTCGAGCGGTAGCGAGAAGCTCGGTACAAAGATATCGATAAAGTAGCGCATTTCGTCGCTCATCCTGGCTTCCAGCATGGCTTCAAGGCGCTTGCGCGCCGGTTCAAACTCCCGGTTGCCCACGCTTAACTCCTCCAGGCATTTTGTATAGGCGCAGAGCGTGTCCGCATCCTTGACCAGCCTGGCCAGCTCCTCATCCTGAGCTGCTGAATCGAGCAGGGGGCGAAAGTCATCGACCAGTTCTGGCGGCAGCATGCCGAGCAGACGCTGTTCGGCGGCCAGCTCAATCTTCTTGTACTCACGGGCAATTTCGGGGTTGAAGTATTTGACCGGGGTGGGCAGATCGCCGGTCAGCACCTCACTGCTGTCGTGATAGAGGGCCATCACGGCGGCGCGGCCGGCATTCACGCTGCCGCCAAACAGCCGGTTTTTGATGATGCCGAGGGCATGGGCCACCATGGCCACCTGCAGGCTGTGCTCGGCAATGTTTTCCGGCTGGATGTTGCGCATCAGGGGCCAGCGATAGATGAGTTTCATGCGGGCGAGATTGGCGAAAAAGTGACTGGGTAACATGATTGCCTCAACAAAAGAGAATAGAAAAGGGCAGACCCTAGTCTGCCCTTTTTTTCGTTGCTGGGCAGCGTCTGCCCGCGCATTTCCCGCAGTTAGCGGATATAGCGGCCCGATTCAGCCTCCTGATTGGTCACAATCATCTGGCCAATGGGCGCTAGGCTGATCAGCGCCAGCTTGAGGTGCTGGATACCGAACGGAATACCGATAATGGTCACGAAGCAGGCCAGTGCGGAAGCGATGTGGCCTATGGCCAGCCAGACACCGATCAGCACGAACCAGAGGATGTTGCCAATCAGCCCCAGAGTGCCGGTGCCGATATCGCTCTGGCCGGTCATGGTTTTGCGGTTGACAGCCTGCTTGCCAAACGGGAAGAAGGTAAAGGTGCCGATCACGAAGCAGGCTCGTCCCCAGGGAATGCCGATCAGCGAGATAAAGCAGATAAGACCGGCCAGCCACCAGGCCAGGCCCATAAAGACACCTCCCAGTACAAACCAGAGCAGATTGAACAAGAAGCGGAAAAAGGCCATGTGAGTGACTCCAGATCATCAATTTGGTTGCCACCATAACGAGGGAGGGGTAGGGACGCAATGGTTGATTGGCCCAATCGCCATTTGGCTGGTCAAATTGAGTCGTCGTCCGCAACGGTGACCTGTTTATCGGCGAAAAATGGGTAATAAAGCGGCGTTCGGATGAAAAAAGGTGAGCAAACGCAAAATTATCCTCACTGGATGGTTGAACTAGAGGTCCTCTCTCCCCATATAAAGGGCAGTTTTGCACGAATTGTGCTTGCACGCCGCTCAATGTGGGGGATGTGTGGCTCGACTCGACCAAAGTGCGCCGCTATAATGCCGCGTCATATTTTCTCATCACAAAGACATATCGTTGTCTTTATAAACAGGAAGACTCCGGGCTTTGCCCAGGGGCAATAAAGGGTCAGCACACAGTGCTGAGTTGAACGAGGTAGAAGAATGCAAGTTTCTGTAGAGACAACCCAGGGTCTGGAACGCCGTCTTACCATCACTGTACCGGCTGCTACCGTAGACGCCGCTGTGCGTAAAGAATTGAATGGCCTGGCCAAAACTCGTCGCATCGACGGTTTCCGTCCTGGCAAGGCTCCGGTTGCCATCATCAAGAAGATGTTCGGCGCCATGGCTCACGCCCGCGTTGCTGATGAAATGATGCAGAGCAACTTCATCAAAGCCATCATCGAAAACAAACTGAGCCCGGCCGGTGCCCCGACCATGGATCCGAAAGAGATCAAAGAGGGTCAGGATTTCGAATTCACCGCCACTTTTGAAGTGTATCCGGAGTTCGAAGTTGCAGGTCTTGAGACCATCAAGGTCGAGAAGCCGGTTGCGACCGTGAAGGATGAAGATCTGGCCAACATGATCGACACCCTGCGCAAGCAGCACGCTACTTGGGCTGATGCCGATGTTGCTGCTGCCAATGGCATGCGTGTGACCATGGACTTCGTCGGTTCCATCGACGGTGAAGAGTTCGACGGCGGCAAAGCTGAAGGCTTCAACCTGGTCCTGGGCGCTGGCCGTATGATCCCGGGCTTCGAAGACGCCATCCTGGGCAAGAAAGCGGGCGACGAGTTCACCATCGAAGTGACCTTCCCGGCTAACTACCACGCTGAAAACCTGAAAGGCAAAGAGGCCAAGTTCGCTTCCAAGCTGATCAAGGTTGAAGAGCAGATCCTGCCTGAGCTGACCGAAGAGTTCGTGAAGCGTTTCGGTATCGAGAGCGGTTCTGTTGAAGAGCTGAAAGCCGAAGTGCGCAAGAACATGGAACGCGAACTGGCTCAAGCCCTGAAAAACAGCGTGAAAGAGCAGGTTCTGAACGGTCTGGTTGAAGCCAACCAAATCGACCTGCCGAAAGCAGCTGTTGCTCAAGAGATCGACGCACTGCGTCAGCAGGCTCTGCAGCGCTTCGGTGGTTTCCAGGGCGGCAACGCTCCCGAGCTGCCGGCTGAACTGTTCCAGGCTCAAGCCGAGCGTCGTGTACGTGTAGGCCTGCTGCTGGGTGACGTGATCCGCACCAACGAGATCAAGGCTGACGATGCCCGTGTAAACAGCATCATCGAGTCCATGGCGACTGCCTACGAAGATCCGAAGGAAGTGATCGAGTACTACCAGAAGAACGAACAGATGCTGAACGGCGTTCGTAACCTGGCAGTCGAAGATCAAGCCATCGACCTGATCCTGTCCAAAGCGCAAGTGACCGAAAAAGAAGTTGCCTTTGACGAAGTGATCAACAAGTCTGGCGCCGCTGCCTAAGAACATTTGACTTAAGGTCAAGACTGTTAAGTATAATGGCTCGTGTGATCTCCACTCGGGCCATTTTATTTTAGGGACAATGCCTTATGTACAAGAACTATAACGATATGACCGATTCTCCCAGCAATGCGCTGGTCCCCATCGTGGTCGAACAGACTGCCAAGGGTGAACGTTCCTACGATATTTACTCCCGTCTGCTGAAAGAGCGGGTGATCTTCCTGACTGGTCAGGTTGAAGATCACATGGCCAATCTGGTGGTTGCCCAGTTGCTGTTCCTCGAATCCGAGAATCCGGACAAGGACATCTATATCTACATCAACTCGCCGGGTGGTTCGGTGACTGCGGGCATGTCCATCTATGACACCATGCAGTTCATCAAGTCGGATGTCAGCACCGTCTGCATGGGGCAGGCCTGCTCCATGGGGGCCTTCCTGCTGGCCGGTGGCGCCAAGGGCAAGCGTTTCTGCCTGCCTAACGCCCGCGTGATGATCCACCAGCCGCTGGGTGGCTTCCAGGGTCAGGCATCTGATATCCAGATCCACGCCCAGGAGATCCTGAAGATCAAAAATACCCTGAACGAGCGCCTGGCGTTCCACACCGGTCAGGACATGGCTACCATCGAGCGTGACACCGATCGTGACAACTTCATGTCTGCCGAGCAGGCCGTGGCCTATGGTCTGGTTGACGGTGTTCTGAGCCAGCGTAGCTGAGCAGGGTGTCCCGGTCTGTTGTAAACTCAACAGGCCGATCCATCCTCTATTGATAAAACGAGGTTGCTGAATGACAGAGAAACGCAAGGGTGAGGGTGATAAGCTGCTCTACTGCTCTTTTTGCGGCAAAAGCCAGCATGAAGTGCGCAAGCTGATCGCTGGCCCTTCCGTCTACATATGTGATGAGTGCGTCGAGCTGTGCAACGACATCATCCGCGAAGAGATCCGTGAGATCTCGCCCAAGCGCGATGGTAACGAGCTGCCGACCCCTCATCAGATCCGCGCTCATCTCGATGACTATGTGATCGGGCAGGAGTATGCCAAGAAGGTGCTGGCCGTTGCCGTCTACAACCACTACAAGCGTCTGCGCAACAGCGGCGAAAACAGTGGTGTGGAGCTCGGTAAATCCAACATCCTGCTGATTGGCCCGACCGGTAGCGGTAAAACCCTGCTGGCCGAGACTTTGGCTCGTCTGCTGGATGTGCCGTTCACCATGGCCGATGCGACCACCCTGACCGAAGCCGGTTATGTAGGCGAGGACGTGGAGAACATCATCCAGAAGCTGCTGCAAAAGTGCGACTACGACGTAGAGAAAGCCCAGCGTGGCATCGTCTACATCGACGAGATCGACAAGATCTCCCGCAAGTCGGACAACCCCTCCATCACCCGCGATGTCTCTGGGGAAGGGGTACAGCAGGCACTGCTCAAGCTGATCGAAGGGACCATCGCTTCCGTGCCGCCGCAAGGTGGTCGCAAGCATCCGCAGCAGGAGTTCTTGCAGGTTGATACCTCCAAGATCCTCTTCATCTGTGGCGGTGCCTTTGCTGGTCTGGACAAGGTGATCGAGCAGCGTTCCGTGAAGGGAACCGGTATCGGTTTTGGTGCCGAGGTGAAATCCAAGGATGCCAAGGCCACCCTGAGCGAGACCTTCGCCAAGGTAGAGCCGGAAGATCTGATCAAGTATGGTCTGATCCCCGAGTTCATCGGCCGTTTGCCGGTTGTCGCGACCCTGACCGAGCTGGACGAGTCTGCCCTTATCAAGATCCTGAAAGAGCCGAAAAACGCGCTGACCAAACAGTACGCTGCGTTGTTCGATCTGGAAGGGGTCGAGCTGGAGTTCCGTGACGATGCGCTCAACGCCATTGCCCGCAAGGCGATGGAGCGTAAAACCGGTGCTCGTGGTCTGCGTTCCATCGTGGAAGCCGTGCTGCTGGATACCATGTATGACCTGCCTTCTCTGGAAGGGGTCAGCAAGGTGGTGATCGACGAAACCGTGATCAAAGGGGACTCCGCGCCCTTGATGATCTACGAAAATCCCGAAACCCAGGCTGCTGCATCAGAGTAAATGTCTGATTTTTAATCAAATGGAAGGGGCTTTTTGCCCCTTTCATGCTTTTTACGGTTTCGGCGATTGAATCTCATCTCAGCGCCCCCATATACTCAGCCAAGCGCTTTGCCAACGGTATAACAAGCCGAGAGGACATATATGAACCTAGAGCGTTCAGAACGCATCGAGATTCCCGTCCTGCCTCTTCGTGACGTGGTGGTTTATCCCCACATGGTCATTCCACTCTTTGTGGGGCGGGAAAAATCCATTCGCTGTCTGGAAGCGGCCATGGAGCAGGACAAGAAAGTTCTGCTGGTGGCCCAGAAGGATGCGTCAACCGATGAGCCAACGGTGGAGGAGATCTTCACCGTCGGGACAGTGGCCAATATTCTGCAGATGCTCAAGCTGCCGGACGGCACCGTCAAGGTGCTGGTAGAGGGGGGACAGCGTGCCCGCCTGGAGCGGATGCTCGACGACAAGGATTTCTTTGTCTGCGAGGCCCAGTACATTCCCTCCCAAGCCATTGAGGAGAAGGATCAGGAAGTGCTGGTTCGCTCCGCCATCGGCCAGTTTGAAGGCTATATCAAGCTCAACAAGAAGATCCCGCCCGAGGTACTGACCTCGATCTCGGCGATCGACGATGCTGCGCGTCTGGCTGACACTATGGCGGCCCACATGCCGCTCAAGCTGGAAGACAAGCAGAAGGTGCTGGAGATCGTCTCGGTCTCCGAGCGCATCGAGTTCCTGATGGCGATGATGGAGTCGGAAATTGACCTGCTGCAGGTTGAGAAGCGCATCCGTACTCGCGTCAAGAAGCAGATGGAAAAGAGCCAGCGCGAGTATTACCTCAACGAGCAGATGAAGGCCATCCAGAAAGAGCTGGGTGAGCTGGAAGATAGCCCGGATGAGTTTGAAGCCCTCAATCGCAAGATTGAAGAGGCTGGCATGCCGGAAGATGCCCGTGAAAAGGCCCAGGCCGAGCTTGCCAAGCTGAAGATGATGTCTCCCATGTCCGCCGAGGCTACCGTGGTTCGCAGCTATGTGGACTGGATGGTACAGGTGCCGTGGAAGGCGCGCTCCAAGGTCAAGAAAGACCTTGGCAAGGCGCAAGAGGTGCTGGATGCCGATCACTATGGCCTCGAGAAGGTCAAGGATCGCATCCTCGAATATCTGGCGGTACAGGCACGGGTGAACAAGCTCAAGGGCCCTATCCTCTGTCTGGTTGGGCCTCCCGGTGTGGGCAAGACCTCGCTGGGCCAATCCATCGCCAAGGCGACAGGCCGCAAATATGTGCGGATGGCCCTCGGTGGGGTGCGTGACGAGGCGGAGATCCGTGGTCACCGCCGTACCTATATCGGTTCCATGCCTGGCAAGCTCATCCAGAAGATGGCGAAAGTCGGTGTGAAGAACCCGCTGTTCCTGCTCGACGAGATCGACAAAATGAGCTCGGACATGCGTGGCGATCCTGCCTCTGCCTTGCTGGAAGTGCTGGATCCGGAACAGAACAACAGCTTCAACGATCACTATCTGGAAGTGGATTATGACCTGTCGGACGTGATGTTCGTGGCCACCTCCAACTCCATGAACATCCCGGGTCCGTTGCTGGACCGGATGGAAGTGATCCGCCTCTCCGGTTACACCGAAGATGAGAAGCTCAACATTGCCAAGCAGCATCTGGTTGCCAAGCAGATCCAGCGCAACGGCCTGAAAGAGTCCGAGATCACCATCGAAGATTCTGCCCTGGTCGGGGTGATCCGCTACTACACCCGCGAGGCCGGTGTGCGGAGTCTGGAGCGCGAGATCTCCAAGATTTGTCGCAAGGCGGTCAAGCGCATCCTGCTGGACAAGAGCATCAAGCACGTTCAGGTTAATCAGGAGAACCTCAAGGAGTTCCTCGGGGTGCAGCGTTTCGATTACGGCAAGGCCACCGACCAGAATCAAGTGGGTCAGGTGTGTGGTCTGGCGTGGACCGAAGTGGGGGGCGATCTGCTCACCATCGAGACCACCAATATGCCGGGCAAGGGCAAGCTCACTTATACCGGTTCTCTCGGTGATGTGATGCAGGAGTCCATCCAGGCGGCCATGACGGTCGTAAGAGCCCGTGCCGAGAAGCTGCGCATCAATGCCGACTTCTACGAGAAGCGCGATATCCACGTGCACGTACCGGAAGGGGCTACCCCGAAAGATGGTCCGAGCGCCGGTATCGCCATGTGTACTGCCCTGGTCTCCAGCTTGACCGGTAATCCGGTTCGTGCTGATGTGGCGATGACAGGGGAGATCACCTTGCGCGGCGAAGTGCTGCCCATCGGTGGTCTCAAGGAGAAGTTGCTGGCAGCCCATCGTGGCGGCATCAAGCGAGTGCTTATTCCGAAAGAGAACGAGCGTGACCTTGAGGAGATCCCGGCAAACGTCAAACAAGACCTTGAAATTTATCCGGTTCGCTGGATTGACGAGGTGCTGGAATTGGCGTTGCAGGACAATCCACAGGGGTTTGAGCGCGTTTCTGTCGTGTAAATGTTGATGCGCCGCAAATTTGGCGCATTCGGCGGGTGGTTAAGGCTTGCATGCGCCCGATAACGGAAGTAGCCTTGACCACCGATCGGGTACTCGTGATGAGTCGCAATGCGTTGTGTGGCGCGGGTTTGCGCCAGATTGTCACTTGCAACTGATCAGGAGGCTTGCTATAAAACCTCCACTTGTTGTGGCCAGGGAAATCAGCGCCGCAGCGGTGTTTGATAAAAGGGGAATATAAGAGTGAATAAATCTCAACTGATTGACAAGATTGCAGACGGTGCCGATATCTCCAAAGCTGCCGCTGGCCGTGCGTTGGATGCCTTCATTGATGCTGTTGGTGAAGCGCTGAAAGAGGGTGACCAGGTTGCTCTGGTTGGTTTCGGTACTTTCGCTGTACGCGAGCGTGCTGCCCGTTCAGGCCGTAACCCGCAGACTGGCGCGACCATCGAAATCGCTGCTGGTAAAGTTCCTGCCTTCAAAGCCGGTAAGGCCCTGAAAGACGCTGTTAACTAAGTCGGTCGCTGATATCCGTCGGCTACCGTCCTTGGTCGCAGACCAGACAAGTTAGAGAGTCTTCTCTCATACTGATTGACCAAGGCGCATCGCAATCGGTGCGCCTTTTTATTGTTTACGCCCATCGAGTTCGGGAGCATAAGTACAAACATGATGTTGGATAAACTACGCGAAGGGGCGCAGGGCAAGGTAGCCAAGGTTATCTTGGGCCTGATCATCCTCTCCTTTGCCTTGGCTGGTGTAGGTAGTTACCTGAACGGCCCGGCCCGTACCGCCCCCGCCACCGTCAATGGCACCGAGATCAGTGCTGCGGCACTGGAAAATGCCTACCGTAACGAGCGCGCCCGCATGGAATCCCAGATGGGAGAGGCATTCAGCCAGCTGGCCGCGAACCCCGATTACATGAAACAGTTCCGTCGCGGTGTGCTGGATCGCCTGATCGATCAGGCGCTGCTGGACAGCAAGGCCCGTGAACTGGGTCTGCGTATCAGTGACGAACAGATCAAGCAAGCCATCGTGGCCATGCCGGAGTTTGCCGAGAACGGCAAGTTCAACAATGACCGCTATCTGCAACTGATCCGTCGTGCCGGCATGACTCCTGAAATGTTCCGTGACTCCCTGCGTCAGGACATGGTACGTCAACAGTTGATGAGCGCTCTGCTGGGCACCGAATTCTCCCTCAAGGGTGAAGCGGAGCAGCTCGACAAGCTCTACAACCAGACTCGCGATCTGCGTCTGGTGCGTCTGGCTGCTGCCAACTACATGGCTGACGTTCAGGTCTCCGACAACGAGCTGGAGCAGTACTACAAGACCAATGGCGCCCGTTTCATGAACGACGAACAGGTCAAGGTCGACTATCTGCTGCTGGACGCTGCCAACCTCGCCAAAGATATCAAGGTCACCGAGCAGGATGCCCAGGATTACTACGATCAGCACCAGGATCTGTTCCAGCGTGCCGAGCGTCGCCACGTGGCTCACATCCTGATCCCGTTTGGCAAGGACGAGAAAGCGGCCGAGCAGAAAGCAGAAGCCGTGCTGGCCAAAGCCAAGGCGGGTGATGATTTCGCTGCGCTGGCCAAGGCTGACTCTTCCGATACCTTCTCTGCCAAAAAAGGCGGCGAGCTGGACTGGTTCGAGAAAGGGGTGATGGATCCGGCCTTCGAGAAAGCCGCGTTCGCCCTGAACAAGGCTGGCGATCTCTCCACCGTGGTGAAGAGCCCGTTCGGTTTCCACATCATCAAGCTGCTGGGGGTTGAAGCAGCCCAGACCAAGCCGTTTGCCGATGTGAAAGAAGAGACCATCACTCGTCTGCAAGCTGACAAGGCCAAGGAGAAATTCTTCGCCGAGCAGCAGAAGATGGCTGACAACAGCTTCGAAAACCCGGACTCGCTGGATCTGACCGCTGATGCCATGGGGATGAAGGTTCAATCTTCCGATTTCTTCACCCAAGCGACTGCTCCGGCTCCGCTGAATGATCCCAAGGTGCTCTCCGTGGCGTTCTCCGAACAGCTGCGCGATGACAACACCAACTCCGACGTGATCGAGCTGGCTGACGGCAAGGCGCTGGTGCTGCACATCACTGGTCACAAGCCCAAAGCAGTCAAGCCGCTGGCCGAGGTGAAAGAGCAGGTGATTGCCGCCATCAAGCATGACAAGGCCAGTGAAGTGGCCCGTGGCAAGGCCCAGGGCCTGCTGGACAAGCTGAAAGTCGGTGAGAGCATCACCGCCGATCTGACTGCACTGGGTCTGAAAGTGGAGACCCACAAAGGGGTTGCCCGCTTCGATCGCGAGCTGGATCAGAACCTGATTGCCCAGGCATTCACGCTGCCCCATCCGATCGACGGCAAGCCGAGCGTGGCTCTGGTTGCCGAGACCAATGGTGACCGCGTTGTAGTTGCGCTGGACAAGGTCAACGTCCCTGCCGTCGCATCCGGCATGGCCGCCATGCTGCAAGCTCAGCTGGGTCAGGGCAAAGCTCAGGTGGATTACAAGTCTCTGATCGACGAGTTGCGCAAAGCAGCCAAGATCGAGTACTTCACCAGTGTGGAAGCGACCGTCGAGTAATCGGCACTGCGCAATCCATTGAAAACGGCTCCTTGATGGAGCCGTTTTTTTATCTGTGGGCAAAAGAGGGGGGATACTCAAGCTCTGCTCTCTGCTCTCTGCTCTCTGCTCTCTGCTCTCTGCTCTCTGCTCTCTGCTCTGTGGCGTGTAGTCACACCACTGCTATATGCCATCTCAGTCGTCTAAATACGGGATATAAAAAAACCGGCACCTGAGTGCCGGTTTTGCATTGCGCACTTGCGCAGGAGCGGGGTTATACCACGCCCTGGGTGCGCAGGTAATCCTCGTAGGTGCCGCCGAAGTCGCGGATACCATCTTCGGTCAGTTCCAGGATACGGGTCGCCAGAGATGAGACGAACTCGCGGTCGTGGGAGACGAAGATCAGGGTCCCCTGGTAGAGCTCCAGTGCCATGTTCAAGGATTCGATGGATTCCATGTCCAGGTGGTTGGTCGGCTCATCCATGATCAGGATATTGGGGCGCTGCATCATCAGCTTGCCGAACAGCATGCGACCCTGTTCACCACCGGAGAGTACCTTGACCGGCTTCTTGATGTCGTCCTGAGAGAAGAGCAGACGGCCCAGTATGGAGCGTACAGCCTGCTCGTCTTCGTTCTCCTGTTTCCACTGGGCCATCCAGTCGAACACGTTGAGATCAGTGTCGAAGTCTTCGGCGTGATCCTGAGCGTAGTAACCGATCTGGGCGTTCTCGGACCACTTGATGGTGCCGGTATCCGGTGCCAGTGCGCCGACAAGGGTCTTGATCAGGGTGGACTTACCGATACCGTTGGTACCCAGAATGGCGACCTTCTCGCCCACTTCCATCATCATGTTGAGGCCCTTGAACAGTGGACCGTCGCCATAACCCTTGGATACACCTTCCACTTCCAGGATGTTGCGATAGAGCTTTTTGTCCTGCTCGAAGCGGATGAATGGGTTCTGGCGGCTGGAGACCTTGACGTCCTCAATCTTGATCTTGTCGATCTGCTTGAGACGAGAGGTCGCCTGACGGGACTTGGAGGCGTTGGCGCTGAAACGGGAGACGAAGGATTGCAGATCGGCGATCTGGGCCTTCTTCTTGGCGTTGTCAGCCAGCAGGCGCTCGCGCGCCTGGGTGGCGGCCAGCATGTAGTCGTCGTAGTTGCCTGGGTAAACGCGCAGCTCGCCGTAGTCCAGATCCGCCATGTGGGTACAGACGGAGTTCAGGAAGTGACGGTCGTGAGAGATGATGATCATGGTGCTTTCACGTTCGTTGAGCACCTGCTCCAGCCAGCGAATGGTGTTGATGTCCAGGTTGTTGGTCGGTTCGTCCAGCAGCAGGATGTCAGGGTTGGAGAAGAGGGCCTGTGCCAGCAGCACCCGCAGTTTCCAGCCTGGGGCCACTTCGCTCATCGGGCCGTTGTGTTGCTCGAGCGGAATGCCGACACCCAGCAGCAGCTCGCCTGCACGTGCTTCGGCGGTGTAGCCGTCATACTCGGCAACCAGACCTTCCAGCTCGGCGGCCTTCATATAGTCTTCGTCGGTGGCTTCGAGGTTGGCGTAGATGGCATCGCGCTCGGCGATGGCTGCCCACAGCTCGGTGTGACCCATCATGACCACGTCCAGTACGCGCATCTCTTCGTAGGCGAACTGATCCTGACGCAGCTTACCGATGCGCTCGTTGACGTCCAGGCTCACATTACCGCCAGTGGGCTCCAGATCACCACCGAGGATCTTCATAAAGGTGGACTTGCCACAGCCGTTGGCGCCGATAAGGCCATAGCGGTTGCCGCCGCCAAACTTGACGTTGATGTTCTCAAACAGCGGCTTGGCGCCGAACTGCATGGTGATGTTGTTGCTACTTAACAAGGTATGTGTCCCGATTGGTCTGTCAAATGGCGCGCATTATGGCACAGATCCCCCGAAAGTTTTAGCGAGAAGTGTGATCTTGATCGGGGCAAGCGGGGCGTGCAGCCGATTGATGGGCAATAAAAAAGCCGGCGCGAAGCCGGCTTGGAAGGATGAATTTGAACTGTTAGTGGGAGGTAGCGCCAGAGGCCCCCAGCCCGGTTTGGGAGCGAACGAACTGCGGCAGGAACTTGGCATGCTCGTCGGCGGCGTTCTGGGAGCTGTCGGTGATGGAGAAGAACCAGATCCCGATGAAGGCCAAACCCATGGAGAAGAGGGCCGGGTATTCGTAGGGGAAGATGGCCTGGGCATGGCCCAGCACTTTCACCCACACGGTCGGGCCCAGGACCATCAGGGTTACTGCGCTCACCAGCCCCAGCCAGCCACCGTAGACGGCGCCACGGGTGGTCAGGCGTGACCAGAACATGGAGAGGAACAGCACCGGGAAGTTGCAGCTGGCGGCGATTGAGAAAGCCAGACCCACCATGAAGGCGATGTTCTGCTTCTCGAACAGGATCCCCAGACCAATGGCAACTACGCCCAGCACCAGAGTCGTCATCTTGGAGACACGCAGTTCATCGGTCTCGTTAGCCTTGCCCTTCTTCAACACACTGGCATAGAGGTCATGGGAGACCGCAGAGGCACCGGCCAGGGTCAATCCGGCGACTACCGCCAGAATGGTGGCAAATGCCACGGCAGAGATGAAGCCGAGGAACAGACTTCCACCCACTGCATCAGCCAGGTGGACTGCCGCCATGTTGGTGCCGCCCAGCAGGGCGCCGGTGGCATCCTTGAAGGCCGGATTGGTGCTGACCAGCAGGATGGCGCCAAAACCGATGATGAAGGTGAGAATGTAGAAGTAACCGATAAAGCCAGTGGCGTAGAACACCGATTTACGCGCCTCTTTGGCATCGCTCACAGTGAAGAAGCGCATCAGGATGTGGGGCAGGCCGGCGGTACCGAACATCAATGCCAGACCGAGCGAGATGGCGGAGATGGGGTCGGAGACCAGCCCGCCCGGGCTCATGATGGCGGAGCCTTTCTCGTGCACTTTGACCGCTTCGCTAAACAGGGCGCCGATGTCGAAGTTGACTGACTTCATCACCATGATGGCCATAAAGCTAGCACCGGAGAGCAGCATCACTGCCTTGATGATCTGCACCCAGGTGGTGGCCAGCATGCCGCCAAACAGCACGTAGAGCACCATCAGGATACCGACCAGCACCACGGCCACATGGTATTGCAGGCCAAACAGCAGCTCGATCAGTTTGCCAGCACCGACCATCTGGGCGATCAGGTAGAGGGCGACCACCACCAGCGAGCCGCAGGCGGAGAGGGTACGCACTTCAGTCTGCTTGAGGCGGTAGGAGGCGACATCGGCGAAGGTGTACTTGCCGAGATTGCGCAGCCGTTCGGCGATCAGGAACAGAATGATGGGCCAGCCCACCAGAAAGCCGATGGAGTAGATGAGGCCGTCATAGCCGGAGGTGTAGACCAGCGCGGAGATCCCGAGGAAGGAGGCGGCGGACATATAGTCACCGGCGATGGCCAGACCGTTCTGGAAGCCGGTGATACGGCCACCGGCCGCATAGTAGTCGGAAGCCGAGCGGTTGCGCTTGGAGGCCCAGTAGGTGATGAACAGGGTAGCGGCCACAAACACCAGAAACATCACGATGGCGGCGACATTAAGGGGCTGACGCTCCACGGCGCCAGAGATTGCATCGGCCGCCAGCAGGGGAGAGGAGGCCAGTGAAGTCAACAGCAGCAACTTGCCTTTCATGATTGCACCCCTTTGAGGATCTTCTGGTTCAGTTCATCAAACTCGCCGTTGGCGCGAAAGACATAGACGCCGGTCAACACGAAGGAGGAGAGGATCAATCCTACCCCGACAGGAATGCCGCGAGTAATGGTCGACCCTTCGCTCAGGGGGGTGCCGAGCCAACCGGGGGCAAAGGCGATGAGCAGAATAAACGCCAGGTAGAGTCCCAGCATCAGAGCCGAGAGGGCCCAGGCAAAACGCTGGCGCTTGGCGACCAGCTCCTGGAAGTTGGGATCTTGCTGGATCCTCAGATAGCTTTGCTGTTCCATTGCAGTTCTCCATGACATGAGTGTCAGCGGTGGATGGGGTAACCCCGACGAGCAGGTAATCTGCTCATGTAATCAAAATGTGAATTAAATGTTATTTCTCGACAATTAGACTTTGGGATAAGTGAGTGGCGAGCCGCAGGTCAGGCGCAGGTAGATGAGCGCGGCCGTGGTGGCATCGGCAAGGGCATCGTGGGCGGGCAGGGGGGGCAGCGCCAAGTGACGGCAGATGGCACTCAAGTGGAGGTCAATCGCCGCATCGGGGTAGCGGCGATAGAGGTGGTCGTGATAGAGCTGGCTCACCTCGATCCCTCGCTGGGGCAGGGTCAATCCCCACAATTTCTGGCAGGCAAGATTGAGAATGCGCAGGTCGTAGGCGATGTGATAGCCCACCAGTTCGCGCGGGCCGATAAAGTTGAGTAGCAGGCGCAGCGCGGCTTCCAGCTTCATCCCCTGTTGCAGATCCTGATGGCGCAGACCGTGGATCACCACAGATTGGCTGGTCAGGCTGGCCGGTGGCTGTACTTTGATGGCGAGGGCCTCACCGGTCAGCAGCCGGTTGCCCTGAATGCGCACCGCCCCGATGGAGACGATCTCTGCCTGCTCGGGATCGAGACTGGTGGTCTCGAAATCGAGGGCGATCCGTTCATCTTCCGGTGGGGTGGCAAAGAGTGGCGCGAACTCGCCCGTTCGGAACGCACGGCCATACCAGTAGCGTCGAACGCGGCTCAACATGGCTATTGTCTCAGACGAAAGTGCAAGGTGAGCCACTGCTGGAATTTCTTCACCTGATGCAGCGCCTGACGCAACAGATCCCGCTCGCTGTGGCTAAGCTCGCTTGTCTGCACCCGACTATTGCCTCCCTTTAGCTGGCTGCGCAGCCTCAGCCGGATAAAGAGCCGAAACGCCTCTGCCAGATTGCTGCCATAGTCGGCACTGAGCCGATCGGCTGCCACCAGCGCATCGATACGCCCCAGGGTTGAGGTTTCCAGAATGCCTGCCTCAAGGGCCAACATGCGGATACCGTGCACCAGTGGGAACAGGCCGCCCCGCTTCAGATCCAGCCCTTCCGGTGGCTGCTCCAGCCTGCCAAACAGAGTGAGGGGGGCATGGAAGGCCACCGCCGATCGCACCATCTCCGCCAGCAGATCCCGTCTGTCCGCCAACTGCTCGCGCAGCGCTCTGGCAACCGGCAGATGCAGTTGGCGATCCCCCGCGATGGGGTGAGCATCGGCCAGGGTGGCGAGCCAGAGCAGCTCATCCTCTTTTGTCGTGGTGCAGGCGCTGGCAATGGCGCTTTGCCACTCGCTACCTGTTTTCACCCAGGCCGGATTGTTCACCATCACCAGCCCGGGACACAGCGGGTAGCCGAGGCGCTCCAGCAGGGCGCTGAATTCGGCCAGATCGGCTGCCTGGGTGGGCCATGCCAGCCCTTCTGGCAGGATCAGGGCGTTGTCCTGATCGGTTTTGAGGATCTGCTCGCCGCGCCCCTCCGAGCCCAGCATCAGCAGGCAGACCTTATCCTGCACCTCGGGGGGAAGCACCAGCGCAAAGGCTTTGGCGATCAGCTGTTCGTTGATGGTGGCGATCAGTTTCATCAAAAAGGCGGTGTGGATCCCCTGGGCAAACAGCGAGCGGGTCAATTGTTGCTGTTCGCGGGCCACCGCCTCCAGTGCCGGCAGGCTGTCGGCGCGGGCGATACGCAACGTCAACACGTGGGAGTGGGTAGAGAAGAGCCCCAGCACCTGAGTCAGTTGCAGGATCCCCGCCACCTCGTTGCCGCGCCACACCACCAGTCGCTTGATGCGATGGCGGGTCATCAGCAGCAGGGCATCAAACAGATAACTCTCCAGCGGCAGACCAATCAGGGGCGTGGGGGTCAGCACCGAGAGGGGCGCCGTCAGCGGCAATCCCTTGAGGGTCAGGGCGTGGAGCAAGGTCTTGCGGGTTGCAAGCGTGAGGGAGCCGTCGTGGGCCGGGTAGAGCAGGCAATCGGTTCCCTTGCTCACCATGGCTTCGGTCGCCGCCAGCAGTGACAGCTTGCTGTCGACGATAAGCGGTGCCTGCAGGTGGCCGGGTTCGATGCGGGTCAGGATAAATTCCGCCAGATTCTTCTGACCCAGCTGTTCGCGCTGCTCTTGCTGGCGCTGACGCTCGGCCAGATTGGCGGTGAAGTAGCTGGCAAACTGCGGATCCTGCTCACAGAGCGCCAGAAAGGTGTGGCGAGGGATGAGCTGGCAGAGGCTATCTTCCAGTGCAGTGAAGCGGTGGCGGCAGTGGCCGTCAAACTGGGCGCGCACATCGAACAGATCATCAACCCCGTAATCACCAAACTGGTGGTGAGGGGCAGACTCTTCCACCGCCCCCTTGATGATGAGATAGAGGCCGGGAGGCTCGTCTCCCTCTTTTAGCAGCTGCTCCCCGGCCCGAAAATAGCAGAGCGAGAGGTGACGGGATAGCCGCTCGCGCGCCTCCTCATCCAGTCTGTCGAACGGTGGTCTGGCAAAATTGAACAGGGTTGACATGACAGCGTCCTTTGCTGGCTTGCGGCACTCATGCAGCTCCCAGTGTGACAAAGGGAGGGGGAGGCGACCAGCCGACTTTAGTCTCAGCTGTACCGCCTGTTCACACTCTGATAACGTGGTGGTATGACCAGTGAGTCAGTTTCAGGGATCAAGGAGAGGACAAGGGAGATGGAAAAACCAAGGATCAAATGCGAGATCCACGACGGGATTGCCGAAGTGATGTTGACGCGGGGGGACAAACTCAATGCGCTGGACCGCGCCATGTTCAGTGCCATCGACGAGACGCTGACGCAGCTCGCCCGGCACAAGGGGTTGCGGGCGGTGATCCTGCATGGCGAGGGGCGGGCCTTCTGCGCCGGGCTGGATGTGAAATCCATGCTGAGACAGCCGGTAGCGGCGCTCGATATTCTCAAGCGTGAAGCAGACGAAGCGACCAATCTGGCCCAGCGGGTTGCCTATGGCTGGCACCAGCTGCCGGTGCCGGTGATTGCGGTGACCCAGGGAGTCTGTTTTGGCGGTGGATTGCAGATCGCGCTCGGCGCCGATTTTCGCTTCAGCACCCCCGATTGCCGCTTCTCGGTGATGGAGATCAAGTGGGGCATCATCCCCGATATGAGCGGCAGTGTCACCATGCGCAACCTGATGGGGCTGGATACCGCCATGGAGCTGGCCATGAGCGGGCGCGAACTGGATGCCGTCGAGGCCAAATCCCTCGGGATGGTGAGCCGTGTTTGCGCCGATCCGCTGGTGGAGGCGCGAGAGTTTGCCCGCACCCTCATCACCAAGTCGCCCGATGCACTGGCGGGGATCAAGCAGCTTTACAGCCAGGCCTGGGCTCGTAGTGACGAGGCGATGCTGAAGGAAGAGACCCGGCTGCAAAAGCAGATCCTGGGGCGACCCAATCAGTGGCGGGCCACCCTTAACAGCCTGTTTCGCTGGCGGCTGCCCTTCGGGCCGCGCCGCAATCCGCTCTGACTGCGAGCTGCACGAGCGATCTACGGTATGCCCGACTACTTGGGCGGCCTGCAGTCGGCCCTGCTTAACCAGGATGCCACCCTGTTTCGGCGCAAATACTTCCTCAACGGCGCCCACATGGGCTTCATCTTCTACGCCACCGACCCGAACATGGATGACGACACCGAGGGGAGATGAAGGAGATGATCGCCAGCAGCAAAGGGGTGGGGAATTTTCGCTCCATGTTCGTCAACATCTCGGACGGCAAGCCCGATGGCATCAAGTTGATCCCTGTGGGGGACATTGCCACCAAGGACGAGTTCGCGGCCATCAAGGGGATCACCGCTCAGGATGTACTGACCTCCCACCGCTTCCCGGCTGCGCTGGCCGGCATCATTCCGACCAATGGCGGGGGAGGGCTTGGAGACCCTGAGAAGTACGATGCTACCTATGCCCGCAACGAGGTGCTGCCGCTGTGCGAGCTTATCCAGGATGCAATCAACAGCGAGGGACGCCCTCGCTCCCTTTGGGTCGATTTTCGGGAGAATATCGGTTCAACTGTATAAACAAACAGTGCTTGCTGTGGGAAGATAGGCTGTTGATTTGGATAGAAAAGGGGGCGCAATGCGGGTTTATTGCAAAGTGTGTGGCCAGCGGGGCCGCATTACCAAGACCAACCGACTGAGCGATGATGTCTCGGATCTCTACTGCCAGTGCACCGATGCCGAGTGTGGCCACAGTTGGGTGGCCACTCTGTCGTTCGCCCACACCCTAAGCCCCTCGGCCAAGACCACCAACCAGCTGGTGCTTAGCTTGATGGGATCGCTCACACCAGAGGGGCGGCAGCTGGTACTCAAAGGACTGGGACGCAATAGCGCCCCCAGTTGTTTTTCCCTATTCACTCGATACCTTCATAGATTGCTCGTGTGAGCTTGTCGAGACTTAACGTCCTGTTAAGGGTTGAGCAACGCAATACAAAAGGTGCTGCAACCAGCATAAACACTTAAACCAACGCATAGTAAAATGCTACACATTGCTAGGCACTATTAAATAGTTTGTTGAATTAATTTATGAAGTGAGAGATAACCTGCTCCATATCTTCATTTTTATCGCAATAAAATAGCCAATAATATATCAAAGGCTTAGCAATGCGGTAACTTTCGCTTGTTAGTTCGAGTGAAAGAACGAATTCATCATAATCCTTATATTCACTAGCTTTCTCGACCCATGCACCGACCTGAAGACCATCGAGTGTTGGTTCTTCTTGAATGATCCGTAGTGACTTATTGATATCATGTAGTTGACAGTAAAAGATAGGATTTCCGTCAGTTTCCAAGGAAATGTTCGAAAACTGCCTCGCATTAACAAACCTGCGACGTTTTCTGATTTTTGGACCGAGATAACTAATCTTGTGAAGAATTTCTTCCGTTATTTGCTGTTGTTCTTGGTCAAACGTCAAATTACTCAATAGTTGACGCCAAAAACGTTTGGCTTTTTCATAACTAACCTCAGAGCCTATATCTGAAGGTAAGTTTATTTCATCTCTCACGGTTGCACCTCACAGTCTTTTACGAAGGCGCGACCAGCACGGACTTCTATATCTACGCGCTCTGACTTCGTATTTTTAACACGAAATGTCTTTGACACTTGAGCTTGTACTCCATTCGCACCTTGGACGTAAGATCTTGCTTTGGAAAACTCCACTTCTCGAATTAAAATCTCATTTTGGGGTAGGCTAGCTTCCAAATGGTTCAACAAATCAATACTTTCAGTTACGCCTAAGTCTCCATTTCTTGCCCATGGCTTAGACTTTTCTAACCTCATACCTTGTGCCTGAAAGCGCCCTCGGTTTTTCATTTTACCTCCATTAATTTAACGTTCTGTTAAGGGAGGCGTGAACGTAATAATAAAGTCACCGTCCCCCCCCTAACTATTTCAGCCAAAACATAGTAAAAATGCTACACGTTGCAAGTTATTTCTTAATGTCTATTTTGTTCCACCAACTGCTTGGTAATATATTTCTCTATGCTGGATAGGCCTGGATAAAATAGCTCTTGCCCTTCGGATCCAATATAAATAGCTGGTGAGGGCTCGATGTCACCAAGTAAAGGGAAATTAGGATAATACTCTTCATGATAACATATGTACTCGACTGCTGGGGAGTTATCACCAAGGTTGTTTTTAATATAAATAATTCTATTTGAAAACTTTATCAAATGATAGAAAAGAGCTTTTAACGTCCATTTTTTTATTTGAATATACTCAAAATCATCTGATCCCTCAACCCAAAATGTTACAATTCCATTGTTTATATTTAGCTTGTTGTCGAATTCCTCACAAGAATTAATTAAATCGAATGTTACAGATCTAAAATCCATAATTGCATTAATCAATGAGGTATCTGCTAGATTTGAAGATGGTTCATTTAAAAAATTATATGAGTTTAAGTGAAAACTCTTCAATGAATTAATAAAGGAACGGGAGAATTTAACGTTGTGTGTCTGATGAGGTAAATAGTTAGCATTATAGGTCATGCGCTTAGCGTCAACTGCCTTATACCAAAATTGAAAAACTTTTTCATTATTCAGGTTGATTGATTTTTCCTCACCTCCAACGATGCTACTGATCTCTGCTTCTTTTAATTTAAATAGCGTTTTCTGTAAATCATGTGCATCCATTACCTGAGCAGCTTCAAGGTCATGCTCTCTCTTTAAATCATCAAGGGCCTTATATATATGAGGTGAGACCCCTTTAAACTTGTCATTAACAACAAAAATAAATGTCTTTACTTTAGATATACTATCCCAATACAATTTCAGATTGAGAAAGTCCGATTTTAATTTTTTTATGGCTTCCTTATTATTTTTTGTTAACTCATCGGGAGCATATACTTGATAGTATTTTCCATTACATGCACACCAACCATCATTACCTCTGTCACCTATATTTCCATGAGGTTTTACCGGTTTGAAATTGGGGTCATAATACCCCATGATTTTAACAAATAGATCTTCGTAGCTTTGACGAGTCGATTCATGTACTAAGATTCTAAACTTATCTATTCTCACATTCGATTCCATAAAAACTGACCGTGATTAGATGAAGAGCGAGAGTAATCCGTTAATATAGCATGCTATATAGTTTCGAATCACCCGAATAGCCCTTCAGAAAAATTGATTTTAGATAGTAACGTTATCAGCCTACCTCTGGTGTTGAACGTATCTTCTATTGCTCTTCTTTTGAATCCATGCCTGTAACGAAGCAACAATACACTCTAGGAACTGCAATGGAAAGATCCACCGAAGCTCGTCTCTTTGAACAAGTCAAAACTGTGATTGATGCGACCGTACCATAGGTGTGCCTAGCCAAGTTGTAGTGTGCTGAAACGAGAGATGAAGGAGATGATAGAGCCTTCTGTTACTCATAGCAGCAGATCCTGAGCGGTATTTACTCAAGGTTTGGTGGCGGCGTCTACATGTTGACGGTGCTCAGCTACTACTAAATGAAAGACGGCCTGATATATTGGATTGAGTTGTTCGGCTGCGCCAGAATTGGTTCGGTCGATATTGTTGTCCGGTGCGATAAGGAGGGGGCGGCTGCTGACGGTGCCGATCTGGTCGATGGTGCCGGCGGCGCATGCCATATACTGTTTTTTATCCTTGAGCATCCTTGGCCAATGCTGTTGGAAATCCAGGCAACTCAATTATTCAGGCTGAGGCACTGTTCTCTGCAGACTTTCTGCTTGTTGTTCATACCCACTTCTTGTTGTAGCCGTACCGTTCCTGCATCCACACAGGGGTGTCCAGCCCCTCCAGTACCCGCCACATCTCTGACTGATAGGGCTGCGGCAACATCTCGATCCAACGGTGCGTCCCGGTGTGGCCTTGTGCTTGGTAAACCTTGCCGCACAGTTCGACCAGCATCGGCCAGTCTTGATCCCCTTCTGGAACTGCGTATTCATCCGGTTGGTCCAGTTCGGTTGGTGGCTGGCCATCTGGTATCCAATCCGGCTCGCTTGGTCGCGAGCGGCTCGACTGCACCTGGTCGTTTTCCAGCGTAAGGGTGAAACCATCCACCCTTACGCTGGCACCTGACCGTAATCGGTCGATGGAGAAGGGCGATAATCCCCATTGTTCCCTCATGATCTGCTCTGCGAAGGCATCAGGATCCGGTAGCGTACAGTTATTGTCAGAGCTCCAAGGTGCCGGGCTGTCGCCCGTCTTAACCCCAACCCCCCTCGCTGCAGCCTCTGCGGCTTTCCTGGCTTCATGGGTACCGGCAGGCACAATCTCCCACCCTTGCAGGCGGGTCTTGATGCCCAGACGAGCGGAGGTAATGCCCATCAGGCGCTTGATGTCTTCGCCATAGCTGTTGGCCTGCTCCTCGATGAGGTGGGCCAGCTTGATGGGGTGTTCGGCACGGGTGGCCAGTGCACCGCCCATGGCGTGCAGGTAGCAGCGAAAGATGCCGTTATCTGCGGCAAAGCGGGCGGCCTCAAAGCGTGGGTCTTGCAGCACTGGCTTGGGTGGGCCAACCAGTTCGGCATTCTTCTTGGCGTTGCTGATGCGGCGCAGCTCACGCCATACCCCGACCGGGGCGCCGCCGATCTGCTGGAAGGTGCGAATGCCCCACCAACTGGCCCAAGCCACGGCATGCAGGGCGCCCTCATCGGCGGCAGTGCCGGCCTCTTCGTCATCGTCCAGGTAGGCGCCGTCGATGTTCTTGGCAATGTATTTGGCGATATAGCCCGCGGCATCCCCCTTGGCCGGGTCTATCTCTTTCCAGTCAAAGCGGGGAGTAAAGTCGGTAAAGGGTGGGCAGCCCTTGATATCCCGTACCAGCTCTTCGTGGTCATCGGTCAGGGCATAGCGTTGCAGGATGCCGATCACCCGGTTGCGATCTTCCGGGCGCATAAAGAGCAGCAGATGCCAGTGCGGGGTGCCGTCGTGGTGAGCCTCGCAAACGCGAAATCCATAAACGGGGGCGTTCCACCGTTTGAGGACGGCCACTTGATATTTCATCAGACGATGACATACGCCCACTTTGCACCGGATTATCTCAATGACGCTGTCCGCTTTAACCCGTTGGAAAACCATCTTAAACCAGCTTGATTTCCCCCGGGAATGGGCAGAAAAAAGTGTCCACATTTTGCCAATTTTGGTGTCTTTTCACGTCCCAAATTGTCCCCTTGTGTGGCACTTAACTCCTTGGTTTTAATGTAAACTGTTGAAATTAAATCAATAAAAATGGCAGCCGAGGCTGCCATTTTTATTGATTTCTTATGTCGTTCTGGTTCAGGAGGTCTTGCGATCCTGATCCGGCTCGAACTGATGGCCCGATTTCTCCCGCTCCAGGTTCTCTTCGGAGCGTTTGCCCACCCAGTAATCGGCGTTCTTGATGCCGAGCTTCTCCGGGTGGAATACGGGGTCAATCCCTTGTGCCTGCTGCGCTTCATAATCCTTCAGACAGGTGAAGGCGGTTTTTTGCAGCAGCAGGATGGCGATGATGTTGAGCCATGCCATCAGGCCGACCCCGATATCACCCATGCCCCACGCCAGATCCGCCGTCTTGACGGTGCCGTAGACAGTGGCAGCCATCAGCGCAATCTTCAGCAAGAAGGTGAGCCAGGGGCGATTTATCTTGCGGTTGATGTAGGCGATGTTGGTTTCGGCGATGTAGTAGTAGGCAACGATAGTGGTGAACGCGAAGAAGAACAACGCGATGGCCACGAAAATGCTGCCAAAGCCCGGCATCATGCTCTCCATGGCGGTCTGTACATAGCCCGGACCTGCTGCGATACCGGCAATACCCGTGTAGATGGCGGCGCCGTCCGGCCCTTGTACGTTATAGAGACCGGTGATCAGCAGCATAAAGCCGGTGGCGGAGCAGACGAACAGGGTGTCGATATAGACGGAGAACGCCTGCACCAGACCCTGCTTGGCCGGGTGACTCACTGCCGCCGCAGAGGAGGCGTGCGGTCCGGTACCCTGACCCGCTTCGTTGGAGTAGACCCCGCGTTTTACCCCCCACATGATGGCCAGACCCAGAATGGCACCGAAACCGGCATCCAGACCGAAGGCGCTCTTCCAGATCAGCAGGATCACGCCCGGCAGCTGGCCGATATTGAGGGCGATGATGACGCAAGCCACGATGATGTAGCCCAGCGCCATAAAGGGCACCACGGTACTGGCGAAGCTGGCGATACGCTTGACGCCACCGAAGATAATAAAGCCGAGCAGCAGCGCCAGACCGGCGGCGGTGACGTTCGGATCGATATTAAAGGCGGTCTGCAGGCTTGAACCGATGGAGTTGGCCTGCACGCCCGGCAGCAGCACGCCGCAGGCGAAGACGGTGGCGATGGCGAAGGCCCAGGCGTACCACTTCATGCCAAGCCCTTTCTCGATGTAGAAGGCCGGGCCGCCGCGGTATTCACCGTTGATCTTCTCTTTGTAAACCTGACCCAGGGTGGACTCCACGAAGGCGGAGCTGGCGCCGAGGAAAGCGACCATCCACATCCAGAACAGGGCGCCCGGGCCACCGAAGGTGATGGCGGTGGCCACACCGGCGATGTTACCGGTACCCACGCGACCGGCCAGGGTCATGGCCAGCGCCTGGAAGGAGGAGACACCGGCATCGGTGCTCTTGCCATCAAACATCAGGCGCACCATCTCTTTGATATGACGCAGTTGCAAAAAACGGGTACGCAGGGAGAAGTAAAGACCGACCCCCAGACACAGGTAGATGAGCGCAGGGCTCCAGATTACACCATTGATGGCATTGACGATTTCATTCATGTACAACAACTCCTTTGTTGTGTTTGTGGCGCTGTCTTGGCGAGATCTTGGCCTCGCTCTCTGTCACTGTTTTCGGCCCTGTTTGTTAACAATCCAGTTAACAAATGAGCGCGAGGTTGAGGGGTTAAGCAGAGCGCAAACAGGCGCCATGCATGGCTTGTAACATATCGAGTTGTATCGGTGCTTCCCAGCGAAAAATGTTGTCTTGTTGCAAATTTGTGAATTGACAAGGGTGGGGGGATAATGGCAGGCAGCGTTTTCTATGAGTAAAGATGAGATCCTCCTTGTTGATCTGCGCCAGACAATGTGACGGGCGTAACACTATGGAAAGCAAACATGAGGCCAACAATGAAAAATGACCCTGAGACGTTGACGATCCGTCCCCCTGAGGCCGACGACGGGAGCGCCATCGCCCACCTGTTCACCCAATTGGGGTATCCTGCCGAAGGCGCTGACGTGACGGCACGCCTGTTGGCGCCGGATCCCGCGAGCTTTGTGCTGCTCGCCTCTCAGGGCGACAAGGTGGTCGGCGTGCTGGTGTGGCACAAGCTGGCATCATTGCATGTTGCACCAGCTTGGGGCCTGATCTCGGCGCTGGTTGTCGATGAAGGGGCAAGAGGGGCGGGAGTGGGCGCAGCCCTGCTCAAGGGCGCCGAAGCGATGGCGCGGGCCGCAGGTTGCGCCCAGCTGGAGCTATCCAGCAGTCTCAAGCGCGAGGCGGCCCACCGTTTTTATCTGGCGCAGGATTATCAGGAGCGGCCGAAACGGTTCGTCAAACTGTTGTAACCTGTTTTTTGCATCACAAGAAGGAGTAGGCGTGCTGGGATGGTTCAAATGGCTGGGTGGTCGCCCGCAAACGCCCATGAGTGAGGATGAGTTAGCGCTGTGGCGTCAGGCGCTGGCGGCTGTGCCCATCTTGCAAGGGCTCAGCGAGGCCGAGCAGACAACGCTGATCGGGTTAGGGCAACAGCTGCTCAAGCGCAAGACCCTGACCCTGATCGGGGTAGAGCTCAGCCCACGCCAACAGGCGGTGCTGGCGCTGCAGGCGGCGTTGCCCATTCTTCATCTCGGTATCGACTGGTATCGCGGCTTTCACGAAATCATCATTATTCCCGAGCCCGTCACCCGGCGTCAGGAGGTGCAGGATGAGTTCGGGCTGGTGAGCGAGTTTGAAGAGGAGAACGCTGGCGAATCCTGGCCGCAAGGGCCGCTGGTGCTGGCCTGGAGCGAACTGCAGCAAGATGGCGACTGGGACGGCTTTAATCTGGTGATCCACGAGCTGGCTCACAAGCTCGATATGCTGGGCGGTGAGGCGGACGGTGCGCCGCCGTTGCCGGGGCCGATGAGCAGCCAGCTGTGGCAGCAGGCCTTTCAGGCTGCCTTCGATGAGCTGTGCCAGCAGCTTGATCGGGACGAAGTGACCGATATCGATCCCTATGCTGCTGAACATCCCGCCGAGTTTTTTGCCGTCAGCTGCGAGTGTTTCTTTACCGATCCGCTTCGGCTGCAGCAGGTCTATCCCGCGGTATACCGGCAACTGAGCCAGTTCTTTAGCCAGGATCCCGCGCAGCGTTTTCCCGCGACCCGCTTGCTGGCGGGAGAAGCGGACGCCGGGTCACTTAGCTGATAACCGAGCTGTTAAACGGTTATTCAAGATAGCAAAAAGGCACCCGAGGGTGCCTTTTTCACAATCTGAGTGGCTTGCCTATCAGGCAGCGGCTTTCAGCTGTACGGCGGCGGCTTTCTTGTGATCGCCGATCGGCATCACGGTGCGGCCGAATTGCTCGTTGATCACGGTGGCCATGGCCAGGTAGATGGCGCTGGCGCCACAGATGATGCCTTCGAAACCGGCGATGGTGCCGATCAGGGTGCTGCCGGTGAAGTCACGGGCGGCCAGCAGGAAGAACAGCACGGTCAGGGAGGCGAACACGAACTGCTTGGCGCGCGGGTAGTTGATGGTGCCAACCAGCATGAACAGGGTGAACATGCCCCACATCAGCAGATACCAACCCATGTAGGCGTGCGGAGTGGCTTCGGCCAGACCCATGGTCGGCATGATCAGCAGGAACACCAGGCTCAGCCAGAACAGGCCGTAGGAGGTGAACGCGGTCACACCGAAGGTGTTGCCACGCTTGTACTCCATGATGCCAGCGATGATCTGGGCGATGCCGCCGTAGCACAGGCCCATGGCCAGGATCATGGCGCTGATGGGGAAGAAACCTGCGTTATGGATGTTCAGCAGGATGGTGGTCATACCGAAACCCATCAGACCCAGAGGGGCAGGGTTGGCCAATTTTTCGCTCACGTGGCGTTCTCCAAAAATAGAGGTGGGGGTTAACAAAAGACGCGCGATTTTAGGCAGGCTGTGGCGCGCCCGCAAGGGGGCAAGGGGGATAAATCGTAAAAAAACTACGTGATTATTTGCATCAGCGGCCAAATGCTCACCAAGACAGGCTGTTTGGTGAGCAAAAGGTGTCAAAATAGTTGAGGGGTTGTATTTTTCTTACGCTTTTGCGCAGTGCGGCGGCCTTACTGATCCAGTGTCAGGATCACTTTGGCTTCCTTGTCCTCTTCCTTGACCTGGCTGTCGAGCACGAACAGCCTCTCCGGGGCGATTCCCTGGCTGTCGACCAGAAACTCTTTGGTATTTTGCGCCCGGCGCATGGCGAGATTGCGCAGGGATTTGGCGGTGATGAGCTGCTGATCCCGCAGCAGGATCACCGCCTGGGCCCGCAGTGCTGCGCTCTCTTCATCCAGATGGAGGCGATCGGCCAGATCATCCAGATCTTCGCCAAAGCGCTCTTCATAGGCTTGGGCCAGCGCCTCTTGCAGGGCGGGGTCCTGTTCCAGCAGGTCGAGATCCGCCTGATTGCCGGTGAGCTTGGCCAGTACCCGTTCCAGCTTTTGCCGTTGCAGGATGGTGCGCTCCTCGTTGAAGTTGACCTTGCCGCGAATGTTCATGCTGAGCTTGGGTCTATCCTTGAGGGCCTGCGCCAGCTTGACCAGTTTCTCCTGCTGGGTGGGGGTGAGATCGGGATCCCCCGGCAGGAAAGGAAGTTCGTCGAGATCTTCGGTGCCATCGGCCAGCGAGGCGAGCAGGGAGAAGGGGGAGGTGATCGCCTTGCTCAGTGTGTTGCCCAGCACATCCCAGAAGATATTGCCGATGCTGAAGTCCGGTTGATCAAGATCTCCCTTTACCTTGAGGTTCATCTGGATCACACCGTTGGCATCGCTTAGCAGGGCGATGGCCAGCCCCAGCGGCAGATCCTTGGCCTGATCGCTCTTGATCTTCTCGCCCAGTTGCAGCTTCTTGATGGTGATGTCGTTATCCCCCTCCAGCCGGTTGCCCTCCAGCTTGTAGTGCAGCTTCATGGAGAGCTGCCCCTTGTCAATGGCATAACCGGCATAGGTGCCCGAGTAGGGGGTAAAGGTGGTGAGCTCCAGATTGTGGAAAGCGACCGCGATGTCGAGGATAGGGTTGGCGACCAGCAGGTTGGTACCGCCGCGAATGGTCACTGGCGCATAGCGATCCACCTTGCCGTTGAAGGCGAGATCGGAGCGTTGCCCCGGAATATTGCTGATATGGCGGCTCTGGCCGCCCAGCGAGGCGATATCGGCCACAAAATCTTGGCTCAGGCTGCGATCGGCAAAGCGCAGGTTGCCCTGCTCGGTGCGCAGCTGGTCGATGGTGAAACGAAAGTCGGGAGCCTTGCTGCCTGCCTTTGCTTCAGTACTTTTTGCTGCCGCCGGTTGCGGCAACAGCAGCTGTTGCAGGTTGGTGGTGCCATCTTCGTTGATCTCGATGCGGGCGAAGGGCTTGTTCAGAGCAATGTCCTTGATCCGCATCTGCTGGTTGATGCCGTCGTACGTCAGACCGGTGAGAGCCAGGGTGTTGAACTCCAGCAGCCGCTGATTGTCTGCCCGATCGACCACCTTGAGCCCGTTGACATCGAGCCCCCCCTGCAGGGTCAGCTTGCTCAGATCTCCCTGGGCGGTGGTGGCGAGATCAAGGCGGGTCTTGCTGCTCAGCAGCCCGTTTTGCACCTTGATACGCACCAGATCGGCCAGATAGGGCTGTGCCAGCGTGAGGGGCAGCCCCTGCTGGTTGATGTCGCCGCTTAAGGTGAAAGGAGTCAGGGTCAGTTGGCCATCAAAGGCGAGGGGGCTGCTCTGGTTGAAATGGGTGGCCAGAGTCAGTTTGCTCGGTTGCTCCCCCTTGCTGCCCAGTGGCCCCAGCGCCAGCTTGAGGCCGGAGAGCTGGCGTGCCTGCGGTTTGCCGCTGCTCGATTCGGTGAGAGTGAGATCGCCCTTGTCGATAACGATCTGCTTGATCTGCCACTGCCAGGGTTTGTCTGCCCCGTGTTTCTTGCCGTTACCGGCTGTCTTTGCTTGTTGTGCCGACTTGGGCGCCGCATTGTTGGCCACCTCGTTTGCGGTGTTGGCTTCTTTGACGGGCTTGGCGGGAACCTGTTCAATCAGCAAGTCAGCCAGATCCAGTTCCTGCTGTGGGTTGAGGGTGGCCTTGAGCAGGGGTTGTTGCAGAGTGATCTTGCCGATCTGGAGCGACTGTTTCTGGCCATCGACAGCCAGATCGCTCAGGGCCAGCTGGCCGAAGCGGGCAAATTCGTCGCCCTTGTGTTTTTTAAGCTGCCAGTTGTCCAGGGTCAGCTTGCCTTTGGACAATTGCCACAGCACTCCTTGCTTGCCCTCTTTAAGCTGGTACTCCACCTCTGCATTGGCGTGGCCTTTGGCCAGATCCAGCTTGAGATAGGGTGCCCAGAGCGGGGCGAAGGGTTTCAGGTCGACCTGTTTGAGGCTCGCTTTGCCCTGACCCATGCCGCTCATCACATCGAGTTTGCCGTGGGCAGCGAGGCTGCTTTTGCCGTTGATGGCGGCGTTCAGCTGATAGGCGGTCGGATGGTTTGCCTCGGTGCGGAGGTTATCGAGCTTGAGGGTCACTTTTTCCAGATTGAGAGGCGGCAACCAGCCGGGTTCGCTCTCCTTGCGTTGATCCTGATAGCGCACATGGCCGTCAGTGACTGCGATGATGGCAATATCGACCAATAGCGGGGCGCTGGCTGTTTCGGGCTCGGGGGAGGGCGCAGGGGCGAGCAGGGTCGCCAGTGCATCGGTCAGATTGAGTCGAACATCCCCTTTTTTGTCTGTCAGCCGTTGCAGCAGCACCACGGGTTTGGTCAGGGTGACGGCGGAAAGCACGACCCCTTTCTGCTGCCAGCTGGCTTGCAGGTTTGGGGTGATAAAGAGCTGCTCAAAACCGATGATGGGCTGCTGCTTGGCATCGAGCAGGGCCGTCGCGCCGAGGGTGAGAGAAGGGTTGCGCAGCCCTACGTCAATCTCCCCCAGCGTCAGTTGCAGGCCGTAGTGCTCGGCCAGCCAGCCGGGCAGATAGCGCTGGATCAGACGGGGGGTTTGCCACAGCAGCAGAGTGATCAGGATAAGAAACAGCAAGAAAGCGTAGGCAAGGTAGCGCAGCAAGCGGAGCTTGGGGGACGCGGGCTCGGTGGTGTTCATTTGGTGCACTCCCATTTGGTTCCCGCCATGGTACAGAAAAGCTGGATAGTAATCATGGGGTTGCGTGCTGTTGTACGCCGTACTTTGTCCAAAGGCGATCAAGTTCACCCTTTTGTTGCAGCGCTGCCAGCCACTGTTCCAGCTGGGCAGGGGTAATGGGGGCCTCAGGGTGAAGGATGGCGCGGTGTTGATACTGTTGATCCCATTTTTGCGAGATCAGCAGCTGGTCGGCTGTGTCGGGATTGGCCTGCAGATACTGGTTAAGGTACGAAACGTTGAGAATGGCTACCTCGCCGCGCCCTTTGAGTAGCGCTTGCAGGGCGCTGACGTTGTCTTTGACCAGGGTGATATTGAGCTTGCGCTGCAGGTAGAGGGGATCGGCATTGAACTGGCCGACGCCGTAGTGATAGCCGGTCACCCCGATGAGGTGATGGCTGGCAGGATCGTCAAAAAAGCGCTGATCCCGGCCCGCTTTGTTCAGGGCCACATAGACCTCGCCACCACCGAGGAAGGGGGCTGTCATCTTGAGTTTATCTGTGTCCCAGCCCCACTTGGTGTCTTCAAACAGCATCAGCGAGAAACGGCCCAGATCGAGCGCCTTGTAACGGTTGGCGGCCGAGGTGGGAACAAACACGAATCTTACCTCTTGTTGGATCTCGTTGAGCTTGGCGATGAGGTCCAGCGTCAGCCCTTCATAGCGGGAATCGGAGAGTTTGACCACAAAGGGGGCATAGGGGTATCCACCAACCTTGATGAGGGGATGGCTCCAGCCAGAGAGGCTGAACAAGAGCAAAAACCAGCACCAATATCTCATGGGATCCCCAGGGCAATAGCTTCCTCCCAGATTCGGTTAATCTGCGCCAGTTTTCAAGCTGTTAAGGGAATTAACACAGCGCTGTTCGGCGGCTTCCAGCTCGGCCATCACCATCTGGATATCCTCCAGTTGCTGGCGCAGGGCGCCGCGTTTTGCCTCGATTAGCTGGATCATGGAGTGGAGCTGGGTTTTGCTCGATTTGTCAGTGTCGTACATATCGAACAGCTCGCGGATCTCGGCCAGGCTAAACCCCAGCCGTTTGCCGCGCAGGGTCAACTTGAGCCGGATCTTGTCCCGATGGCTGTAGATGCGGGTTTGCCCCTCCCGCAGCGGGGTGAGCAGCCCCTCATCCTCGTAGTAGCGGATGGTGCGCGGCGTGACATCGAACTCGTGGGCCAGCTCCGAAATGCTGTAGGTGATCTCCTTGCCGGGCAGGGGACGGGACATGATCATGACTCCTGTTGCTGGGCGTGTGGCTGGCAGAGGCGCGCACGCAGCCGCTCGGCATTGGCGTGCAGGGCCTGACCGACCCGCGAGCCGTTGGGGCGAGCGAGCTGCTCGCTCACCCACTGGCCGGTGGCCGCCAGTTTGTCGAGATCCACCCCTGTCGTCATGCCAAGGCCGTGCAGCAGGTAGACCACCTCTTCTGACGCCACATTGCCGGAGGCGCCCGGCGCATAGGGGCAGCCGCCAAGCCCCGCCACCGAGCAGTCGATGGTGCGAATGCCGCGCTCCAGCGCGGGTAGCAGGTTGGCCAACCCCTGGCCGTAGGTGTCGTGAAAATGGACCGCGAGTCGCCCCGCCGGGATCTCGTGCAGCACCGCATCCAGCATGGGCGCCACCGTGCCCGGGGTGCCGACGCCTATGGTGTCCCCCAGCGAAATTTCGTGGCAGCCGAGATCCAGCAACTGCTCGGCCATGGCAGCGACTCGTTTCGGACGGGTCGGGCCATCGAACGGGCAGGCGATGACGGTGGAGAGGTAGCCGCGCACCTTGATGCCGAGTCGGCGCGCCTCCTGCACCAGCGGGGCGAAGCGCACCAGCGACTCCTCCACGCTGATGCCGATATTGGCGCGGGTAAAACCATCGGAGCAGGCGGTGAAGAGGCCAATCTCATCGGCACGGGCGGCAATGGCTGCCTGCAAGCCTTGCAGATTGGGCACCAGAGCGCCGTAACGGGTTGAGCCCTTGCGCGGCAGTGCCTCGAACAGCGCTGCGGAGTCCGCCATCTGCGGCACTTTTTTGGCAGAGACAAAGGCACCCACCTCGATGCGTTGCAGGCCGCTGTCGGTAAGGCGCTGGATCAGCTCCAACCGCTGTACCAAGGAGAGGGGCGCAGCTTCATTTTGCAGGCCATCTCGTGGCCCCATCTCCACCAGACTGACCCTGTCGTCACGGACGTCCTGTGATCGGTTCATGGGTGTTCCTCCTGTGAAGCAGTCTCTTCGGCAAAGCGCACCAGCACGGTTCCCTGGCTTACCTGCTCGCCCTGTTTGCACTGCAGGGCTTCAATTACCCCGTCCCGCTCTGCACGCAACTGGTGTTCCATCTTCATCGCCTCCAGCACCAGCAGGGGTTGCCCCTTGCTGACCGTTTGGCCAGGTTCGATCATCACGGCTACCACTATGCCGTGCATGGGAGCGATGGCGCCCTGCGCCTTCTCATTTGTCTGATCATGATGGTGGCTGTGCTGCCGATCATCGGCCGCGAAGCGGATGCGCTGGCCCCCCAGGGTCATGATGAAGGCTGCCTCCGAGCCTGTGGCCCTCTGAATGGGGATCTGTTGCCAGCAGCCACCCTGCTGCAGCCGGATATGATCGTCACCTCTCTGGTAGCAATGAGTCTCCCCTTGCCACTCAAACTGGCCGCCATGATCGTTAAGGGTCAATACCCGGTGCTCATCACCGATGCGCACCGCCGCTGTCCAGCAGCGATCCGGCCCCAGCCGAAATCCGCAGGCTTGCTGCCAGGGGCAGGTGCCCGCAGGACGGCTCGCCAGCCAGAGGGTGGCCAGCGGCCAGGCGAGCTCAGGAATGGGCTGTGCTGTGGTGGGAATGGGCCACTGGGTATGGTGGCCCATGGCCAGGACGTCAGGCTCTTCACAAAGGCGCAGCAAGAGCGGGCCGTTGTGCACCAGCGGCCCGAGATCCAGTGCCGCCAGCGCATCTGCCAGTTTGGCGAACGCCTCGGCGCGGTTCTGGCCGTGGGCGATCAGCTTGGCGATCATGGGATCGTAATAGGGACTCACCTCATCGCCAGCGGTAACGCCGGTGTCGATGCGCACGCCAACGGGCCAGTGGAGCCAGTGGATAGGCCCGCTGGCGGGCAGAAAACCGGCCGCCACATCCTCGGCGTAGAGGCGCGCCTCCACTGCATGGCCGCGCAGCACCACTTCCTCCTGGGTGAGTGGTAGCGGCTTGCCTTCTGCCACGGCCAGTTGCCAGGCCACCAGATCCTGCCCGGTCACCGCTTCGGTGACCGGATGCTCCACCTGCAGCCGGGTGTTCATCTCCATAAAGAAGAACGCATCCTTGCAGAGCAGGAACTCGATGGTGCCAGCCCCCTGATAATGGATGGCTTTGGCTGCGGCCACGGCCGCATCCCCCATGGCGCGACGCAAAGCCGGAGGGATGTCGGGGGCGGGCGCCTCTTCGATAACTTTCTGATGGCGTCGCTGCAAGGAGCAGTCCCTGTCCCCCAGATAGATGGCGTTGCCGAGGCTATCGGCAAAGACCTGCACCTCCACGTGGCGAGCCCGGGGTAGATAGCGCTCCAGCAGCACCAGATCGTCGCCAAAGGCGGCCTTGGCTTCCCGTTTGACTGCCGCCAGCGACTCGTCAAAGTCAGCCAGCTGATCGACCTGGCGCATCCCCTTGCCACCGCCGCCACTGGCTGCCTTGATAAGTAGCGGGAAGCCAATCTGGCTCGCCTGATCGCGCAAAAAGTCCGGCCGCTGATCCGTGCCGTGATAGCCAGGCAGCACAGGTACGCCGGCAGCCTGCATCAGCGCCTTGGCGCCCGATTTGTCGCCCATGGCGAGAATGGCGGCGCCGCTTGGGCCGACAAAGCGCAGGCCGCGCTGTTCGCAGGCGGTGGCAAAATCGCTGTTTTCCGACAGAAAGCCGTAACCGGGATGGATGGCATCGGCGCGCGCCTCTTTGGCAATCTTCAGCACCTTGCCGGTGTCGAGATAGCTCTCTCTGGCCGGTGCGGGCCCCAGATGCCAGGCCTCATCGGCCAGACGGGTGTGCATGGCATGGGCGTCGGCATCGGAGTAGAGGGCGATGGTGTGAATGCCGAGGCGTTTCGCCGTCTTGATGATGCGCACGGCGATTTCGCCGCGATTGGCAATCAGCAGGCGTTTAATCTGAGTGTGATGGGTCATGTCTCATCCTTGAAACGGGGACGCCAGGCGGGAGGGCGTTTGTCAAAGAAGGCCTGCATCCCCTCCTGGGCTTCAAGCCCCACCCGAACCCGGGCAATGGTCTCGACAGTTTTCTCTTCGTGCAGGCGGGAAGGATGGGCCTCTATCGCCGCCAGCAGCCGTTTGGTCTCTTTCATCGCTTCCGGCCCGTTGCGGCACAGACGAAGGGCCTGCGCCCGTCCCTCCGCAGGCAGTTGATCCGGTTTGCAGAGTTGATGCGCCACATTGAGCCGACAGGCGGTGATGGCATCGAACGGCTCGGCACTGAGCATGTAGCGGCGTGCCTGACGCATTCCCATGGCGCGTACCACGTAGGGGCTTATAACCGCAGGCACTAGCCCGAGGCTTACCTCTGAGAGGCAGAAGCGCGCATCATCGCTGGCCAGCACCAGATCGCAGGCGCAGATGAGCCCCAGCGCCCCGCCGTAGGCGGCCCCTTGCACCAGCGCCACCGTGGGGAAGGGGAGCTCGTCGAGGGTCTGCATCAGCCTGGCCAGTACCCGGGCGTCTTCGCGATTGTGCTCAAAATCGGCGTGGGCCAGATTGCGCATCCAGTTGAGATCGGCGCCCGCGCAAAAGTGTTTGCCTTCGGCCCGCAGCAGCAGGGCGTGGGGGCGTTCGGCAAGATCATGACCATGGAGATGGGCCAGATCATCGAGGCAGTCGAGCAGCCCCAGCATCAGGTCGGCATCAAAGGCGTTGTGGTGGGCCGGGCGCGACAGCACCAGTTCGGCCAGCGGGCCATGCCGCTCCAGCCGAAACGGGCCCTGTGTTGAAGAGCCAAGTGCTGAGGAAGTAAGTGGATCTGACATCGTTTTGCTCCTTACATCCGGAAGATACCGTACTGCTCGGGTTCAATGCGGGCACCCTGACATGCGGCGAGCGCCAGTGCCAGCACGGTGCGGCTCTGGGCCGGGTCAATGACGCCGTCATCCCACAGGCGGGCGCTGGCGTAGTAGGGGTGACCCTGGCGCTCATACTGTTCGATCACCGGGGCACGGATGGCAGCCGCTTCCTGCTCGCTCAAATCTTTGCCCTCGGCAGCCAGCTTGTCCCGACGCACCTGCACCAGCACCCCGGCCGCCTGCTCGCCCCCCATGACGGAGATGCGGCTGTTGGGCCAGCTAAAGAGAAAATCGGGTTCATAGGCGCGGCCGCACATGCCGTAGTTGCCGGCACCAAAGCTGCCGCCGACGATCAGGGTGATCTTGGGCACCCGGCTGCAGGCCACTGCTGTGACCAGCTTGGCGCCGTGCTTGGCGATCCCCTCTTTTTCTGCGCTACTCCCCACCATAAAACCGGTGATGTTCTGCAAAAAGAGCAGCGGGATGGCACGCCGATTACAGAGCTGGATAAAGTGGGCCCCCTTCTGGGCGCTGTCGCTGTGCAGCACGCCGTTGTTGGCGAGGATCCCCACCTCCATGCCGCAAATACGGGCAAAGCCGGTCACCAAAGTGGTTCCGAACAGCGCCTTGAATTCGTCAAAGTCAGAGCTATCCACCAGTCGTGCAATCAGTTCACGGGCGTCGTAAGGGCGTTTGAGACTGGTGCCCACCAGACCGTAGAGCTCCTCGATCGGGTAGCAGGGGGGCTCGTAGCCGGGGCTGCTCTCTATCGGCTCGTTACCCAGATGAGTAACCAGCGTGCGGGCGATGGCCAGCGCATGGGCATCGTCACGGGCCATATGATCAGCAACTCCCGAGTGGGCGCAGTGTACCTCGGCGCCGCCCAAGGCCTCGGCGCTGATCTCCTCGCCGGTGGCGGCCTTGACCAGCGGCGGACCCGCCAGAAAGATGGTGGCTTGCTCCCTGACCATGATCGACTCGTCCGCCATGGCGGGCACGTAGGCGCCGCCTGCGGTGCAGAGCCCCATCACCACCGCCAGCTGGGGGATATTCTGGGCCGACATGCGGGCCTGGTTGTAGAAGATGCGACCAAAGTGATCCCGGTCGGGGAACACCTCATCCTGCATCGGCAGAAAGGCGCCGCCGGAATCCACCAGATAGAGGCAGGGAAGGCGCAGCCGCTCGGCGATGGCCTGGGCGCGCAGGTGCTTTTTCACCGTGAGCGGGTAGTAGGTGCCGCCCTTCACGGTGGCGTCATTCACCACCAGCATGCAGAGCCGGCCTGAAACCCGGCCGATGCCGGTGATGATGCCGGCGGCGGGCACCGGCTCGTCATAGACCTGCCAGCCAGCCAGCGCCGACAGTTCGAGAAAGGGGGAGCCCGGGTCCAGCAGCTGATTGATGCGCTCGCGGGGCAGCAGCTTGCCACGGGCCTGATGGCGGGCGTTGTTGGCCGCGCCGCCCCCTAGCGCGATCTCGGCAATGCGGGCGTGGAGATCGTCGACCAGCCCCTGCATGGCGGCCCGATTGGCCGCATATTCCGGGCTCGCCGTGTCGAGGCGGGAGTGGATACGACTCATGCATTTTCTCCCATCAGCTCGCGGCCGATGAGCCAGCGGCGGATCTCCGAGGTGCCGGCTCCGATCTCGTAGAGTTTGGCGTCCCGCAGTAGACGGCCGGTGGGGTATTCGTTGATGTAGCCGTTGCCGCCCAGCAGCTGGATGGCATCGAGGGCCATCTGGGTGGCATTTTCGGCGGCAAACAGGATAGCGGCGGCGCAATCTTTACGGCTGGTGCGGCCCTGATCGCAGGCGCTCGCCACCGAATAGACCAGCGCCCGGCTACTGGCGAGGCGGGTATACATGTCGGCGAGCTTGCCCTGTACCAGCTGGAACTCGCCGATGGCCTGGCCGAACTGCTTGCGCTCGCGCACATAGGGCAGCACCACGTCCATGCAGGCCTGCATGATGCCAAGGGGGCCCGCAGCCAGCACCACCCGCTCGTAATCCAGCCCGCTCATCAGCACCTTGACCCCGCCGTGCAGGGTGCCCAGCAGGTTTTCCTGCGGCACTCGGCAGTTGTCGAACACCAGCTCGCAGGTGCTGGAGCCGCGCATCCCCAGCTTGTCGAGCTTCTGGGCGGTAGAAAAACCGGGAGTGCCGGCTTCAACGATAAAGGCAGAAATCCCTTTGGGGCCCGCACTGGTATCTGTCTTGGCATAGATGACGAAGGTGTCGGCATCGGGTCCGTTGGTGATCCACATCTTGTTGCCGTTCAGCACGAAGTGATCGCCCTCGCGCTCCGCGGTGAGGCGCATGCTGACCACATCGGACCCGGCTCCCGGTTCGCTCATGGCCAGCGCCCCCACATGCTCGCCGCTCACCAGCGGGGGGAGATAGCGTGCTTTTTGCTCCGCCGTGCCGTGGCGGTGGATCTGATTGATACAGAGATTGGAGTGGGCGCCGTAGGAGAGGCCGACCGAGGCGCTGGCGCGGCTCACCTGTTCCATCACCAGCACATGGGCGAGATAGCCGAGGTTCACCCCGTCATACTCCTCGGTCACCGTGATGCCGTGCAGCCCCAGCTCACCCATCCGGGGCCAGAGATCGCGGGGGAAGGCATTGCTCTGATCGATCTCGCTGGCGCGTGGGGCGATCACTTTCTGGCAGAAAGCCGCAACCTGTTCGGTCAGGGCATTCAGAGTCTCATCCATCTGCATCCATGCTCTCCTTGCGGATATGACAGTCGGGTAGGAAGGTTGGTTCGACCGGCTGACTCTGCGTTATGGCTGGCAGTGGTCGGTCCATTTTTGTACTTCACTTCTGCCACAAGTTTACGTTAGCGTAAACGTAAATCAATTGTTAATCTGTTGTGTGTCGATAAAGCGGTGGTAGTGAAAGAGTCAGCAGCTACCACGACAACAGCGCCATAGTGGCAGATCCGACTGACGCAGCGTGTGGGCGCCGCGTCATAAAGCACTAATGCGGGAAAATATGCGCGGGGCAACAAGGGAGTGAACGACAAGATGGATTTTACCCTGACCGATGATCAACAGGCGTATGTGGAGGCGGCCGCCGCCTTTGCCGATGAGGCGCTCAAACCCCATGCCGCGCGCTGGGACAAGGAGCATGATTTTCCGATCCCGACCATCAAGCTGGCGGCCGGGCTAGGTTTTTGTGGTCTCTATACCCCGGAGCAGTTTGGCGGATTGGGGCTGCCGCGCCTCGATGCGAGCCTCATCTTCGAACGCCTCGCCATGGGCTGTACCTCGACCACGGCGTATCTGACTATCCACAACATGGTGAGCTTGATGCTGGGAAGCTGGTTACCCACCGAGGTTGCCAAAGAGTGGGTGCCCAAACTGGCCAGCGGCGAGTTGCTGGGCTCCTATTGTCTCACCGAGCCGGGGGCGGGTTCCGATGCTGCGGCACTCATGACCCGAGCCACTCGCGAGGGTGATAGCTACCTCATCGAGGGAACCAAGGTCTTTATCTCGGGAGCGGGCAGCACTGACGTGCTGGTGGTGATGGCCCGTACCGGTGGTGAAGGTGCGAAGGGGATCTCTGCCTTTATGGTGCCGGCTAATGCCCCCGGCGTGAGCTATGGCAAGGCAGAAGAGAAGATGGGCTGGAACAGCCAGCCGACCCGGGAGGTTGTTTTCAACGGGGTTCGCATTCCTGCCTGTTATCGGTTGGGCGAAGAGGGGGAAGGATTCAAGTTCGCCATGCAGGCCCTCGATGGGGGGCGCATCAATATTGCCACCTGTTCAGTGGGCACCGCCCAGCAGGCGCTGGACGATGCGCTGGTCTATGTGCAGCAGCGCCAGCAATTTGGTCACCCGATCAGCGAATTCCAGAGCGTGCAGTTTCGCCTGGCCGATATGGCGACCGAGCTGGCTGCCGCCCGTTTGCTGGTGCGTCAGGCCGCTGACAAGCTGGATCGCGGGGCACCGGACAAGAGTGCCTGGTGCGCCATGGCCAAACGGTTTGCCACCGATGTGGGTTATCGAGTCTGCGATGAGGCTCTGCAACTCTTTGGCGGCTATGGTTATATCCGCGAGTATCCGCTCGAGCGCTATCTGCGCGATACACGGGTACACCGCATTCTGGAGGGCACCAACGAGGTGATGCGACTCATCATCGCGCGCCGCCTGCTGGCCGATCCCGGTTTGTCGCTGGGCTAACCGGTGGTCGCATCAAGGGTGTGTTGCCTGCCACCCGATTTGCACCATGCCGGTTTCGGCTTTGTGAGCCAGCCACAGGTTGGCGTCATTCAAGCCTGTCATCATGGCGGCAGCTTCATCGACAAGGACAATGTTATGACAAGGATCAGACTCGAATATCATGGCCACGTGGCCTATATCACCCTCGACCATCCCCCTGCCAACACCTGGACCCTCGCCAGCCTGCAGGCCTTTTTGCAGATGATGGTGGAGCTCGACAGTCGTCCCGATGTGGTGGCGCTGGTGATCCGTGGTGCGGGCGACAAATTTTTCTGCGCCGGTGCCGACCTCAATATGTTTGTCGAGGGGAATGTCGAGCTGGCCCGCGAAGTAGCCGAAGCCTTTGGCAAGGCCTTCGAGGCGCTGGCCCGTTTTCACGGCGTCAGTATCGCCGCCATCAATGGTTATGCCATGGGCGGTGGCCTGGAAGTAGCGTTGGCCTGTGATATCCGCATCGCCGAGCAGCAGGCGTTGCTGGGACTGCCGGAAGCTTCGGTGGGCTTGCTCCCCTGTGCCGGTGGCACTCAGCGCCTGACCGAGCTGGTGGGGCCGGGCTGGGCCAAGCGGATGATCCTCTGCGGCGAGAAGGTGAGTGCCTCGCTGGCCTACGAGATGGGGCTGGTGGAGGAGGTGGTGAAAACCGGTCAGGCATGGGAGGCGGCGCACCAGATGGCCCATCTGGTGGAGCGCCAGAGCCCGAGCGCCCTGCGCGCCTGCAAAACCCTGATCAATCAGGGCCGCAGTGGCCCGCGGGATGCCGCCTTGCCCCTTGAGCGGTCGCTGTTTCTCGATCTCTTTAGCGATGTCAATCAGCGTGAAGGGGTGGCCGCCTTCCTGGAGAAACGCTTACCGCGCTGGCAATATGGCCCAACAGAATAAATCCATACGGAGCCGTTTATGAGTGAGCCGGTCAAGGTTAGCTGTTATCCCACCGAAGATGGCCATCAGATCGGGGTGTTGACCCTCGACAGCCCTGCGTCTCTCAACGCATTGAGCCTGCCGATGATCCAGATCCTGCAACAGACGCTGACCCGTTGGGAGCAGGATCCCGCCATCGTCTGTGTACTGCTGCAGGGGATGGGTGAGAAGGCATTTTGTGCCGGTGGCGATATCCGCTCCTTCTATTACCGCAAACAGGAGGCAAGCGGATCGGAACTGTTCGAATATGCCCGCGACTTTTTCGAGCAGGAGTACCGGCTCGACCACCACATCCACTCTTACCGCAAGCCCCTGATCTGCGTGGCGGACGGTATCTGCATGGGGGGCGGCATTGGCCTGTTTGCCGGTGCCGATTTCCGGGTGGTGACCGAAAAGAGCCTGTTCGCCATGCCGGAGGTAACCATAGGCCTCTACCCCGATGTGGGGGCAAGCTGGTTTTTAAGCCGGATGCCGGGGCGGCTGGGGCTCTGGCTCGGTCTGACTGGCGCCCGCTTCAACGGGAGTGATGCCATCGGTCTTGGGCTGGCGGATCACGCTATCGCCAGTGGCGAGCGCAGTGCGCTGTTGTCACGCCTCGCCGTGCTCGACTGGGCTGGCAGTGGTGAGCCCCGTGAGCAGATCGATCTGCTGCTCAGGGGATTGCACCGTGAGGTAGCGGCCCGCTTGCCAGCGCCAGTATTGCTGCCCCATCAACAGAGGATCGATGCCTTGCTGGCGGGACGCACGCTGCAAGGGGTATTGGCGCGGTTGTTCGAAGCTCAGTTCGATGAACCGGAGGCGGTACTCCAGCAGGCGCAGCAGCTCTGCCGCACCGGTAGCCCCATCAGCCGTGCCATTTTGTGGCGTCAATATTGGCAGGCTCGCCGCAACTCACTGGCAGAGGTATTTGCCGAGGAGCTGACCCTCTCGGTCAACTGCGTGCTCAAGGGCGATTTTGTGGAAGGGGTGCGGGCACTGCTAATCGACAAGGATAAAGATCCCCGCTGGCAACAGTTGCCACCGGAGGGGGAGTGGCTGGACGAGTTCTATCGCTGGCCGCAGGGGCGCAATCCGTTGGCCTGCAAGGAATAACATCTTGGCAACCGGCGGACGCCGGCATCAGCAACGCAAGGAGCAAGCGGGATGACAAGGATAGGGTTTATCGGGCTCGGCAACATGGGCGGCCCCATGGCGGCCAATCTGGCCAGGGCCGGGCATACGGTGCAGGTGTTTGATCTGGTTGCCCAAAACATTGAGCGCGCCATCGCCGCTGGCTGCATCGCCACGGGGGATGCCCGTGAGGCGGTGACCGGCTGCGAGGTGGTGATCAGCATGTTGCCTGCGGGGGAACATGTGCGCGATCTTTGGCTGTCTGAGGGGCAGGATCTGCTGGCAGCCCTGCCGGTTGGTGCACTGGTGATCGACTGCTCCACTATCGATGTCGACTCTGCCCGTCAGGTCGGGGAGGCGGCCCGCGCCCGCGGTTTGCGCTTTATCGATGCCCCCGTATCGGGCGGTGTCGCCGGTGCGGCCGCTGGGACGCTCACCTTTATCGTTGGCGGCGACGCGGCAGATTTCGAGGCGGCGAAATCCCTGCTCGCCTGCATGGGGCAGAACCTGTTTCACGCCGGGGCGCTGGGCGCCGGGCAGATCGCCAAGATGTGCAACAACATGCTGCTTGCGATCCATATGGCGGGTACCGCCGAGGCGCTGGCCCTCGGGGTGAAGGAGGGACTGGATCCCGCCGTGCTCTCCACCATCATGGGCAAGAGCTCCGGCAACAACTGGAGTCTGGAGCGCTACAACCCCTGGCCCGGGGTGATGGAGAATGTCCCTGCCGCTCGCAACTATCAGGGGGGCTTTATGACCCGTTTGATGGTGAAAGATTTGGGATTGGCCATGGCGCTGGCCGAGCATGGGCACAGCGCTGTGCCCATGGGGGCGCTGGCCCGCAACCTGTTCAACCTGCATGCCGCCCAGGGGCAGGGGAGTCGCGATTTCTCGAGCATCGTCGAACTCTATCTGGATAAACAGGGTCCCGCCTGACGGGCCACCTCTCTTCAAGGCATCTCCCTTCGACCAGCTACAAGGAGCATTGATGGATATCAAAGATAAGGTCATCGTTATTACCGGCGCCGGACGTGGCTTGGGACGGGCCATTGCGCTGGCCCTGAGCGCACAGGGGGCGACGCTGGCGCTGCTCGACATCAATCGCGCCGATCTGGAGGCGACCGTAGCCCTGGTGCGCAGTCAGAATGATCAGTGCGATCAAGATAGCCAGTGCGAGCTGTTTGTCTGCAATGTGGCGAGCGAAGCCGAGGTTGAGTCGGTTTTTGCTGGCATCAAGGAGCGTTTTGGCGTGCTGCACGGTCTTATCAACTGCGCCGGTATTTTGCGCGATGGCATGCTGATCAAGGTGAAAGAGGGTGAGCTGGTGGAGAAGATGACGCTGGCCCAGTGGCAGAGCGTGATTGACGTCAACCTCACCGGTACCTTCCTCTGCGGGCGCGAAGGGGCGGCGCTGATGGCGCAAGGGGGGCAGGGGGGCGTTATCATCAACATCTCTTCCATCGCCCGCGCCGGCAATATTGGCCAGAGCAACTATGCCGCCAGCAAGGCGGGAGTTGCCTCGCTGGTGGTGACCTGGGCGCGGGAGCTGGCGCGCCATGGCATTCGGGTCATGGGGATTGCCCCCGGGGTGTTTGCCACCGACATGACGGCGGCGATGAAGCCGGAGGCGATGGCGCGGATGCAGCAGGCCATTCCGGTCGGCACCCTTGGCGAGGCGCAACAGCTGGCCGAGACGGTGAGCTTTATTTTTGCCAACGACTATCTGTCGGGGCGGATGGTAGAACTGGATGGCGGTTTGCGTTTATAGGGATTTACATAATGGGCCCCGGTGTTTCCACCGGGGCTTTTTTATGCAGATTATTTATACAGAGAGTGCCTGAATGGCGATGCATAGGAACCATGCGAGTCAGGTTGTGTTGGCAGAAAAATGAGAAATATCAATGGGTCTTGGTTAATTTGAGCCAGCTCACAGGCCATATGGGTCAGTGCTGTAAAATTGCGCGCGGTCAAGGCGGTGCATGATTGACGGGACGAGGGATTGCGGTCGGAATAGTCATGCAATATAGTTGCCGCCTTTTTCACGGGGTCAGGATTCCCAGCCCCTCCCATATTGCGCGCAGTATGAATACGGACGCTCTGCCGCCGCCTAAATAAACAGGATTGAAATGGACAAGAAACTAGGGCTGGGCGCCCTCATTTCGCTGGTGATCGGCTCCATGGTCGGCGCCGGGGTCTTCAGTCTGCCACAAAACATTGCTGCGCATGCCAGTGCCGGGGCTGTCGCCCTGGGTTGGGCCATCACCGGTCTTGGCATGATCTGTCTCGCGCTGGTCTATCAGAACCTCTCCATGCGCCGCCCCGATCTCGATGGCGGTATCTTCAGCTATGCCAAAGCCGGTTTCGGCGATTTTATCGGCTTCAACGCCGCCTGGGGTTACTGGCTCTGCCAACTGCTGGCCAACGTCTCCTACGCCATCGTAGTGTTTAGCGCCCTGAGCTACTTCTTCGATACGCCGGACAACGTCATCTTCGGTGACGGCAATACACCGGTGGCCATCACGCTGGCCTCCATCCTGATCTGGTCGGTGCATGCACTGGTGCTGCGCGGGGTACAGGTTGCTGCACTGGTGAATATCGTCACCACCATCGCCAAGATGGTGCCGCTCATCGTCTTCTGTGTTGCGATCCTGCTGGCCTTCAACATGGATACCTTCACTCTGGATATTTGGGGCCAGAACAACATGGAGCTGGGCTCCGTGATGGATCAGGTCAAGTCCACCATGAAGGTGACCCTCTGGGTCTTTATCGGGATTGAAGGGGCCGTGGTGGTCTCTGCCCGTGCCCGTCATCGCAAGGATGTGGGCCGCGCCACCGTGCTGGCGCTGCTCGGCGCCCTGACGCTTTACGTGATGGTGACCCTGTTCTCGCTGGGTGTCATGAGCCAGCCGCAACTGGCGGCGCTCAAGAACCCTTCGACCGCCATGATCCTCGAAGCCGTGGTCGGCCCCTGGGGCGCCTGGCTTATCAACATCGGTCTGGTGGTGTCGGTGATGGGTGCTCTGCTCAGCTGGACCGTGCTGGCCGCTGAAGTGCCCTACATTGCGGGCAAAACCGGTGTGTTCCCGGGCTGGTTTGCCAAGGAGAACAAGAACGGCTCGCCGCAGGTGTCCCTCTGGTGCTCTACCTGTCTGGTGCAGATCTTCCTGATCATCATCTACTTCCAGAGCAGCACCTATCTGGCGCTGGTCAACATCGCTACCTCGGCGGCGCTGGTGCCCTACGTTTTCTCCGGTGCCTATGGTCTGAAGCTGGCATTGAAAGGAGAGACCTATCAGGGTCAACCCCATCAGCGCAAGCGTGACCTGCTGCTGGCCCTGGTGGCGACGCTTTACGGCTGCTGGCTGGTCTACGCTGCCGGTGTGGAGTACCTGTTGCTGGTGGCGCTGCTCTACAGCCCGGGCATCTTCATCTACTGGAAGGCGCGTCAGCATCACGGTCTGCGCGGCCTTAACCGGTTGGAGCAGGGGATGACGGCGGCCCTGCTTGGCTGTGCCGTGCTGGCCTTCTACAAGGTGATGGACGGTACCATTCCACTGCACTAACCGGCACAATGAAGAGATGGCCCTCGCGCCATCTCTTTTTTTCATGCAGATATCCACTGTTGCCCGGCCGTGTCGGCCAGTTTTTGTTTAACACAGGAATTTTTATGCTGTTTATGGGTTACCTCCTGCTGGGCGCCTTTGCCGGTATGCTGGCGGGACTGTTCGGGATCGGCGGCGGTCTTATCATTGTCCCCGTGCTGGTCATGACCTTTCGCGCCCAGGGCATAGACCCTGAAATCATTACCCATCTGGCCCTCGGCACCTCGTTGCCCACCATGATCTTTACCGGATTCAGCTCGCTGCGGGCCCACCGGGAGGCGGGCGCCGTCGACTGGGTGATGATCCGCCGACTCGGCGCCGGCATGCTGATCGGGGGCTGGCTTGGCGGCATGACCGCCAATCTGCTCAGCACCAGCACCCTCAATATCATCATCGGTTGTTTCGCCTGGAGCATGGCGCTACAGATGGGGCTCAACCTTAAACCCAAAGCGGAGCGCCATATGCCGGGGCCGCTCGGCACAGGCATTGCCGGTACCATCATTGGCTGGATGTCTGCGCTGTTTGGTATTGGCGGTGGTTCGCTGACCGTCCCTTACCTGAGCTGGAGCTCGGTGCCAATGCGCAATGCGGTAGCGGCCTCTGCAGCATGCAGCATGCCCATCGCGCTGGCGGGGAGCCTCAGCTACCTCTATGCGGGTTGGGATCATGCAGATCTGCCCGAGTGGAGTGTGGGCTACATCTATCTGCCCGCCCTGCTGGGCATTGTGCTGACCAGTACCCAGTTCGCCCGCATTGGCGCCAAGCTGGCACACCGCTTGTCACCCACACGCCTCAAGCAGGCCTTTGCCCTGCTGATGCTGCTGGTGGGGGCGAAATTTATGCTGTTTAGCTGATTCATTCGGCAGATTGTTGAAAAATAAGGCAAACGATCTGTTGGAGGGTAGAAAGCCGTTGCATTGAACGCCTAGTTTGCCTATTCTCCTCGCCGGTGGTCCTATTGGTCCTCTCGCATTGATAACCCGTCGACCTGGTCAGGACCGGAAGGTAGCAGCCAAGGCGGGGGACTCGAGTGCCGGGATGTGGCTGGTAGGGCCACCACTTGTTTCTGCAATTCAATAAGTTAGCTTCCTAAAGCCCTTGGTCATCCATTTTATGTGGACGACAAGGAGCTCATCGATGAATCTCTGGCTCAGTCCCCACGGCATCTGGTATTACCGGAAAGTCACCACGCTCCCCCGTGGTCGTCGTAAAGAGATCAAAAAATCCCTGCATACCCGAGACAAGCCGACGGCCCGTGCAGCGGTTGCGAAGCGGCTTGCCTGCGTGTGTTCCAGACCCAAGCCCATTCAGTTGCCTGCAGAAGTCAATGTTGCCCCACATGAGCAATCAGTAGCCCGGAATCAGGGGGGGGGGGTTATTGCTTGGTGACACGCAGGGCGGCGTTGTATTTGAGCCGACCATGGGAAATATGTCTGTTTATCTCGCTCAGTAGCGTCTCTTTATTGATGGGCTTGGTGATATATCCATTCATGCCATGGGAAAGATAGTATTGCTTGGATTCCGGCATCGCATCCGCCGTCAGGGCGATGATGGGGATATCTGCCCAAGGCATCTGGGAGGTGCGGATCCGGGTGGTGGCCACCAGGCCATCCATCACTGGCATCTGGACATCCATCAACACCAGATCAAATTCGGTGTGACCCAGTTTCTCCAGCGCCTCTTCTCCCTGAACGGCCAGTGTGACCTGATGGCCCACGGAGTCGAGCATGGCGCCGATCACCTTGCGGTTAGTGGCATTGTCATCAACCAGCAAGATGCGATAGCTCTCCTGATCCAGCGGCTTGGACGGCAGGCAAACAATCGAGGGGGTCGTGGCTCTGGCGGGCCAGATGTAGGTAAAAGTACTGCCATGTCCCTCGCTGCTCTCTACCGAGATATCGCCACCCATCAGGCGTGCGAGGTTACGGGATATTTCAAGTCCCAAGCCCGATCCACCATATTGGCGGGTGATCGAGACATCCGCCTGGGCGAAACGTTGAAACAGGTTCTTTAGCTGACTTTTGCTCATGCCGATCCCGGTGTCCTGGATCGAGATGCGTATCGAGTGGCGATCCTGCTCCAACAGGGTGCTATCAACATGGATCTTTACTTCCCCCTGATGGGTGAACTTGATGGCATTGCTCACCAGATTGAAGAGGATCTGGCGCACCCTCAGCGGGTCGATCATCAACCACTCCGGCGTATCGGAGGCAACTGTCAGGGTCAGCTTGATCCCTTTTGCATCGCAGTTGCTCTGCATCAGGGCCCGGATATCCTCCAGCAGCTGGGGCAAGTGATGGGGGGCCAGTTGCAGCTCGATCTTGCCCTCTTCCAGCTTTGATACATCCAGAATGTCGTTAAGCAGACCGAGCAGATGGTTTGCCGATTCGCGCGCCGTCTCCAGATAGTCTCGCTCCCTTGGGTCCATATCCCGGTCGGCCAGCAGTGAGAGCATGCCGAGAATGCCATTCATGGGGGTGCGAATTTCATGGCTCATGTTGGCCAAAAAGCTGCTTTTGGCTCTTGTGCCGGCCTCTGCCGCCTGATTTGCCCGCAGCAGTTTGTCATTGAGCTGCTGCATCAGTTTGTGCTGCAGAAACGAGATATTCATTTGCCGCCAGATCAGCAGGGCGAGCACAAAGAGCAGCGCAAATTGCAGGGTAGCGATGAGTGTCGTCGTGATGATCTGCTCCCTCACGCTGTCGCGACGCGCCACATCAAACAGGGTCGCCTGCTGGTTCACCTCCAGAGTCAGCTGATGGAGCAGGGGGAGCAGGGAGGCAAGCTGTTGGCGCAGCTCCTGATGGGCAAGATTGTCGAGCGGCTTGGTGGCTTCCGGGCCGAGCCAGATATCCGCCAGAGAGATGTAGGATCGAATGGCTTTGCTTGCCTGCTGGTAGATCTCGGTTTGCTGAAGCAGGCTGCGATCCTTGCTCTCCAGCACCAGATCCATGCGACTGACCAGAATATCGTATCTGAGCTGGAAGGTCGGTTGCGACTCATGGAGCAGCGAGCTTTGAAAACGCAGCGCTTCGTTATAGAGCTGGAAATAGTTCCACATCACGTTGTCTTCGCCCTGGCTGGTACTGCGCTGCAGATCCTGAAATTGCCGATACTGGATGGTACCAATACCGGCAAAGGCAAGGAGCAGCACACAAAGCACCACAAACAAGAAACGTTGACTGGCCGCCATGGAACGCATGATGGGATCTACTCCACTTTTATCGCGCTGATCTGCCAGATAGCCCGACCATAATAGAGCTTGTTTTGCAGTTCGGGATATTGATCGAACGGATAGACAAGGAACAGCGGCCCTTTGTCACGCACCGACAGTGGCTTGCCATTGATCGTGCGGGCGAGGATGACCCGATATTGCTCGGCATCGCTTGTCGGCACCTGTACCGAGTAGTCATTGAGCGCGGTAATGGTGAGCTGTTTGCCGGTTGCCCCGACCTTGGCCAATACATCTTGCAGCAGCGGGCCGCGAAAAGTCTTGGCTTCGTCATACCAGGGGGTATGGGTTTTGATTTCGTGTACCGGCAGTTGATCCAGCATGGCGCTGTCCCACAGGGCCAGAGCCTGATGAGTGGGGCTGCTGATGGCGCCTTCAACCTTCAACACGGCGCTGTCAGGGGAGGGGGCTGCGTATGCGGTGCCGCAAAGGGCTGCCAGCAGTGGTGCGATGTAAAGGCCTGCTTTCATGGTCTCTCCTTCCTGGAAAATGGCGGCATGGGGGCCGAGCCAACGGTGGCTTGTGAAGTGTGTACAAAGGCAAGCAATAATCGGGCCCAGTCTAATGGGCTTGAATTATCAGCCATTTAGCCTGTTATCGGGCAATCTCGGCCCAGGTGAATTGCAGTTTGCAACGTTCGGGGGAGGTTAATTGCAATTTGGCAATCAAAACGAGGAGTGGGTGTCGGCGAATAAGGCGCAAAGAGTATCATTTGGAGAACAAGTGCCGTGGCACTGTCCGGCATAACATTTGCAACGTGCTGAATGCCGTGACAGCAAATAGTCTGAGAATCGACAAGGAGCTAGCGATGGAAAGCATGACTTACACCCTTAATGATATCCAGGTAGTGGTACTGGAAAACGAGTTTGACGCGATGGCCGTCAGTGAGCTCCGCCCGTTGTTTGAAACCCTCTCGACCCACCCGGGAGATATCCTGGCCGATATCAGCGATGTTCATTTTATCGACTCGTCGGGGATCGGAGCCTTGGTATTTCTCTATAAAAGATTGATTATGAACGGGCATCAGATGGCCCTTGTCTGTGGACCCGGTCAACCCCATGACCTGCTGGAGATGCTGCATATCGACCGGGTGATCCCCTGCCATGAGAGCATCAAGGCCTATATGCGTTCCCGTGGCATGATGGCCGCGGCATCATGAAACGCTTTGGTATCCTGCTATCGTCCATTCTGCTGTCGGGTTGCGCGCAGTGGCCGCCGGAGGGATATGGCGGCATGGCCGAGGCAAGACCCACCCGTATTCCGGTCAATGAGGATGAACGGCGGGTCTGGTCTCGTTATGATGAGCGTCAGAAGGAACTCGACTTGCAGCTGACGGAATTAAAGCAAGCGAGTCTGCAGGGGTGTATGCCTGCCGAGTTGAAACGACTACAATCTCAACGTATTGATATCGAACGGGATATGCACGGACGGCTCTGGTCGGATGTAGCCTGGCGTCAGACCGTGTTGGCACAATCACTACAACAAGTACGTTTGCGGCTGCAACAGACAACAGCGGATGGCTGTCGTGCTGATTGGTCAGGGCTCCCCTTACGCCAATGGGGGCAGACGTAACAGACGAAAAGGATGTCTATGAAACGGGGCGCTCTCGAAGGATTGATCTGTGTTCTCTTGCTGTTGTTCACCTGCCCGTTACTGGCCTCCACCTTGTTGGCTCCCGGTGATCGGTTGGCCATAGTGCAACCCGGTGAGCCTGCTTTTGATCAGCCTTTCCAGATCAACAAGCAGGGGGAGATTGCACTGCCTGAAGTTGGAAACGTCGTGGTGGGGGGGAAGACCCTGCAACAGGCGGATGAGCTGATCCGCACCGCCCTCAAACCTGTTTACAACAACCTCTCTCAATTGACCGTCACCTTGCTGGAGAAGCGGCTGCTGATCAGCGTGATGGGCTATGTCAAAAAACCCGGCAGTTATGATCTGGCGCCCGATGGCAACGTGCAGATGGCCCTCGATGCCGCTGGCGGGTTGGTGCCCGGTGCCCAGCTCAACAACATGCAGGTGCGGCGCGGCAGCACGGTATCTAGCTTCGACTACAAGCGTTATCTCGATACCGGCGATGCCAGCGTGTTGCCGCCATTGCAATCCCTCGATGTGGTGTTCGTACCCGCCTCTCCGCTGATCGGCAACGTGCAAATAGATTTTGATGCGGCAACCCTGGCGGCAGGCGGGGATGGCGATACCGGCAAGGCGATCAAGGTGTTTGGCGAGGTCAACAGCCCCGGCGCCTTCAGTTTCAAGAGTGGCAACTCCATCGTGGATCTGCTGATGCGAGCCGGTGGGGTAACCCGTTTTGCCGGGGTGGAGCGGATCCGGGTGATCAATGGTGATGCCCCCGAACTGTTCGATCTCAAAGCCTATCTCGACTCCGGCAACAACAAGCTGCTGCCCAATCTGGCGCCGGGCGCCACCATCTTCGTGCCCAAGGATGAAGAGCAGATAAAACGGGGGGCACGCACCATCTACATCATGGGCGAGGTGTTCAAACCCGGCGCCTATGAGGGGCGGGAAGGGGACTCCTTCCTCGATATTCTGGCCAATGCCGGTGGCCCGACCCGCTATGCCGAGAGTCGCCAGATCCGTTTGCTGCGCACCGATGGCACGATCGAACCCATCGACTTGCAGGCCTATACCGAAGGGATGCAAAAGGCGCTGCCCCAAGTCAAACCCGGTGATGCCATCTTTGTGCCGGAGAAGACCGACATTAACGAGAAGTCCTGGTTAAAAGTGGCGCCCGGACGGGCGGTGATGGTGATGGGGGCGGTGCGGATCCCGGGCCGCTATGAATGGTCTGACGAGATGTCGCTGCTGGATCTGATCGCCCACGCTGGTGGCCCCAACGAGCGGGCCGATATCGCCAAGGTGCAGATCCTGACCGCCGAAGGGGGGCAGGCCACGCCAACCCTGTTTGATCTGGACAAGTTTCTCCATCAGGGGGGGGCGCTGGCCAGCCTGCCGAAGATCCGGGCCGGATTCACCATCATGATCCCCGAGCTGCCCACCGATCCCAGTGACAACAAGTCCCAGTGGGTGCGCCAGTCACCGGACAGTTCCATCTATATCTTCGGTCAGGTCGGGGCCCCCGGTCGCTATGCCTTCAATGAGCAGATGGGCTTTATCGACATCCTGTCGGCCGCCGATGGTCCGACTGCGGCGGCGGATCTGCGCAATGTGCGCATCGCCCATCGCAGTGGCAGCACTGCGCGGGTCAGCAAGCTCGATCTTGCCCTCTACTTTGAAACCGGCGATGAAACCTTGCTGCCCAAGGTGCTGCCCGGCGACTCCATCTATCTGCCGGAGAAGAATCGCCCCTGGCTCGATGAGCCGAAGGAGAACACTATTCGGGTGCTGGGAGCGATCGCCCGCCCGGGTCGCTACCGCTTTGACTCCTCCATGACCCTGCTGGATCTGCTGGCAGAGGCGGGGGGCCCGACCAGCAGCGCCTATATCAAGAAGATTGTGGTGATCAACATGGCTACCAGTGGTCAGGGGGATCAGGCCCGCAGCTTCGATCTCGACGGCTTTGCCAAAGAGCCCGACTTTAGCCAGTTGCCGGTGCTGCGTGCAGGGGACACCGTCTTTATCCCTGATAGCAAAAGCAGCAACTGGGCCATCTTCATGGATGGCATGCGCGATATCCTGACCACGATCTCGGTGGTGGCCCTGGTCGGGACGCTTTGATATGAGCATCCCCATTCAATATCTGGAGCTCGAATCCCTCTACGCGGCGACGGTCGCCCGGGGGATCCGCTCGCTGGCGGTCACCTCGTCGGAAGGGGGAGAGGGGGTGAGCTCCATCTGCGATGCGCTGGCAAGGCGCTCGGAAGCGGATGGGCTGCGCACCCTGCTGGTGGATCTCAATCTCTATCACCCCGGCCGCGCCCCGGCTGTTGCCTGGGGGCCCAATGATGTGCCCGAGCCGGTAGCCACTGGCCGGTCGTTGTCGCTGCTCCCGGCGCCGGGCAAGGATCTGATGGCTTTTCGCAACAAGGATACCTTGCGTCAGCTGCTGGTTCGTTGGCTCGAACATTACGATGTGGTGATCTTCGATACCTCACCGCTCACCGCCCTCAATCGGGGCAATATTCCGGCCGATCAGGTGTGCGGGGCCTGTGAAGGGGCACTGCTGGTGGTGCTGGCTGGAGTGACACCGACGACCGTGGTACAAAGTGCGGTGGATAAACTGACCCGTGCCGAGGCCAATCTGATTGGCGCTGTCTATAACGACAAGCTCAACCCGGGGCTGGCCAGCGAGATCCTGCGCGAACTCAACCGGCTGCCCAGTAACCGGGTGACCGAATGGCTCAAGCGCTGGTGTCGGCGCAGTGCCTTGCTCAATTTCCGGATCTGATCGCCCGCTGATGGAGGCCCGATATGGATGACTGGTTGCGATCTGCTCCGGCAACCCTGCAGTCGGTGCGCGAACTGCGCAACCGGCTGGCGCAGGGACTCTCCCTGTTTCAGGTCTCCCCAAAGGATCAAGCCAACTGGCTGCTCTGTTTCAGTGAGCTGGCCACCAATAGCGTCAAACACACAGCTCCTCCCGCGACCCAGCTCTGGCTCACGCTGAAAGAGGATGAAACGGGCTTGAGTCTGATACTGGAGGATGATGGCGGCCCGCAACCCGGTCTTGCCAGTGCGCCGTTACCCGATGAGCTGCAGGAGGGGGGATACGGGCTGGCGCTGGTGCACCAGCTGTTTGCCGAGGTGCACTTCTCTCGCGACGATGATCGCAATCGCGTGACCCTTCGCCAGCAGGGCCCGGTCAACCAACTGCCGGTGCTCGCGGTGATCGACGATGACAAGGTGATGCGTGCCCTGCTCACCGCCTATCTCCATGAGCACTACCGGGTTGAAAGTTATGCCGACTCCCATGCCGCCCTGCTGGCGCTCGGAAAGCAGCCCCCCGCGCTGGTGCTCTCCGATATCGAGATGGAGGGGATCGATGGCTTTGGGCTGCGCCAGCAGTTGATGAAGGATCCCAAGATGAAGGGGGTGCCCTTTATCTTCCTGACCGGTCATCAGGATCAGTGGACCCAGAGTCGGGCGGGGGCGCTGGGGATCGATGACTTTCTGGTCAAACCCATCACCAAGCAGGACCTGTTGCTGGCGGTTTCGCGGGTGCTGCAACGCTCGGAGCAGCTCAAGTCGCAATGGGGCGAGCAGCTGGATCAGCGCATGACCTCGGCGCTGCGCCCGTTATTGCCCGCCACCTCCATAGGGGGATACCAGCTGGCGTTGCAAACCCGCGCGGCCACCGTGGGGGGCGGGGACTTTCTGCTGGTCAAGGATCGGGTGCTGTGGCTCGGGGATGTGATGGGCCACGATGCGGAAGCCAAGTTTTTTGCCCATGCCTATGCCGGTTATCTGCGCGGCTTGCTGACGGCGCACGATCTGGAGCGCGCCCCCGCCCGTTTGCTGACCATCTTGTCCAATGCGGTTCACAGTGATCCGTTATTGGGGGCTACCCTGCTCACCACCCTCTGCATTGAACTCGGCAACGAGGGGCGGGTGCAGTGGGCCAGCGCGGGCCACCCGGCGCCCTGGCTGGTCGGGCCCGGTACCATCCGTCAGGTCGGCGTGACCGGCCCCTTGCCCGGTTTGCGCCCGGATCCCCACTTCGTGACCAATGAGCGTCAGCTCAAGCCCGGCGAGATCCTGCTGTTCTGGACCGACGGTCTGCTCGATAGCCGTGATGCCGCAGAGCGCCAGCGCTGGGAGTCGCAGCTAAAAGAGATCTGCCTGACTTCGGGGCCCGGTCTTGAGCAACTGGCTCATCGCATTGCCCGCTGGTTTGATGAGCGCATCAATGATGCCGCCCTCGATGACATGACCCTCTTGTTGGTCGCCTGTCCCGGCGCCTGATCCTGCCCCTCCTTACCTGACTGGCCCGCTCTATGCAACACCTCATTTCAGGTGGCATGGAGCCACGGGAGGAGGTGACTATGTTACCCATGCAGCAGATCTGGCTGGCCATCGATGCACGTCAGGTCGGTGGAATAGAAGTTCACATTATCCACTTGGCCAACGATCTGCTGGCCAGAGGATTTCGCCCCACCATAGTGCTGGTGAGCAACCACGGCATGACCCCCTTTACGACCCTGCTCAAACAACAGGGCTTGCCCTACGAGGTGTGCCACAACAGCCGCGACTTTATGCGCCGTCTGGCCCGCCAGCCGGCTTCTGTGCTGATCCACACCCACGGCTACAAGGCCGGGGTGCTGGGGCGGCTGACAGCCTGGTTTACCGGTAAATCGGTGGTCTCGACCTTTCACAGCGGGGATGACGGGGAGGGATTGCTGAAGTTTTACAGCTGGCTGGATCGCACTACAGCGCGTTTTGCGAAGTGTATTGCAGTAAGCGAGCCCATCGCTCGCAAATTGCCTGTGCCAAGCACGGTGATCAGCAACTTTGTCCCCATGCCTGCGACGCCGGCTACGGTAACTGGCAACCGGATTGCCTTTGTCGGCCGCCTCTCGCCGGAAAAGGGGCCGGAGGCGTTCTGCCAGCTGGCTGCCTTCTGCCCGGACGGGGCGTTTCATCTCTACGGGGATGGCCCCATGAAAAGCGCCTTGTTACAGCAGTATGGTGATCGCGTCCAGCTTCATGGTTTTCAGAACATGGCCAATGAGTGGCACAACATCGACCTGCTCTGCATCACCTCCCGCTTTGAAGGGTTGCCGCTGGTGGCCCTGGAGGCGATGGCTCACGGCATACCAGTCTGTACCTTTGCGGTGGGGGGCCTGGTCAACCTGATCGATCACAAATCCAATGGCTGGCTGGTGGAGCCCGGCCATGTGCGGGATATGGCGGAGCTGGTCAACTACTGGCTGCGCAGCGATGGGGTGGTGCGCAGCAAAATGAGTCAGGCGGCCCGCAACACCATCGCCCGCGGGTACAGCGTGAGCAACAGAGTGACCGATATTCTGGCCGTCTACGGCGCCTGAATCACGGAGAAACCTGTCAAAACGAGTGGCCGCTGGCTACTCGTTTTTTTATGTGCCGGTGTTATGGGGAGCAGGGGGCGGATTGCTTCGGTGAGCACGCAAGGCTCGGGTTTCTGCGGTTGGTCAAGCGGACATCAGGCCTGTGGATGGATGGGGCCAGATGATGGCGATCAGATCGCTGACTTCTCTGTGATCACCATTGATGCGCCACAACGATGCGCCATAAAAAAAAGCCATTGCAGTGGCAATGGCCTGATGGGTGTTGAGATGTGGTTGAGGTTGGGGCGGCGGGATTAGCGCCCCTTCTTGCCGACCATGATAGCGATCGTCTTGCCGATGATATGCACATCCTGCACCAGCCAGCGCCAGGGGTGGAGCAGGGCGACCGAGTAGGCCAGATCGAACGCCAGCTTGCTGCGCACATCATCGAGCGATTCGTCGTAACCCTGATTGACCTGTGCCAGACCGGTAATGCCGGGGGCCACTTCATAGGTGCGTTCGATAAAGTACGGCACCGCATCTTCCAGCCGGTTGGCGATCCCGGGTCGCTCCGGACGGGGGCCGATCAGCGACATCTCCCCCTTGAGCACATTGATAAACTGCGGCAGCTCATCGAGCCGGGTTTTGCGCAGGAAGTCGCCGCAGCGGGTGATCCGGCTGTCCCCCTTGCCACACCAGACCGGCCCGGTGCCCGCCTCGGCGTCGGCGCGCATGGTGCGAAACTTGATCATGAAAAAGAGCTCGGTATGGGTGGCGTGGCTGCGCCCGATCCGCAGCTGACGAAAGAACACCGGCCCCGGGCTATCGAGCCGGATGGCCAGCATGATCAGCGGCCACAGTGGCAGTGTCAGCAGCAGGCCAAGAGTGGCACCGAGCAGATCCATGCTGCGTTTGACCACCAGGGTCAATCTTGGAATGGGGTGTGTCATACGGCTTTCTCCTGTGACATGAAACGTATGGGGGCGCGCAGGCAGTAGCGCAGGGTGCCCATGCCGTTGTACCAGTGTCCGAGTACCAGATAGTGGATCTTGCGAAACAGATTGGGCCAGGGGTGCACAGGGGTCAGCTGGATCAGGATGACCAGCAGATACCCCAGCAGTTGCAGCCCCAGCAACAGCTGAAACAGCAGGGATTGGGTGGCCAGCGGGATGGCGCAGAGCCACAGCAGGGTCAGGCAGAGCGGCATCAATACTCGCAGCCCCTTGCCACTGGCAAAGTTGAAGGCAACCCAGCCGAACTTGGGGTGCAGCAGGGGCAGCAACCGCAGCAGCTGCTGGGTGTTGCCGGCCCCGATCCGCTTGCGCCGTGTTGCCTCCAGCGCGGCATTGGAAACTTCCAGCTCCAGTGCGGCGCAGCGATTGTCATAGACAGCCCGATACCCCTTGGCGATGGCCTGCATCGGCAGGATGAAATCGTCGTTGATGGTATCGGCAGCCAGCGGGGTGAGGCACTCCCGGCGCATCATGTAAAAGGCCCCGTGGGCACCCAGCATGCCGCCAAGGGCCGATTCGCAGAGCTTGATCTGGCTTTGATAGTGCCAGTAACTCTCCTCGCCCTGGGAGCCCGGTTGCCAGAAGCGGTATGCCTCCCCGACCACCCCTACCTTGGGATCGGCAAAATGGGCGACCGCCAGCAGCAGGCTGTCGATGGGCAGCAGGGCCGAGACATCGGTGAGGGCCACCAGATCGCTGTGCACCCGGGTCATGGCCTCGTTGAGCACGGCGACCTTGCCGCGATTGCGGGGGTGATCAAACAGCCTGATCTGCAGCTGCTGCAGGGCGGGATCACCGAGCTGGCTGAGCGCAATGGGGTAACTGTTGTCGCTGCAGCCGTCGAAATGCACATGCACCCACAGCTTGTCGGCGGGGTAATCGAGGCTGGCGAGGTTTTGCAGCTTGGCCGCGATGGTTGCCGACTCGTTGTAGACCGGCATCAGCAGGGTGATGGTCGGCAGCGCCTCATCGGTGGCATCTGTTTTGAATCCCCGAGCCAGGGGGCGGGGCGGATTGGCTACCTTGCGCGCCTGCCGACCACCAAATTTGAGCAGCAGGGGATAGCCGACATGGTGGTAGACCACCAGTACAGCACACAGCCAGAACACGATCATGATCCATTCCATGGGATGCTCCTCTGGTCATCGGGTCGCTTGATCAGCGGCTGTAAAGCTGCTGATAGGCCTGAGCCATCCGGCTCAAGCTGCTTTGCTGGCACACAAACTCACGGGTGACGGCACGCAGGCTATGGCACTGCAGCAACCCTTGTGCCAGAAGCTGGGCAAGGCGGCCGGGATCCCGCTCCGACAGGATATGGCCGCTGGCCTGGCAGACGATCTCTCTGGCCGCCCCCACGTCGCTCATCACCACCGGCACCCCGCACGCCTGTGCTTCCAGCACGCAAAGCGGCATCCCCTCCGCCAGTGAGGGGAGGCAGAAGAGATCCAGCCCCTGATAGAAACGCGGCATATTTTCGACCAGCCCCAGAAAATGGACCCGATGGGCGATCCCCAACTGCTGACACTGTTGTTGCAACGCATTTTGCAAACTGCCGACCCCAGCCAACGCAAGATGCACCTCTTCCGGCAGGGCGCGGATTGCCTCCAGCAGCAAGGTGTGACCCTTGACCGACTCAAGGCGGGCGGCGCAGCCAATCAACTTGACCCCTTGCGGCAGCCCCATCTCCTGACGGGCGAGGGCGGCGGCGCCCGGGGCAAAACGCTGCTCATCGATGCCGTTGGGGATCACGGTTGGCGACAGCTGGCCCAGCTTGGCCAGCAGCTGGTTGGCCACCGGCGTGGCATCGGCCACCAGAATGGGTTTGAAGGCGCGCAGCCCCCACAGGGCCAGCGTGCGCTGATGGGGGTCATCGAGATACCAGGCATCGTGCTCTGTGTGTACCAGGGTGGGCACCCGGGCCAGCCGACTGGCCAGACCGCCATAGAGCATGGGCCCCAGATGGTGGGTATGTACCGCGACGGGCTTGAGTTGGCGCAGCAGTCGGGTGAGCCGCCAGAGGGTTGCCAGCGACCAGCCCGCGGGCTTTTCCAGGCAGTGAATATTGCCTGCGAAGGGATGCAGAGCGGGCCACGCCCTTAGCACATCCCCTTTGCGCCCTTCGAGGGAGATGATATGCACCGGTTGCTCGGCAGGGCTCGCCTGAGTGAGGTTGAGCACCATGGTCTCCAGCCCGCCGGGCTGCAGGTGCTGCACGATTTGCACGACAGGTGGAACAGCAGGTTGCACGACAGACTGAACGACGGGCTGGGCACTGGCGTTCCTGCGGGGATGGGGTCTGTGCGACGGGGTTGATGACAACATGGTTCGCGCTCCGGCAAGGGAAGGGGTGACACCCCGGATAGTGGGAGAATGCGAATCTTGTACCACTCTTGCGATCTGCCCACAGAGGCGATCAGCTCCTCTGGTGGCACTGCCCTTGCATTGTGCGGGGGGAGGGCTTTTCTCTGGGAGTGATGCCATGCCTGTCCAGTTCTATTACAACCTCTACATCATTCTCTTTGCCGCCTGGCGCCGTCGCTATCTGCTGGTGATCCCGGTGCTGGTGATGCCGCTGGTGGGCGTGACGGTCGGCCTGCTCACCCCCAAGGAGTATGAGAGCCGCACCACCTTTATGGTGCCGCAAGATGCCAACCAGACCCCGACCCTCAAGGATCTGATCACTCAGGAGAGCCTGAAAGATCGCTTTGCGGTGCTCGAAGCCCTGCTGCGCAGCCGTTATGTGCTGGACGGGGTGGCGCGGGATCGCGGTCTGGTCAATGACGAGACCCCGCCTGCCCAGCGCGATGCCATCATGGACTGGCTCTCGAGTGCTGTCTCGCTGCGGCTGATTGGCGATGAGGTGATCGAGATAAAGGTCAAGGCGGATTCGGCGGCCAACAGCGCCGGTTTGCTCGAAGCCATTTCACGGCGCTTTTTCTTCAATTTGCTCAGCAAGGGGCGCCAGTCGGCGGAATCGTCCGAGCGTTTCCTGCAAAGCCAGCTCGACAGCCGCCGCAGCGAACTGCAAGCGGCCGAGCAGCTGCTCGCCGATTTTAAACGGGAGCATGCCAGCGCCTTGCCTCAGCAGCAGAGTACCAACGTCGCCCGTCTCTATGGTTTGCAGGAGCGCTATGCCGAGAGCCTGATCACCCTGCAGCAGGCCAAGGCTCGGGTCGATCAGCTATCGCTGGGGCAGGAGAGCCAGCTTGCCCGCCAACTGGATGAGAAGCTGCAACTGATGCGCACCGAGCTGGTGTTGCTGCGGGCCCGCTACAGCGACGAGCACAGCAAGGTGCAGAGTCTGCGCTATCAGATTGATCAGTTGCAGCAGGAGTTCGAGCAGCTCAAATCCCAACCGGATATGGCGCGCGGGCCCGAGTGGCAACTGGCCCAGACGCAGCTGACGGAGGCGGAGCAAAACGCCGCCGGCCTGAAGAACCAGCTCGATGGGCTGGACAAGGTGGTCGACTCCCAGGGGGATACCGAGCGCCAGCTCGCCGAGCTGGAACGGGATCTGGCGGTCAAGCGCACCCTCTATCAGGATTTGCTGCTGCGCTATGAGAAGGCCAAGGTGACCGGCGATCTGGGCAACTTCGAGCAGGGAGAGCGGATCAAGGTGATCGACAAACCCTTTGCCCCCAGCAAGCCGAGCAACTACCCGCTCTGGCTGTTTCTGTTGGCAGGCATTGTTGGCGGGCTGGGGCTGGGCTGCGGTCTGGCACTGGTGGCCGAATTGGCGGATGCCAGCCTGCGCCGCTCCGATCAACTGGCCGCCCTGGTCAAGGCGCCGGTGCTAAGCCGCATTCCCTACTGCGAGCCGGTGCCGGACTATTCATCCAATAGTGATCATGCGCTGGATGGGCAGGTGTTGCCCTTGTCACCAGAACCGGGGTGATTGCCGTAAAAGCGGGCTATCAGCCGAAACCTGAATATTTCTGATTAGGCCTCTTAATGAGGCCTTTTTTATATCGTGAAGATGGTGGAGTAAACATCGCGGCAAGCCAATAAAAGAAGATATAGGCTTCATTTTCTATTTCTGTTTGTTGACTGTGGTTTTATCCAGTGGTACAAGTGGAGCTGGCTTAAAATGTTGATAATACACTGATAAATCAGGCGCTGGTTATTAAAAGTTGACTTTTAAATGATTTTTTGGTCGGGCGGAGTTAGATGAAAGGCGTTACTAACACATGAATGTAGCCTTCCATCTAATTACTGTTAAATATACTAAGGAAGTTATGGCAGAGAACTCGCAAATCGCAATATACATATCTCTCGGAAGCTTAGCAGTTTCTTCTCTCAGCTTTCTTTTCGCCGTTAGGCAGTCAACAGTAAATAAAAATAATGAACGGCTGCGTGCATATGACAAGGTGTACCATGACGCATCTGATTTACTCTTGTTCCATTATAAAAATGCGATAGAGAAGCCATTTTCATCTGAAGATAAAGATTTAGAACGTGCGGTAAATGAATATGCTAATGCTCATTGGTTAGAACAAACCTACGGTTTTAATATCTATATCCCGAGTTCACTAGAAACCGATGATGAACGGCGAGAGTTCAATGAAAAAGTCAGGGAGGCATATCATACATTTGAAAGAGAAAAACAAAACAGCTCATTTGAGGAGTTTTTAAACTACCAATCGCCGGTCTTCCATCTAGATGATGAAGAGTTTTCCAGCCGGTTTAAACGCTTGCTTAATCATGTTACAGAGAACCTTTCTCTTTTTAGTCCAGTAATCGTTGAAAACTGGGAAAAAATGAGGCTACTTTCCCCAGAAAAAGTAAAAAATGAATACTTATCCTTGAAGCGAGTTAATGATCAAGCTTGTGAGGTAATAGAAGAGCCTGTTGAAGATCCCTATCTTAGGATTCTGCTCTGCATTAGGCATGAACATAGGCAGCTCAATATGCCACTAAGTGAAAAGTGGTCAGAGCTTTGGTTTAATATATGTTCAATTAGGTATCGGTTTAGCCGTGTATCTAAAAAGTTTCGCTTGAGCCGGTAGGAGTATTCGGACGCTCGCGGAGACACTCGCCGCTAATATGGCAAGTACGTCCCGATTGTTGACTTTGGCTACCAGTTTGAGAGTGAGTTTTTGGAGAGGCAGCAAGATGGAAGGATTTTGGCGAGTTAAAGATATATATTACAACAGACAGCGAAAACTGATAATGGTGAGGTTTGTTAGAATAAATTAGGATGGAATGTGCCACTGATATTTTTGTAATATCTGTTACAGATAAGTAGGAATTTATGAACGTAGTAAATATTGATAGAAAATATTTGGAAAGTAAAGAAATTACAATGACTGCTCGTTTGAAGTCTCTGCAAGATAAAGCTCTTATGCGATTCGAAGAAATCACGGGCAGAAACTCTATCCACTCGTTCCATGCAATGATGGGTTCAAATAATAATACTTATGTAGATAGTGTTAATAGTGTTTTTTTAGATCCTAATGACTTTATATCACGTTGGCTAGAAGGACTTACTGAAAAGGTAAAACAACGAGCGAAAGAAAAAACATTAAAACCTCGAGTAAACTTTGGAGTGAACAGAGAGTATTTCCTGATGCACGCACTTCAAGATACAATTCTTAGAGAGTACTTATTTTTATTCTTAGCTAGGAATTTCTATCGAAACTTCAAAGAAAGAATACGCAGTAAGCCTGATGAATCATTGTGGTCTATATGGTTTGGAGGCGGAAACCTAGTCTGGGGGCTACTCATTTCACCTGAAATGCGAAATGATGATTGGGCGATAGATAAGTCTGAGATTAGACGTTCTGATTTTAATTTTTGGACGATTCGGCATGTTATGAAAACTGGGTTAATTGATCCCGAATCAAAAGAACCGATTAAGTTTAATAAACCGGACGATTTTATCCAATTTTATAGAAGTGTTCTAAAACGAGTTTCAAATTCTCTGTATGAAAAAGCAATTGCAGAACGCTACATTGAATATTTAAAGAAGTCATTAGCGCCATATGAGGAGCCTTTTTTAATTCCTGAGCTAAGGTATGCAGGAAAAGAGTCCAAACATAAATATAGATTGGACTATACAATATTAAATCCATATACAATGGAGTTAGTGGGATTTGAAATAAGTCCAGCTTCAACCCATATGTCAGTTCCAAAAATTAGAGATGTTAAAAAAGTCGATATGAATAGAGATTTATCTGAGCAATGGAAAAAGGAGATGGATAAGAGAAATGATTATTTTTCAAAGTTTGGAATTACAACGATAACTTTTACAGATGAAGACTTGAAAGACATAGATGCATGTTTTGATATAATTGCGAAATATTTATCGGCGAGAGGTATGCCTAAAAACTCATTGATAGGGTCATTAGATAAAGTAAACGACTTGTTTGGTGAACTTTCGTTATAACAAGTTCCTTGTAATGGACGGTCATATGTGGTGTTTCTAGTATCATTGAATAGTTAAGCTATGTGGTAATATGTTTCTACTTCAAAAATAATGGCCGATTTTCAGTCTCTTCCCAATTTGGTATTTGGCAAGTTTTTATCTGTAGTTCGAACTTTATTAAAAAATATAAGCTATCGATCAAATACGAAACCATCTTGAACACTGTATGCTATAGCCGCCCCAAAAAAATCAGGGAGTCATAGCTCCCTAATCGCAACACACGGGGTGATTCACTAGCCGATGGCTGGCGTTTGTTGCCAGTTGGCTTGCTGCGGACGTCCTTGAGTTCGGCGTTGATAGCGCCAGGCCAGCAGTAGCGGCATACCGAGCAGCAACTGGGCGGCCAGCGGGATCTCCTCGATGGGGGCGGCCAGTGCACCTTCCGGAATAATGCCTCCCTCAATTTCGGCCGCCAGTTTGAGCTCCAGCGCATTGCCAAAGTCGGCAAAGGTGGTGGCATTGATAACAAATGCATCCTGACCGCCCGCCACGTTCTCCACATACCACTCTTGCAACACCCCATCGGCGTAGTCCTGACCTATGGTGATGCCGTTGATGGTATCGATGCCGGAGGCGAGCAGTTGATCCCGCACGGTGGCGGTATCCAGCCCTGCGTTCTGGATCCCGTCACCTGACACATCCATCACCTGGCGGGCGGCGGTGAAGTCGTTGGTATCAAATTGCAAGCCACCAAAGGCCATGGCCGAACCGGGGGCCGTCATCCCCGCATAGGGGCGTACCAGGGCATCCAGGGTGGCGGCGAAGTTGTTGATGGAGGTCATGTCGTAGAGGTGGAACCAGTCGGTCATCACGCTCTGCTGGGTCGAGCCGCTCCACATGATCATCTGCACGGCGATGGAGCCCAGCTTACCGCCGCTGGTGTCGAGGATGGCGCTTTGTACCTCCTGACTGTAAAAGGCGTCCACATAGCCCTGTAACTGCAAATTGAATTCCGATGAACTGACGCTGCCCGACACATCCATCAGCAGTTGCAGTTCGGTATCGACTTCGGTCAAGGCGTATGCGGGGGAGGTTACCAACAACATCCCCAGCAGCCCTGCCAACGGTTTGAGTTTCATTGCTCACTCCTTCTCCCTGGCGCTAGTGCCAGCAGGGGGGAATGAATAAAGCGTGCCAGCTTTGGCGAATCCTCTGACTTGGCTTGATCCGGGTGAGGCCGGGCAGGCATGGAACTTGCGAGAACTTGTGACAGAGGTCAAAAGCGCTGATAACCGGCAGGAGTTGCGATGGAGATCCGTCCCTGGCAGTGGGCACCCAACTGGCTGCTACTTGGTTTGGCCAATCAGTGGGGCATGGTGTGGCTCAATATGGGCCACTTCAACCTGCTGGTGGTGTTGCTGATTGCTATCTGGTGGCAAATTGCATCGCGGGTTGCACCGAGCTGGCGTCCGCATCCACTGGCGCTCGCCCTCTTTATCCTGCTGATCCTGATCCCCAGCGCCAGTTGCAAGGCGCTGGCCTGTCTGCTGTTGGTGGCCTCGCTATGGCGCCGTCATCAGAGTGACGATGAGCGGGCGGTGTTGCAGATTGTGCTCGCCTTTACCGTGGCGGTGTTGTGGGGGCAGCAGGTGTTTGCCCTGCTCTCCGGCCCTGTGCTGGCGCTCGATGCCTGGGGGGTAGGCCAGTGGTTGCAGCTGCTGGGCTGGGAGACTCGCCTTGATGGCAATCGCATCGAGCGGCTGGGGGGTCATGCCCTGATCGTGCTCAAGGGGTGCTCCTCGTTTTCTCAACTCTATCTGGTGGTGCTCTCCTGGCTGGTCTCCTGCTGCTGGCTGGCACCGGAGCGCCCCCTCTACCGGCAGTGGCCCATGTTGCTGCTGGTTTGCCTGCTCTATATCGGGGCCAATCAGCTGCGGCTAGTGCTGATGAGCCTGGATCTGCGCTGGTATGGTTGGCTGCATACCGGCTCGCTGGCCCAGCTCTACCAGTGGGCCATCATGTTGCTGGTGATGACCATCCTCTTTATCCGGGGACGCCGTGATGCATCTATCTAGGGGATATCTGTTGCTGTTGCTGGTGGCGCTGCTCAGTGCTGCCGCCATGGGTTGGCGTTATCAGAACCGGGCAGTTAACGAGGGGGCCAAGCCCATGCTGATGGAGCTGGTCCAGTTGGGATGGCGCTTGCGGGTGGCTACGCCGGTATTGGGCGGCACCTATGTCAGCTATCAGCTGGCCCATCCCCGCTGTGACGGCCTGTTGCAGGCCATGCTGGTGGCGCCGGATAGTGAGGCGATGTCAGTGACGCTGGCGGGTGAAGGGATGAGTCAGGGGGTGATGTTTTTAGGCGAGCTGCACCAGAGTCCGCCGCTGCTCTCGTACCGTCTGACCCAGGGGTGGCGCAAATTGTGGGGGCTGACCCCTTATCCCCTCTATCGGGTGGCTTTGCCAACCTCTTGCCTCGGCCTTATTGCGCCGCCGATGGGGTGACAGCCCCCGATTCACCGCTTGGCAGAATGCGGATCAGCAAGGTATTGGGGGCCAGCATGGGGTCATAGCGGGGCTCCAGCTCAATGGCGCGAGCTCCCAGCAAGCGGGTGAGGGCAGTCAGCCGCACGCTCGCCATCCGCGCACTCTCCAGCATGTCGGTTTGCAGCCCGGGGCCGCTTATCAGCGCAATCCGGGCCGGATCCTTGCGTCCCAAAAACTGATGCAACTGCTGCTCCTGATCCGCTGGCAGTTGTGTCTCCGCTTGCTGGTACTGCAGTTGCAGCTGGGGCTGTTCGGCTATTTGTTGTTCCCGCAACTGGTTGAGGATCGGCAGTGTCTCATTGACCGGCTCCTGACGGGCGCAACCGGTGAGGATCAGCAGCGGCAGCATCAGAGGCAACAGGCGGGGCAGGACGCAGTCTTTTGCTGTGGATCGTGGAGTCTGGTTGGCCATACGCAGTCACTTCAGGAGGATGAGTTGGCACCAGTTTGCAATGTTTTCAATCCCTTGGCCAGTCGTTCAATCTCGCGGCGCCACTGGATCCAGGCGGCAGAGGGCAGTTGCTCTGCCACCTGCCAGCGGGTCGGCAGCTGATCCCGCAGACGCTCCAGCAGCAGGGCGGCCTCTACTTGATAGCGGGCCTCCTGCTCCAGCCAGGCGAGCCAGCGCAGGTCCTCGATGGCTTGCTGCAACAGCAACAGATCGTGGGAGAGGCGGTGCGTCTCGCAGGCTTGCGGGCCGAGCAGCATAAAGTCGCTCTCCCGCCCGTCGGTGGGGTCGTAGGGCAGGGCGGTGGGCATGCGGCCATGCCACTGCAAATAGCCCTCGGCGCCGCTCTGCCACAGATAAAAACCGGCGGCTCTCGGGGTGCCCAGATTGTAAAACCAGGGGGTGACCTTGTGCTGGCGCACCCGCGCCACATCGGCCTTGTCGGCGCCAAAGCCTGCGTTGAACAGGGCAATCTCCACCTCTGCCAGCAGACCAACCTGACCTGGATGATTGAAGTGACCCGCGCGGATCACCGCCGGATCCCGCCGTTTCATCTCCCGCGCCAGGGTGGTGATGGCGGGCAGGGTAGCAAGATCGGGCTCATCAAACAGGCTCCATGCCAGCGGGGGCAAGCCGCTGGCGGTCAGCCCCTGTTGCCGCGCCTGCCACTGATCAAGCTGGCTGGCAGGGTCACTCCCCCAGCGCTTGAGCGGGGTATAGGCCAGCAGGGGCGGCACAAAGCCGAGCCCCACCGCTTCTCCCAAGATCTCCCGCATCCCCGCCTCATCTTGTGGCAGGGCGGGCGAGAGGCCGCTGATCCCGAGCTTGGCGAGCCGCTGCAGATCGCAACGACTGGCCGCGGCGATCTGCTCTTTTAACGCCTCGGGGTCGGGGCTCAGCCAGTTGAGATAGGGGGGCGCTTCGACATAGATGCCGACCGGCTTGCTGGCCGCGGGCAGAGTCAGCGGCAGCACCTCGATAGTTAGCGGCAATTGCACCAGTTGCTGTTGGCTCAGCAGCTGAATATTGCCCAGATAGTGACCGGCAGGTGCATCGCGGGGGACGGTGATCTGCAGCACCAGACGCCGAGGTACGCCTGCCAGCAGGGTGAGCCCGGCGATCCCCTCGACCAACTCCTGATCCGAGGGGGCCAGCAGGGTGCCACTCGCCTGCGGGCGAACCAGATGCCACTTACCGTAATAGGGGGTCAGCGCCAGCGGCGATCCTGCCTGCTCGGGGGGCTGGATCACCAGCAAAGGGGCCGGATCGTCGGTGGCGGCGTGGATGGCAAATTCCAGCAGCAGCTGGCTGCCACGGGCGGCCAGCACGGGTTGTGCAGCCTGCTGCAACGCATCGGCCGCAGATAGCGGGGCGATCTGCAGGGTTGGGGCGGCATCCGTAATCGGCGTGAGGCTCAGTTGCTGCGAAGCTGGGGTTGGGGAATAGGGGGCCAGAGTCCACTTTTCCAAAAACAGCTGGCGCTGCTTGGTCAGCACGCTTGCGGTAGCGTCGGCCAATACGGCGAGATCTTTTCCACTATTCGGGAGAGCCTCTTTGCTGGTGCTGGCCGGATAGGGGGCAAGCAGCAGCCCCGCCAGGTATTTGGCATCCGGTGAGTGACCCACCAGTGTGATAGTGAGCGGGCCGCCGGGGTGGTTCAGGGTGACATGAACGGGGCCGCCTTGACGAGCCCCGAACAGCTGCCAGGGATCCGGGTTTGGCAGCGCCTCGCGGGATTGCCCCGCCAGATAGCGCTGCGTTAGCCACTCCTGCGGTTGCCACTGCTCGGCCCAGATGGGTTCGCCATTGACCAGCACACTGCGCTCGAAGGGGTGGGGCAGATACTCCCATTCACCGGGATCATCGAGCCAGAGGGTGAGCTGGTAGCGCCCCTTGGCTACGTCCAACTGCACCCCGTCGAGATTGCGCAGTCCATCGCGCACAAGGGCATCGCCGGAGGGGCGCAAGATGGGGGTGGGATGGCCAATCAGCCGGGGATCCCCCGGACTCAGGGCCTCAAAGCCGGTAAAGCGGGGCGCAGCCGCCGCCCCCAGATCCAGCGCAATGGTGCCCTCAGGCAGAGTCAGACCGGGCTGCCAGTACCAGCGGTGAATGGTCATTGAGGGGGCGTTATCGGCCATAAAGAGATAGAGCTTGGTGAGTTTGTCCAGCGCCAGCGCTCTGGGTTGGCTGGTGCGCCACTCACTCAAGGCAAAGCGCTGGGTGAAGGGGCCGGGGGCGACAATCCGCTCCAGATTGACCCGGCTGCGGTAGTTGACCGAGGCCTCATCGTCGATACGCAGGATCAGGGTTTGCGGGTGGGCGCTGGGGTTATGGCCCTCGATCACCAGTTCATCATCGCTGCCTATTGGCCAGTTGTGGGTGCTCAGATCGAGCCGCTGGGGTGTCTGGTTACTGGTTAGGGGCAGCGGGGTCTGCCCCTCCAGCCGGGTGGCGGCCATCGCTGCATGGCAGCAGAGCAGGATAACCAGCCAGAGCCCTCTGCTCATCCGGCCAGCCCCTTCAACCAGTTGTTCAGCTCGGCAGCCTTGTGATCCCAGCTTTGCAGGGCCACCTGCTGCTGGCGCGTGTGGCGCCCTTCGCTGCGGGTGAGCCCCTCCCAGCCACTCTCCTGAAACCAGCCCGGATTGGGTTGATCAAAGGCGGCCCGGTTGATGGCCTGGGCCAGGCTCTCCCCATCGTGGGGGAGCTGGATCTGATCCCGATAACCATCGAGAGCCGGAAAATCGGTGCTGACGATGGGGCGCCCTGCGGCCAGATACTCGCGCAATTTCAACGGATTGCAGGCTCGGATCTGTGCGTTGTCGACAAAGGGCAGCAGACTCACCTGCCAGTGCTGGGCATAGGCCGCCAGCGTGTGATGGGGACGGGGCCCCAGCAGATGGATATTGGGGAGCCCCTTGAGGGGGGAGATATCGGTCTGGACCGGGCCAATCAGCACCAGATCCCAGTGGGGCAGGGCGGCCGCCGTCTCTGCCAGCAGGGGGATATCAATCCAGTCGCTCAGGCTGCCGTAAAATCCGGCAATGGGACGGCCGGAGGGGAGATCCGCCGGGCGCTCTCTGGGGGGCATAAACAGCTCGAGATCCACGCCGTGGCTGAGGAGCCGGGTTTTATGAGGGGGAAAGCGGCTGGCCAACGCGGGGCTGGCGGCCAGAATGAGATCCGCTTTTTCCACCAGTCGGGCTTCGCAGTGGGCAATGGCTTGATGATCCACCCCCGCCAGCGCCGAGAAGTCATCGCCGCAGTAGTAGATCACCGCCCGCTCTTCGAGCTTGCCAATCAGATCGACGGCGCTGGGCAGGGAGATCCAGAGCAGGGGGCGATCCAGCTCGGGCAACTGGCGCCGGATCTGCGCCGCCAGCCAGTGGCCATTGATCTTGCCCGCCAGACGACTGCCCGGCAGTGGCAAGGCGAGCGGCGGCAGAACCCGGGGGCTGCTGACCTCTGATGGTGCAACCGACCGGTCGCCAGCATGGCGCGCACCGCGCAGCACCGCCCCCAGTTTGCGGACGATACGGGTGAGATCATGAAGGGTAAAGCGGGGGCAGCGCATGCCGATGGAGTTGACCCAGAGCACTTGATAATCGGGCAACAGACGCTTGATCAGGTGTTGGGTGCTGGAGGGGTGCTGGCCCCAATCCTCGCCCAGCACCACCAGTTGCGGCAGTGAGTGTGGTTTCATGCAAAGGTCTCCGAAGCGTGTGCGGGGTCGCTGTGATCTTGTGGCTGCAAGGGGCGCAGTACGGTGGCCGGTACACCCGCTGCCAGCACGCCGGCGGGCAGATCCCGGGTGACGACACTGCCTGCGGCGACAATGGTGCCAGCGCCTATGGTGACGCCGGCCATCACCATCACCCCGGTGCCAAGCCAGACATCCTGCTCCAGCACAATGGCCCCCACCTGTTCATCGCGATCCGGCAGGCCCCGGGCGCGATCGCGGGCGTTGACCGGGTGCCCCGGGTAGCCCGCCAGAAAGGCACGGCCAGCAATTCTGACGTTATCCCCCAGCACTATCTTGCTGCCCACCGCCAGGGTGGTCTGCCAGCCAATCCCGACATTGCGACCAATGACCAGCCTTGGCGTCTGGCTCGATGCCCGGCCGCTGATGGTCATGGCGGCGCTGAGGCGGCAGTCGGCGCCGATCTCGATGGTGACCGGACCGCTGATATAGGGGATGCCGCCATAGAGATAGAGGCGCGGGGCGGGGGCCGTCAGGCGAGATTGAAACAAGGGGGTCCACCAAAGGGTGCGGGTCAGGGTCGCCAGCGCGTTGCTGCCCAACAGATAGAGCCGATAAAGCAGCCGATGCAGGGGTGGGATCACGGGGAATGACCAGTGGCGGGCGCTTTTGGCCAGTCGCCATACCCGGCGAGCCAGTGGCGTCTCCCCCTGTTTGGCCCAGCTTTTCATCCGGTGCAGGTTGATGGTGTTCATGGCGACCTCTCCCTCTGGTGCAGTCCGTTGCTCGCTAAGCAGAAAGCAGGGATCGGGCCAACAGGACGGCCCCAGCTAGATCGGGCCAAATGGGGCTAAGAGGTGGGGCAGATTGCGCCGGTCGGTGCAATTTGCAGCCAGCGTTGTGCAAAACGCAAATGCCAGTCTCATTCTGGGCCTGTTCTGGACGGTTAAGCCGCACTAAGGGGCTATCGTCTCTGGGCGGGGGTGAGTGGCGTGGGCTTTGCATTAGTGGTAGCTGACCCGAAGCGGGATGCTTCGGGAGGCTGGGAGGCCCTATGAAACTTGGTGTGAACCAGATTGCCATGCTCTATTACGCCGGTGGCTTGCTCCTGATGAAGGGGATCTCCCTGCTGATGCTGCCAGTGTTGACCCATCAGCTGCTGCCTCGCGAATACGGCCAGCTGGAGGTGCTGCTGACCATCATCAATCTGGGTTCCCTTATTTTGGGCTTCGGGCTGGTGGATGCCCTCTACCGCTTTGCCGGATTGGCGAAAGATGAGCAGGAGCGCCAGCAGGTGGTGGCCCGCATGTTTGGTCTGGTCTGGCTGATCGCCCTGGCCAGTCTGGTGCTGCTCTGGCTGCTGGCACCTGTGGTGCAAGCCTGGCTGCCGGTGGAAACCCGCCTTGCGGATGTGCGCTGGGTGCTCTGCGCCCTGCCGTTTGAAGGGGTGATCGGCGTGCCGCTGGCATGGCTGCGGATGCGCAATCAGGCCCGGCTCTTTTTCGTGGCGACCGCAGGCAAGGCAGTGATCCAGTCGGTGCTGACCGGCTGGTGGCTCTGGCTCGGCTGGGGCGTGAGCGGGGTGCTGGCCTCCGGCACCCTGACCTGCGTTGCACTGGCGCTGCTGCTGAGCCTCTGGCAGTGGCGAGATAGCGGGATCCGCTTTGACTGGCAGCACTATCGGCCGCTGCTGCGCTATGGATTGCCCCTGGTGGTGAGCGGGCTGGCAGGCTTTGCCCTGAGCGGACTGGATCGCTGGCTGCTGGCCGATGTGGTGGGGGAGGCGCTGCTTGCCTACTACGCGGTGGCGGGCAAGCTGGCGCTGGCGGTGGGGTTGTTGCTGCAACCCTTTGCCCTCTGGTGGTATCCCCGCCGTTTCATGCTGCTGCGCGAGCCGGATGGACTGCGACTCAATGCCCACTACAGCGTGATGGGGTCGGTGCTGGGGTTTGTCACCGCGGGGATTGTCGGGCTTACCGCCCCCTTGCTTATTCGCTGGCTGACCCCGGAGAGCTATCACGGGGCGATCGCCTATATTCCGCTGCTGGTGCTGGGCATGGCGGTGCGCAATGTTTCGGACTTGCTCAATGTCGGCTGCTTTAGCGGCGAGAAGAGTAATGCCCAGATGGTGATCAATCTGGGCTGCAGCGCCCTTGGGGTCGCAGGCTTTCTGCTCGCCATCCCCCCCTTCGGGGTTGCCGGGGTGATCTGGACCCTGCTGCTGGTCTATCTGGTGCGGGCGCTGGCCTTTTATCTGGTGAGCCAGCGGTTGCTGCCGCTGCCGTATCGCCTCTCGACCCTCTGGGCCAGTTCGCTCGGGGCGCTGGCGATGGTCTGGCTCGGCCAATGGTGGGCAGGATCATGGCTCGTCTAACGCCAGCCATCTGGGCAAGCGCCATCTGTCTGGTGCTGGCCCTGCTCTGGTGGCGGCTGCCCCATCCCTTGCTGCTGCCGGTGCTTGGCCTTGCCATTCCCGCCATCTGGTTTGCCCTGCGCTGGCCCTTCTTGATGGTACTGGGGTTTGTCACCTTCTCCTTCTTTCGACTGCATGAGGTGTTCCCTCAGCTCTATCCCCTCAAGATCCCGCTGCTCTTCTCGCTGGCCGCCATCGGTGCGCTGGTCTGGCACATTTTGCTGACCGGTCGGATCAAGCCCTACTGGAGCCCAGCCCTGAGCTGGCTGACGGCCTTCTTTGTGATGGTCTCCATTGGTGTGCTGTTTGCCAGCAACCGGGGCGAGGCGATCGCCACCTGGACCGGCAGCTACAGCAAGATCTATCTGATGACCCTGGCGACCGCCTGGCTGGTGCGCACCCCGGGGGATTTTGCGCTGGCGGTGCGCACCTTCGTGGTAGCGGGCTGTCTGGTGGCGCTGGTGGCCCTCTACAACAAGGCGAGCGGGATCGGGCTGGTGGAGGGGACCCGGGTGACCATAGGGCGCGAGCTGGGCTCTGTGCTGGGGGATCCCAACGATCTGGCGCTGGTGCTGCTCTTTCCTGCCGGTTTTTCGCTGAGCTTGCTGCTCAATCAGGGCAATGGGGTGGGGGGGCGTTTGCTGGGGGGGCTTGGCTTTGCGCTGACTGCGGCCGCCATTATCGCCACCCAGAGCCGGGGTGGTCTGCTGGGTATCTGCGCCGTTGGTGGCCTGTTTGCCTGGCAGCGGGTGAAGTCGAAAACCCTGTTGATCTCGCTGGGGATGGTCGCGCTGGTGGTGCTGTTTGCCGCCGCCGGGATCAGCGACCGGGCATCTGGCGGCGCCGCCGAGAGTGGGGTCGATGCCTCGGCCATGGGGCGGATCTACGCCTGGCAAGCGGCCTGGGGGATGGCGCTGGGCCACCCGCTGGTGGGGGTGGGCTTGTCCAATTTCTATTACAACTACTTCTTCTACAGCCCCCATTGGGATGGACTCAATCATGCGGTGCACTCCACCTGGTTCGGGGTGCTGGCTGAAACCGGCTTTGTCGGGCTGGCGCTGTTTATCGGCATGGTGACGGTGACCCTGCGCAGTTGCTGGCGTTGCCAGCTTGCTGGCATGCCTCCTGCAGTGATCACGGCGATGCAGGGGGTGATGGCCAGCATGGTGGGGTTTGTGATTTCGGGATCCTTCCTGACCCAGGGCTTTACCTGGCCCATCTATCTGGAACTGGCGCTGGCCGTTGCCGCCATCAAGTACGTGCAGCAGGCGGCCACAGAGGCGAAGGCCACCGCTGAGGATCATCAGGAGGCAACCCGGTTGCCGGCAGTGCCACCAAAGGGAGCAAGAGGATGAACGCAACCCCTGTTTTGCTGGTTCACTACGGAGAGGACTGGATCCGCGGCAGCGAACGCTGCCTGCTGGATCTGCTGGCCCACCTCGATCGCAGCCGCTTTACGCCCCTGCTCTGGTGCAATAGCCCGACGCTGGCGGCAGAGGCGACCACCCTCGGGGTCGAAACCATGGTCGAGCCGTTCAGCCTGCTGCTGGGATGGCAGGCGCCACGTTTTGATCTTGCGGCCCATCGGCGCCTCTCCCGGCGAGCCAGAGAGCTCATCACCGAGCGGCAGATTGGGCTGGTGCACGCCAACAGCGCGGCCCCTTGTCAGTGGCTGGCGGGGGTCTGTCGGGCGTTGCAGGTACCGCTGGTGTGCCACCTCCATGCCCGTTACCAGCCCAGAGACAGATTCAGCCTGCGGGTTCATCAGGCAAACGTGCTGATCGGGGTGAGCGAGCCGGTGTTGACCGGTTGGCGCCAGGATGGCTGCGCGGCCGAGCGGTTGATCCGGGTACCCAACGGGGTGGATGCCGCTCGCCTGAATGGCGGTGCTCACTGGCCGGTTGTCGGCATGCTGGGCTTGCCACCGGGGGATATGATCATCGCAACCGTCAGCTCATTGATCAAACGCAAGGGGATTGATCTGCTGATCCGCTCGCTGGCTGCCCTGATGGCATCGGGGGAGGAGGCTCAGTTGCTGATTATTGGCAGCGGTCCGGAGCGGGAAGCATTGATGGCGTTGGCTGTCGAGCTCGGGGTGGCCGAGCGTGTCCACTTTCTCGGCGAGCGGCCGGACAGTGCGGCTATCTTGCGGGGCGGGGTGGATCTGCTGGTCTCCGGCGCCCGTGAGGAGGTGTTTGGTCTGACGTTGGCGGAGGCGGGCATGTTGGGGCTCCCGGTCAGTGCCTATCGGGTGGGCGGCATCCCCGAAGTGGTGGAGGAGGGGGCGACCGGCTTGCTGGCAACCCTGGGGGATTGGGCCGAGATGGCTGATCACTGGCGGCAATTGAGTAATCCTCAACGCCGATGTGAAATGGGGCAGGCCGCTAAGTTGCGTGCTGCACAGTTGTTCACGGTGGCGCGCTACGTTGACGGGGTCACGGCGGTGTGGGACGCCGCGCGGGCTGGTCGTTGGCACGCCACGGCCTCCACACCCTTCCGACCACTCATTCACTGGGCGGGGCAACGACTCCTTGCCAGAGGGCGCAATATGCTGGTGAGTGGGATGGCAAGAGTGGCGCAAAAAGTACAGCTGGGGTTTGGCCGCCGCAAGGTACCAGAGTAAGGGAGCAGCAAGATGAGCATGCAAACTGAGCCGGTGTTCGGAAAGGTCATCGTTGTGGATCCCATCCCGTTTCGCGGGGGCTCAAAGGTTGCGACCGAAGTGCTGCTCGATGAGTTGGCCAAACGGATGCCCGGGCTCACATGCCATGTGCTGACCCAGGATCCCGACTCCTGGCCCCGTTGTCAGCATCATCCCCTTTGGCTGCCCCACATATTGAAAGGGCGTGAGTCCGGCATCGGCTATCTGCTCAAACAGGGGTGGCAGACCCTGCTGATCCTCTGGCTGGTGTTGCGTCTGGGGCAGGTGAAGTGCCTGGTGGCGGCGTCAGGGCCGGGGGTGGATCTCTGCTGTTACTGGGCGGCCCGCTGGTTGAGGTGCCGGGTGGTTCAGCTGATCCATGGCCCTGTGGGATGCTCGGGCCTCTCTGCCAGAGCCTTGCAACGGGCGAGTTTTGTCTTTTATCTGGAATCAACGCGCAGCTCCCTGGCGGCATTGCTGGCCCGGCTTGGCGAGACCGAGTTCCCGTCACACTGGCAGCCATTTACCAATGGTTTGAGCGAGATTGATTGGCCCAAAGCGACCCTAGGGGGGCCTCATATTTTGTGGGCGGCCTCGTTGCTGCGCTGGAAGGGACTGGAGACCATGCTGGCCGCCCATCAGATGATCCCTGATGCTCGCCCCGAGCTGATGGTGTGCTATCTGCAACCCAAGGGCACGCTGCAGCCCTGCAGCCAGCCTCAGCCACAGCTGCCAGACACGCACTGGTATGCCAACCCCGCCAATCTTGACGAGATCCGATCTCGATGCGGTATTTTTGTCTCCACCAGTCATCAGGAGCCCTTTGGCCTCTCCATTCTGGAGGCCATGGCGGCAGGATTATGCGTAGTGATCCCGGCCGATGGGGCCTGGTGGGATCGACACCTCACCGATGACGTGAATTGCCGCAAATATCAGCCAAACGATCCCGGCGATCTGGCGCAGGTGCTGGCCAGCCTCAACACCATGCCCGATGTGGTCAAGCGACTTGGCCATCATGCCCGCCTGCATGCCATGGCCCATTACAACGCGGCGGATACCTATCAAAGCACACTGGATCAGTGGGAAGGCATGTTGCGATGGGATGCGTTGAGCCTTGCCGTGGATGGTTAGCGCGCAGTGATTCCCCGTGGGGAGGATGGTGGCGTATGAGGGACTTATGGTCAGACTGGTTGCGGGAGGCTGGGTGACTCCGCCACTCTGGTGCAGTTACGGCCGGATGATTTGGCGGTGTAGAGCGCAGCATCAGCCAGTTTTACCAGTTCAGATGGCTGCCAGTGACTCGATGGTCTGAGGCAGGCAACACCCATGCTAACGGTCACCAGACCGGTGGCATTTTGTGCGTGTGGCTGCGCGAGTGCAAAAATCAGCCGCTGGATATGTTGGGCAATTTCATAGGCGGATTGACGCTCGACATGTGGCAACAGGATGACAAATTCCTCTCCGCCGTAGCGGGCCACCAACTCCCCCGAGCGGCGCCCGGATTGCGCCAGGGTATGGGCCAGCAATCGAAGGCACTCGTCACCGGCAACGTGGCCATAGAGGTCGTTGAACTGCTTGAAATGATCGATGTCGAGCATGATGAGCGCAATCGGCATCTCTGTCTGAATACAGTGCTCCCAGGCCTGGTTCAATGAGTTGTCGAACAGACGACGGTTGCCGATATTGGTTAGCCCGTCGGTATTGCTGAGCGCTTCCAGTTTCCGGTTCGCTTCCGCCAGCTCTTTGGTTCTGAGCTCGATAATGAGCTCCAGCTCATGTTGGCGCTCCTCCAGACTGGTCATCGGGTAAATTTCGCTTTCCCGAGCCGCACTGTAAGGGATGGAGATACTGCTGTGAGCAATTTTCCACGCCGTGGCTTCGTGTCGAAAAATCAATACCAGTCTGGCGGTTCTGCGGGAGAGGATAGGTTCTGATTTCGGTAGATGGATATGAAAGAAGGCGGTGACCGCCACCACATCGGCGGCCAGAGCTTGCAGGGTCACATCGAGTATTTCCAGGCGGATCCTGCCCGGGATCTGGGCAAAATCGCGGCGGGTTATCCGGATCCACTCATCCCTATCGGTAACCAGAACATCACTGCTGCCGGCAAAGCCGCTGAAATTGTCGCTAAACCGCGTGGTGAGCCGATCATCCCGTGATGAATACATCTCGATGTACTCATCAAACAGTGAGCGGATCAACTGTTCCCGTTCAGTGGTCATTGCGCTGGGCCCATGTGAAGTGGTCACGTTTTTCAAACGTTCGATTGAACTATAGTCAATTATGTCATTTTAATTGGCTATCTATCTTGATTTTTCTCGTTTTTTTGTTCAATTCCCGCACTTGGCAAGTGTCCGTAGGGCCAGCCAGAATCAAGGTTCCATGGCGTGGTTATCAGAGGCAGTCAGGGGGAGGTTTCTCTCTGCAACGGTGGCCGCTGCGGGCTGCATTTCACGAGCTGAGCAGGGCTGTCAACGAGTTCGAGTTCGATCAGGCAAGGTAGTTGCTGGAGGCACTGCTCGGCTGATGATTAACACCCTTATCGTTTGTCATGTTCATCGTCATCCCAACTCATTTTTTGGGGTTGCCATTGAACAAGAATAATTATCATCTATATCGATGGAGATGGATATTTACGCTCTGGTTAATTACGCAGGGTGACGTGAAGGTAAATAGTGTGAAGGTGGGCAGTAACATCTGTAACCGGATGAGCGAATGTATCGCGAGTTAAATATGATCACTATGTTGCAGGCAGCCTTCCACCTTGCCTTTTCTCTTACCATTAATTTGAATGCAGATTCACGATGATGCGTAAACATATCCGTGAGTGCGATATTTTACTCACCAGCATCCAAGACAATAAAGAGTGGGGGGAGCGTATTGATATGCATACCTCGGCGGCATCTTTTCATTAAGCTGTGTTAAACGGGCAGGGAGGCCAAGCGGGGTTGTGCTGTGTGGGCTTGCAGTAGAACGTGTCGAACTGAAGCGCAGGTAAAATGCAAACTGAAACCAAGCTACATGTAGGTAAACCGTGCCGTGCAGGCCGTGCTTGCTACCGGTGGCAGCTGGCCGTGAGACAGTCCTGGTATGGGGAGGCAAGTCAGGAGGTTGTCCCGTGGATGACTGTATGGAATATGCAATGGAATGAGTAAAGATATATTCAATGGATCATTTATTGGTGGGCATCAGTATTGTGAAATGAGCGGTATAGCCAAGATTTCAATCATGTTAATTTGGCTCACAGTGAAAGAGAGGATATGCGGTGATTAATTATTTAATATCCAATTAAGTTCATAAAATTTACGGGGATGCTAAATATCTCTTTGGGGGTAATTAATTTCATTTGTGATGTGGCTCGCTATGAAAATAGGGGTAAGCCGGTCGAAATTGATAGAGATCAATACTGCAGGGTGGGTGAGTCCTTAGCATTTCCGCTATTAAGCATTTATCAAACAAGTGCTCACTACGGGAATAAGTAGAATGGTCGAGGATAATTTTTTATCGGCTCATGGGATTAATCGCCGTGATTTTATGAAATTGTGTGCCGGGATGGCCGCAACCCTGGGATTAAGTCAGCATGCTGTCGCCAAGATGGCCACTGCGCTCACCAGCCCCGAACGGCCGCCGGTGATCTGGATTGGGGCGCAGGAGTGCACCGGTTGTACCGAATCGCTGCTGCGCGCCACGCACCCCACCATCGAAAACCTGATCCTCAATACCATTTCGCTGGAGTACCACGAGGTACTCTCGGCGGCCTTTGGTCATCAGGCGGAAGAGAACAAGCACAACGCCATCAAGCGCTATAAAGGCAAGTATGTGCTGGTGGTGGATGGCTCCATTCCGCTCAAAGATGGCGGCGTCTACTGCATGGTGGCCGGTGAACCCATCGCCGACCATATTCGCCGTGCTGCCGCCGACGCGGCTGCGGTGATCGCCATCGGCTCCTGTGCTGCCTGGGGCGGTGTGCCTGCCAGCGGCGGCAACCCGACCGGTGCCGTCAGTCTGGAAGAGGCGCTGGGCAATATCGGCACTCCCATCATCAATATCCCGGGCTGCCCGCCCAATCCCCACAACTTCCTCACCACGGTTGCCTACTACATCACCTACGGCAAGCTGCCGGCGCTTGATAGCAAGAAGCGTCCGTTGTTTGCCTATGAGCGGCTGATCCACGAGAACTGCGAGCGTCGTCCGCACTTCGACGCAGGGCGTTTTGCCAAGGAGTTTGGTGATGAGGGTCACCGTCAGGGCTGGTGTCTCTACCATCTGGGCTGCAAGGGGCCGGAGACCTACGGCAACTGCTCGACCCTGGAGTTCTGCGATGTGGGCGGCGGCATCTGGCCGGTCGGCATCGGTCACCCCTGTTATGGCTGCAACGAGCAGGGGGTCGGTTTTAGCAAGGGGATCTTCCAGCTCGCCAAGGTCGAGAACCCGACCCCGCGGGTGGATAAACCCGATGTGAAGATCCAGGAGGGGGGCTATACCTCGCCCACCGCGACCGGCCTTATCGGTGGCGCCCTCGGGGTGCTGGTAGGGGTGAGTCTGATGACGGTGCGTGAACTCGGTCGCCAGCAGAAGCGCCACGAAGCCGGGCAGCACCCATCACGGGAGGAGTAACCGTGAACAGACGCAACTTCCTCAAATTCGCCTCCGTCGGTGCGCTGGCGGCGGGCACAGCCGTACCCGGCACCGCACTGGCAGCGGCCAAGAACAAGCCGCCCATTCCCGGCGCGCTCGGCATGTTGTATGACTCTACCCTTTGCGTCGGCTGTCAGGCCTGTGTGGCGGAGTGCCAGCGCCTTAACGGCAATCCGGCCAATCCAGCCGGGGCGCAAACCTGGTCCAACAACGACAAGCTGACCCCCTACACCAACAACATCATTCAGGTGTGGAAGAGCGGCACTGGCGAGCACAAGGATCAGCTGGTGGATGGCTATGCCTACATCAAGAAGCAGTGCATGCACTGTGTCGATCCCAACTGCGTCTCTGTCTGCCCGGTGCAGGCTCTTAAAAAAGATCCCAAGACCGGCATCGTTCACTACGACCCGAGCGTCTGCACCGGCTGTCGCTACTGTATGGTGGGCTGCCCGTTCGATGTGCCCAAATATGACTACGACAATCCGCTGGGGGCGATCCACAAGTGCGAGCTCTGCAACCAGAAGGGGCTTGAGCGGATCGATCAGGGCAAGTTGCCTGGGTGTGTCGAGGTGTGCCCCACCGGCGCCGTGATCTTCGGCACCCGCGAGGAGCTGATGGCCGAGGCCAAGCGCCGCCTGCTGGCAAAGCCGGGCAGCGAGTACGCCTATCCGCGCCAGACCCTCTCTGCCAACGACCCTTACCTGCACGAAGTGCCCAACTACCAGCCTTACGTCTATGGCGAGAAGGAGGGGGGCGGCACCCAGGTGCTGGTGCTGGCCGGGGTGCCCTATACCAGGCTCGACATGCCCGACTTGCCGGAGCTCTCCTCCGGTGCCCGCTCCGAGCATATCCAGCACACCCTCTACAAGGGGATGGTGCTGCCCATGGTGGTGCTGACCGGCCTTTCGGTGCTCATTCGCCGCAACACCAAGAATGGTCACGATCATCATCACGATGATGGCCATGATCAGGGGCGTGCGCAGATCAAGGATCAGGGCACCACAAAGGGAGGCAAGGATCATGAGTAACCACAAGGCGTATCCCCTCGGCGGCAAGCTGGTCAGCTGGCCTGTGCTGGTGCTGGCCCCCTTTGCCGTGCTGTGCGGCATGTTGATCTTGAAGCGCCTCGTCTTCGGGCTGGGCTCTGTCACCGATCTGAATGGCGGCTACCCCTGGGGGCTCTGGATCTCGTTCGATCTCTTGATCGGTACCGGTTTCGCCTGTGGCGGCTGGGCGCTGGCCTGGGCTGTCTATGTGTTCAACCGGGGCGAGTATCACCCGCTGGTGCGACCAGCCCTGTTGGCGAGCCTGTTTGGCTACTCGCTGGGCGGCCTTTCCATCACCATCGACGTGGGCCGTTACTGGAACCTGCCGTACTTCTACCTGCCCGGTCACTTCAACACCTCCTCGGTGCTGTTCGAGACGGCGGTCTGCATGACCATCTATATCGGGGTGATGGCGCTGGAGTTTGCGCCCGTGCTGCTGGAGAAGTTCGGCTGGAAGGCGTCGCTCATTCGCCTCAACAAGATCATGTTCTTCGTGCTGGCGCTGGGGGCTCTGCTGCCCACCATGCACCAATCCTCCATGGGCTCGTTGATGATCGTCGCGGGGGAGAAGATCCATCCGCTCTGGCAAAGCTACGAGTTGCTGCCGGTCTTTTCGCTTCTGACCGCATTTATCATGGGCTTCTCCATCGTGGTATTTGAGGGCTCTCTGGTGCAGGCGGGACTGGCGGGGCGTGGCCCCAACGAGAAGTCGCTCTTCTACAAGCTGACCCAGGTGATCGATATCTTCCTGATCCTGTTTGTGGCGCTGCGCTTTGCCGAGATCGTCATCCACGACAAGTCGGAGTATCTCTCCGAGTTCAATCGCTTCTCCATCATGTTCTGGAGCGAGATTGCGCTGATGATCTTCCCGCTGCTGGTGTTCCACTGGGACAAGAGCCGCCGCGATTCGCGCATGTTGTTCCTGGGGGCCCTCAGCATGCTGCTGGGCGCCGCCCTCTGGCGGCTGGATTACTCCCTGCTCGCCTTCAACCCCGGCAATGGCTACCACTACTTCCCCTCTGCGGAGGAGGTGCTGATCTCTCTGGGCTTTGTTGCCATCGAGGTGTGTGCCTATTTGCTGTTGATCCGGCTGCTGCCGGTACTGCCATCACTTGAACGTGTTCACCAAGATTATCAGGCCCGAGGGAAAACCAACGTATGAGCCAACGTATCACCATAGACCCCATCACCCGCATTGAGGGGCACCTGCGTATCGACTGCGAAATCGAAGGCGGAAAAGTGACCAAAGCCTGGTCGTCCGGCACCATGTGGCGCGGGATGGAGGAGATCGTCAAGGGCAACGACCCGCGCGATGCCTGGATGATAGTGCAGCGCATCTGCGGGGTATGTACCTCCATCCACGCCATCGCCTCGGTGCGGGCGGTGGAGAGCGCCATCGGCGCCAAGGTGCCGGTCAACGCCCAGTTTATCCGCAACCTCATCATCGCGGCCCACAACATCCACGATCACATCGTCCACTTCTACCAGCTCTCCGCGCTGGACTGGGTGGACATCACCGCGGCCCTTGAGGCCAATCCGCAAAAAGCGGCGGACATGCTCAAGGGGGTATCAACCTGGTCCCTCAACAGTGCCGATGAACTGACCAAGGTGCAGGACAAGATCCGCGCGCTGGTGGCGAGCGGCCAGCTCGGCATCTTTGCCAACGGTTACTGGGGTCACAAGGAGATGAAGCTGAGCCCGGAGGTAAACCTCATCGCCGTGGCCCACTACCTGCAGGCGCTGGAGTGCCAGCGCGATGCCAACCGCATCGTCGCCATCCTCGGTGGCAAGAGCCCACACATCCAGAATCTGGCGGTGGGCGGCGTGGCCAACCCCATCAATCTGGATGCACCGAGCGTGCTCAACCTGGAGCGGCTGCTCTATGTGAAGAGCTTTATCGACCGGCTTGGCGAGTTTATCGAGCAGGTCTACAAGGTGGATGCCGCCATCATCGCTGCCCACTACCCCGAGTGGCTGAGTCTGGGGCAGGGGGCCAAGCACTACCTGAGCGTGCCGGAGCTCCCCACCGACGCCAACGGTGGTAGCTTCCTGATGCCGGGCGGCTATATCGAGAATGGCAATCTGGCGGGTTATCGCCCCATCGAGAGCCATCAGGATGGCTGGCTGATGGAGGGCATCGCCGAGAGCAACAAGCACGCCTGGTACAAGGATGACGAGCCCCTCAAGCCGTGGGAGGGCAAGACCGAGCCTAATTACACCGGCTGGCAGGATGATGGCAAATACTCCTGGGTCAAATCCCCCACCTTCTACGGCAAGGTGGTGGAGGTGGGGCCGCTCGCAGACCTCTTGGTCAAGCTGGCCGCCAAACACCCGGAGACGGTGGCGCATTTCGATCAGCTGAACGGCATCTACAAGGCGCTCACCGGCTCTGCCATCAAGACTGAACAGCTGCACTCCACCATGGGCCGCATCATCGGCCGTGCGGTGCGCTGCTGCGTGCTCAAAGATACCCTGGCGCACCAGTGGAAGGCGCTGGTGGACAACATCGGCAAGGGGGATACCACCGCCTATATCAAGGCGGAGATCCCGGCGGACAAGGAGTTTCGCGGGGTGGGCTTTGAAGAGGCGCCGCGCGGCATGCTTTCCCACTGGGTCGTCATCAAGGGCGGCAAGATCGAGAACTATCAGGCGGTGGTGCCATCGACCTGGAACTCGGGCCCGCGCAATTTCAACGACGAGCCCGGCCCCTACGAGCAATCTCTGGTAGGCACCCCGGTAGCCGATCCGGCCAAGCCGCTGGAGGTGGTGCGTACCATCCACTCGTTCGACCCCTGCATGTCCTGCGCTGTGCATGTGGTGGATACCCAAAATGGTGAAACGACTCAGGTGAAGGTGCTGTGATGAACACCTTGATCCTGGGCGTGGGCAACCTGCTCTTGAGTGACGAGGCCGTCGGCGTGCGCATCGTTGAGGGGCTGGGGCGCAACTACCGTTTCGCCCCCGGCATCGAGCTGCTCGACGGCGGTACCGCCGGCATGGAGTTGCTCGAAGCGATGGCCAGTCGCGATCACATCATTCTGGTTGATGCGGTGCGCAGCGGTAATCCGCCGGGCACCGTAGTGACTCTGAAAGATGAGGAGATCCCGACCCTGTTTGGCCGCAAGATCTCCCCGCACCAGCTGGGGCTGGCGGACGTGCTCTCGGCGCTGCATATGACGGGGGAGTCGCCCAAGCGGCTCACTCTAATCGGCATAGAGCCTGAATCCCTCGAACCGCGCATCGGCCTTACCCCTGAGGTGGCGGCGGCCATGGGGGAGGCGACGGTTCGGATTTTGACCCTGCTGGCCAGTGTCGGTGCCCCCGCCATCCCGCTCTCTGAGCAGGAGAAAGCTGAACAAGCGCGGGAGGGCCTATGGCGCAGTCCCATTTAAGCGAGGCTGAGAGAGTGCTGGAGAGAGTACCGGAGACGGCACAGGAGTTTGCCGGTTTTGCCACCAATCCCGCGCCCTTGCTGGTGGCCCAGTATGAGCGGATCGCCAGGGAAGAGATGCAAGGACTGCCCTTCTATCACGCCACCATGCCAATCGTTGCGGAGTGCGTGCTGTTTGAAGGTCAGTGGCTCGGCTGTGTGCTCACCCCCTGGATGCTGAGCGTGGTGGTGCTGCCGGGGCCGGATCAGCTTTGGCCGGTGCGCAGCAGCAGCGATCGACTCGCCCTGCAGCTCCCCTGCGGCAACATGACCTTTATGGTGGGTGAATTGCCCGAAAGTGGTCAGCTGCTGTCCTGCTCCCTGATGTCGCCGCTCGATCCCCATCTCGGTGCCGTGAAGGGGCGCTCACTGGTGAGCAGCACCCTCAAGATGCTGCTCTCCTTGCCGGTGCAGCAAGGGGCTGGCGGCGTGGATCTGGGCCGCAGACGGCTATTCGGTGCCCGGCGCGGTCAACCGGCATAGTCGCTAGGTTTCACGCGAAATCAAGTTTAGAATAGGGGGCCATTTTGGCCCCTCACTCCCATGTTCAGACACGCATTCCGCCTCTTTTTTGCGTGATGATCCGTGAGTGGTACAAAACAAGAAGGATCCCCATGACTGTTTCTCGCAATTCCCTTCGCCATTACGCCAGATCCAGCGCTACCGCCCTGTTGACCCTGCTGCTGGGCACCGCTTCTCACGCGGCGCTGGCCGCCGCCCAACCTGTGCCTGCCGAACTCAAGCTCGCCATCGGCAGTGAGCCCACCGAAGGGTTTGACCCGCTGCTCGGCTGGAGCCACGGCAGCTACCTGCTGCTGCATAGCCCGCTGCTCAAGCAGAACGCCGATCTCAGCTGGCAGAATGTGCTTACCCAGGCTGTGACCCCGAACAAGGATGGCAAGGGGTGGCTCATTACCCTCAGGCCTGACCTGAAATTCTCCAGCGGCGCGCCGCTCACCGCCGAGGATGTGGCCTTTACCTACAACAGCGCCGCCAAGGGTGGCGGCAAGATCGACATGGGCAACTTTGTCTCGGCCAAGGTGCTCTCGCCCACCGAGGTGGCCATCACTCTTAGCGCCCCTCAGAGCACCTTCGTCAACGTGCTGGGATCCTTGGGGATAGTGTCGAAGCAGGATTACGACGCAAAAGCCTATGCCCAAAAACCGGTCGGTGCCGGCCCTTACCGGCTGGTAAGCTTCCTGCCCGGTCAACAGCTGGTGGTGGAGTCGAACCCCTTTTACGCCGGCGGCAGCAATGACTTCAAGCGGCTGGTCTTTGTCTTTATCGATGAAGAGAGCGCCTATGCTGCTGCCCAGAGTAGCCAGCTCGATGTGGTGCGCATTGCCCCGTCGCTGGCGCCCAGCGTGCCTTCTTCCCTCAAGCTCTGGGTGCGGCCGAGTGTGGAGAACCGCGGCATCGTCTTCCCCATTCCTGCTGCTGGTAAAAAAGATGCCAAGGGTTATCCCATCGGCAACGACGTGACCTCGGATGTGGCGGTGCGCCGCGCCATCAACTACGCCATCGACCGCAAGCTGCTGGCCGACCAGCTGCTGGAAGGACATGCCATCCCCGCCTACAGCGCGGTAGAAGGCTTGCCTTGGCTGAACAAAGCCACCGCCTTCAAGGATGGGGATGTCGCCCACGCCAATGCCCTGCTCGACGAGGCGGGTTGGAAGATGGGCAGTGACGGCATTCGCCACAAGGGCAAGCTGCGCGCCGGCTTTACCCTCTGGTACACCAGTGGCGACAGCACCCGTCGGGATCTGGCGGAAGCGGTGCGGGCCATGCTTAAACCCATTGGCCTTGAGGTGAGCCTCAAGTCCGGCAGTTGGGAGCAGGTGGAGCGCGAAATGCACGCCAACCCGGTACTGATGGGGTGGGGGAGTCTGGATCCCATGGAGCTCTATCACCACTACCAGAGCGGCTCCGGTGGTGTAGAGTTCTACAACCCGGGCTACTACAGCAACGCTGTGGTGGATGGCCACCTCAAGCAGGCGCTGGATGCCCCAAACTGGCAGGCGGCCGTGCCGTTCTGGCAGCAGGTGGAGTGGGATGGCAAAACCGGCGCCGGAGTGCAGGGAGATGCCGCCTGGGCCTGGCTGCTCAACGTGCAGCACACCTATCTCGCCAACCGCTGCATCGATCTTGGCAAGGGGGCGCCGGAAATCCACGGTAGCTGGTCCCTGCTCAACAACCTGCAGGATTGGCGGTGGACGTGCCGGTAAGTTCGCCCTTGAGTCATTCAGGTTATCTGTTGCTAAAAGCCCTGCTGCGTCTGGCAGGGCTGCTCTGTCTGGTCTCTGTCGCCACCTTTGTGCTGCTGAGTTACTCCCCCATCGACCCCATCAAGGCCTATATCGGCAACGATCTGCTCCATGTGCCGCCGGAACAGTACGCCCGCATCGCCGCTCGCTGGGGGCTGGATCAACCGCTCTGGCTGCGCTACTGGCACTGGTTTACCCAGGTGCTGCAGGGGGATCTCGGTTACTCCATGCTCTACAACGCGCCTGTGGGTGAGGTCATTGGCCAGCGTTTTGCTGCCTCCTTCCTGCTGCTGGCGGGCGCCTGGCTGCTCTCCGGCTTTTTCGGCATTCTGCTTGGCCTCTGCGCCGGTCGCTATCTCAATCGTTGGCCCGATCGCCTGATTTGCCGTTTTGCCTATCTGCTCGCCTCCCTGCCCACCTTCTGGGTCGGCCTGTTGCTGCTCGCCCTGTTTGCGGTGCATTGGCCACTACTGCCAGTCTGCTGCGCCTGGACGCCGGGCCTCTCCGCCGATGAGGCAGATTGGGCTATGCGAGCGCGCCATCTGCTGCTGCCGGTCACCACGCTCGCCCTGCTCGGACTGGGCAACATTGCCCTGCATACCCGGGCGCGGGTGGCCGAGGTGCTGGAGAGCGACTTTATCCGCTACGCCCGCGCTCAGGGGGATGGCGGCTGGCCCATGCTGCGTTTTCATGTGCTGCGCCACGCCCTGACCCCGGCGCTCTGCCTGCAGTTTGCCTCCCTTGGCGAGCTGATTGGCGGCTCGCTCTTGGCCGAGAAGGTCTTCTCCTATCCGGGGCTCGGCCAGGCCACCGTGGATGCGGGGCTGCGGGGGGATATCCCCTTGCTGATGGGAATCGTGCTCTTCTGTACCCTGCTGGTCTTTATTGGCAATACGGTGGCCAGTTTGCTGCTGGCGCGCATCAATCGTGGCTGGGAGGGTGAGCATGCTGTTTAATCCGTTACCCTCCATACTGCGGCTGGGTTTTGCCCTGCTAGGATTGACGCTGCTGGCTGCTTACGGCTGGAGCCTCTCTCATCAGGATGTGCCGATGGATCTGCTGGCGCGCCAGCAACCTCCCTCGCTGACCCACTGGTTCGGCACCGATCAGATGGGGCGGGATCTCTGGTTGCGCGCCTTTCAGGGCACCCTCACCAGTCTGGAGCTTGGCATCAGCACTGCGCTCTGCAGCGGGTTGCTGGCCATGGTGGCGGCCAGCGTATCGCTCGTTCACCCCAGATGTGATGCGGCGGTGCGAATGGTGATCGACGCCATGCTGGCGCTGCCCCATATGCTGCTCTTGATCCTTATCTGCTTTACCGTGGGGGGCGGCATGCGCGGGGTGATCCTGGCGGTGGCACTCACCCACTGGCCGAAGCTGGCGCTCATTCTCTGCGCCGAGGCGCGGCGGATCGCCTGCAGCGACTATGTGGTGCTGGCCCGCTGTCAGGGGATGGGGGCGCTGCGTCGCTGGCGTACTCACCTGTTGCCGGGGCTGTTGCCCCAGTGGTTTATCGGCACCCTGCTGATGTTTCCCCATGCGGTACTGCACAGCGCGGCCTTGAGCTTTCTCGGCTTTGGTCTGGCGGCCCACGAGGCCTCGCTGGGTCTGCTGCTGGCCGATGCCCTGCGTTATCTGACTGGTGGCGGTTGGTGGCTGGCCCTCTTCCCGGGGCTGATGTTGCTGCTGCTGGTTCTGCTGTTTGATCAGGCTACCCGCGCCTTGCAACAGCTGTTGTGGCACAGGAGTGAACCATGCTGAGTTTTGATCAGGTGACCATAGAGGCGGTCCACTACTCCTGGCTGGGGCGGCGCAGCTGGCAGCCTTTGCTGACCGATATCAGCCTGCAACTGGCGCCGGGGGAGATAGTGGCGCTGGTGGGGGGGAGCGGCGAGGGCAAGAGCCTGTTGCTGCAAAGCGCCCTGACATTGCTGCCGGACAATCTGCGCATGCGCGGCAGCATCTCCCTCGATGGCACACCTCTGTGCGATGCCAGCCGCGCCCGTCTGCGCGGTCACACTCTCTGCTATGTGCCACAGGGAGTAAGCGCCCTCAATCCATTGCTGACGGTGGAGCGCCAGCTGGGGCGTGCGGCACGTCTCTGCGGCCAGAGCGGTTCTCGCAAGCGGCTCGGCGAGCAGCTGCTGCGCTACCAGCTGCCTGCTGCCACTCTGGATCGCTATCCGCGCCAGCTCTCCGGTGGCATGGCCAAGCGCATTCTGGCCTGTACTGCGGCGCTCGGCGGTGCTCGCTACATTCTGGCAGACGAGATCACCGCCTGGCTCGACGAGGGGCTGGCCTGTCTGCTGCTCGGCCAGTTGCGTGAATTGGCCAATCAGGGCAACGGTATCCTCTGGGTGACCCACGATCTGGCGCTGGCGGCTCGCTTTGCCGATCGCATTGTGGCGCTGCATCAGGGGCAGGTGAGCGATACCTTGAGCTGCCACCATCTGCGCCAGGGGCAGGGGAGCGAGATGCTCCGCGCCCACTGGCAGGCGCTGCCCGAGTTCAATGCGCTCTTCTCTGTGCCGGAGGTCTCCTGATGTTGGAAGTACGAAATCTCACCATCGCCCAGGGGGAACGCCCCCTCTGGCAGGGGTTATCGCTGACGGTGAAAGCGGGGGAGCGGCTCGGTATCTCTGCCCCCAGCGGCCATGGTAAGACCACGCTGGGGCGGGTATTGGCCGGTTGGCAACCGGTTGGGGCTGGCGGGCAGATCCTGCTGGATGGGCAGCCAGTACCTGAACAGGTAAAAGGTTATAACCCCATCCAGCTGGTGCCCCAGCATCCGGAACTGACCTTCAATCCCTATCGCACCACAGGGCAGGCGCTCTGGGATGTATGGCGCCCCGATGACGCCATGCTGGCCCGCTTTATGGTCAAGCCTGAATGGCTTGGTCGTAAACCCGGTCAACTCTCCGGTGGCGAGCTGGCCCGCATCGCGCTGTTGCGCGCCCTCGATCCTCGCACTCGTCTGCTGGTTGCCGACGAGGTGACCGCCCAGCTGGATCCGCAAATACAGCGTCAGCTCTGGCGGGAGTTGATGGTTGAATGCGAGCAGCGCGGGCTTGGCATGGTGATCTTCAGTCACCAGCAGGCATTATTACGCCAGATCTGCCATCGGGTGCTGCGCTTTGGGGAGGTGCAGCCCGTGACTGGTGTATTGGCTGAAAATGCGGCCTGATAGTTAGTTCCCCCTCATCCCCAGCCCTTCTCCCGCAAGGGGAGAAGGGGGCAGACGGTGCCATTTCGCCAGGCTCGGGGTTTAGGTTTTGGAAAATCTCGGGGTTTGAAAATATGGCTGGTTGTTATGCTCGAAGCGCCCCCTGAGGAGTTTGAGGGCGTCGTATAGTTGCAGCATGCTAAACCGGTTCCCTCTCCCTGGGGAGAGGGCCAGGGTGAGGGGATGCGAGTATGAAACGCTGGCCATTCTGTACAGAGAGAACCGTTGGCAAAGTGCGCAGATAAAGAGAGGGAGGCATCAGCCTCCCTCTCTTGTTTTCTACCGCTATCAGTGGCGTTTAACCGGTTCAGGCACTGGCCAGCCAGTTGAGCCAGGCATCCATCCCTTCGCCTGTGGTGGCGCTGACCTGGATCACCTGAATATAGGGGTTGACCCGTTTGGCGTTCTCGATGCAGCGGGCCACGTCAAAGCTGACGTAGGGCAGCAGATCGATCTTGTTGATCACCATCAGCTGGGCGGCGGCAAACATGTCCGGGTATTTCAGCGGCTTCTCTTCCCCCTCTGTGACGGAGAGGATCGCCACCTTGTACTTCTCGCCGAGATCGAAGCTGGCGGGGCAGACCAGATTGCCCACGTTCTCGATAAAGAGGATGCCCCCTTCATTGGCGGGCAGCTGGTGGCAGGCGTCGTGGACCATTTTGGCATCCAGATGGCAGCCCTTGCCGGTGTTGATCTGCACGGCAGGGACGCCAGTAGCACGAATGCGATCCGCATCGGCGCTGGTCTGCTGATCCCCTTCGATTACCGCGCAGGGGCGCTTGTTGGCCAGCTGGCGCAGGGTTTCGCACAGCAAGGTGGTTTTGCCTGAACCCGGGCTCGATACCAGATTCAACACCAGCTGGGCCGCCTCGTCGAAGTGTTCGCGGTTATGGGCCGCCAAGGCATTGTTCTTGGCCAGCACATCCATCTCGATGGCGATCAGCTGACGCTGCCCCATGCCGGGCACCGACAATCCCGCTTCCCCTTTGCCGTAGTGCAGATCACCCTGCTGGTGGTCATGGTCATGGTCATGGTCATGGTCATGGTCATGGGGATGCGCGTGGGAATGGCCGTGGTCATGAGAGTGGGCATGATCATGATGATGGTCGTGGGGGTGATCATGGCGGTGCTCATGGGGGTGATCATGCCCCTCATGGCTTATGGGAGCCCGCACCCCGTGGTAGTGGTGATGGACATCTCCCTGATGGTGATAGTGGTGGTGAATGATCAGGGTGCGTGGCGCACTCTGCTCGTGATCATGATGGTGATGGGCGTCATGAGCATGATGATGGTCGTGCTTATGATCATGTTCGTGATGATGCTCATGATCGTGCTCATGGCCGGCAATCCGCGCCTGGCCGCATCCGCATACGCTACACATATCAACTTACCTCGATGTCGGTGATGCGCAGGCTATCACCCTGCGCGACTCGTAATTTGTACCCGCCACACCCGGGACAGGCCTGCCCGCGCTCGGTGAGGGTGACCGTCTGGTTGCAGTCGTAACACCAGGCCTCTGCCGCCTGGTGCTGAAAGTGCAGTTGGGCCCCTTCGACGGCGGTGCCCTTGGCGGCAGCCTCGAAACAGAAGGCAATGGTGCCCGGGTCGACGCAGGAGAAGCTGCCGACCTCGAGCCAGAGGGCGGTCACCTTGGTAAAGCCCCGCTGGGTGGCCTGTTCAGCCGCTAGATCAATGGCGGCCATGGCCAGAGACATTTCGTGCATGGTGGCTCCTTAACCGATATGGGGAGGAGCAGTGACTCTTCCCTGAAATTGAGTGAATGACATGGCCGATCAACAGATCCGCGGCAGCAGTTCCCCCTGCGGCAGCTCCAGATAACGGCGACTGCCCCAGGGGTTGTTGAGGATCACCTTGTGGCGATCGCTTGCCTGCACCACGCCGATCTGGCTGGCGGTGGGGTTGAACTGCTGCAGGATGCCCAGCGCGTCCTGCGCCTGTTCGGCTGGCAGGGCCAGCACCATGGTTCCCTCGTTGGCGAGATCATGGGGCTCGAAGCCGTAGAGTTCGCACAGGCCGCGCACCGGATCGCACACCGGAATGGCGGACTCCTCCAGTTCGATGGCAACACCGGAGGCGCTGCTCCACTCGTTGAGCACGGCGGCAAGGCCACCGCGGGTGGCGTCGCGCAGGGCGTGAGGGGTAATCCCCGCTTTTAGCAGTGCTTCTACCTGCGGCCAGAGGGTGGTGCAGTCGCTCTTGAGATCGGAGCCCAGTTGCAGGGCGTCACGGGCCATCAGGATGCAGGCGCCGTGGCTGCCGATATCCCGCGACACCAGAATGGCGTCACCGGCCTTGAGGTTTCGCACCGATATGCCCCGGCTCTGCTGAGGCATAGGGAAAGTGCCGACCCCGCTGGTGTTGATAAAGATCTTGTCGGCCGCCCCCTTGGGCACCACCTTGGTGTCGCCGCAGACGATGCGGGCACCGCTCTTGGCAAGCTCCGCAGCCATCGACTCGACGATGCGGGCCAGATCGGCGTAGGGGAAGCCCTCCTCGATGATAAAGCTTGCGCTCAGATACTCGGGTTTGGCCCCCATCATGGCCAGATCGTTGACCGTGCCGGCGATGGCCAGCTTGCCGATATCCCCCCCCTCAAAGAAGAGCGGCGAGACGGTAAAGCTGTCGGTGGTGAAGGCAACGGGGCCGCTCACCGGCAGCAGGGCGGCATCTTCACCGCGCAGCAGGATCTCGTTGCCAAAGTGGCGAAAGAAGAGCTGGTTGATCAGCTGATTCATCTCGACGCCGCCGCCGCCGTGGCTTAACTGAATTTCTCTCATTGGATCCCCATATATCGGTAGTAGGCATTGCAGGCCCCTTCGGAGCTGACCATGCAGCTGCCCATGGGCTGGGTCGGGGTGCAGCCCCGGCCAAAGACTTTGCACTGGTTTGGCTTGGCCAGGCCGCGCAAGATATCGGCGCACTGGCACGCCTTGTGGTCATCGATGGGAGTCTGATTAAGGGCAAAGTGACGCTCCGCATCGCGCTTGGCAAAGGCATCGCGCAGGCGCAGGGCGGAGGCGTTGATATCCCCCAGACCTCGCCAGCGAAAGTGCTCGCGGGTCTCGAAAAAGCGCTCGACCAGCCGCTGGGCGGCTTTATTGCCGCTGGCGGTGACGGCGCGGCTGTACTGCACCTCCAGCGCATAGCGACCCTCCACCTTCTGGCGCACCATCATCAAGAGCGCCTCCATCACATCCACCGGTTCGAAGCCACTCACCACCACCGGTACCTGATAACGATCGACGATGGGCAGGTAGATATCGGCGCCGGTGATGACGCTGACGTGGGAGGGGCCGATAAAGGCGTTCACCTTGGCAACGCCGTCGGCCATCACCGCATGAATGGCAGGGGGCACCAGCACATGGTTGATATGAAACAGCAGATTCTCGACCTCTTGCTCTTCAGCGGCAGCAAGTAGCGCCGCTGTCATCGGGGTGGAGGTCTCGAAACCGATGGCGAAGAAGACCACGGTTTTCTCCGGATTCTCTTTGGCGATACGCAGGGCGTCTAGGGGGTCATAGACCGGGCGGATATCGCTCCCCTTGGCCCGCTGCTGTGCCAGCGTGCCCTTGGAGCCCGGCACCCGGATCATGTCTCCCAGGGTGACCAGAATGACATTCGGTTGACTCGCCAGCTCGATGGCCTGATCGATGCGCTCTTTGGGCATGATGCAGACCGGGCAGCCGGGGCCGTGAACGAACTCGATGCTGGCCGGCAGCAGCTGGTGCAGGCCGTACTTCATGATGGTGTGGGTATGGCCGCCGCACACCTCCATCACCCGCAGCGGCTCGGGCAGATCTTTGGCGAGTTCGGTGATCTGGGCGGCGAGGGCGCGGATCACCTCGGGCTGGCGAAAGCCCTGGAACAGGTCATTCAAGGTCAGCATGGCAAGATATCCTGTTTGGGCATCAGGGCCACCATCTGGCGGAAGCTCTCGAGGCTGGCCTGCGCCTCCTCTTCGTCAATCTTGCTCATCACAAAGCCGATATGGAGCAGCACATAGTCGCCCACCTGGAGGGGCTCCTCGAGCAGCATGCAGCTGACGCGCCGCTGCACCCCCAGGGTATCGACGGTGACGCAGTTATCTTCGGGGTGCAGCTGCACCACCTGAGAGGGGATGGATAGACACATGGATTTCAGGACTCCGACAAGGTGGCACAACCGGTTGTGACAGGCTGATGCGTGGCAAGATGGTGGATGGCAAACCAGAGCTGACCGGCGGCGATGCCACCGTCATTGAGCGGCAGGGTTTCGCTGGTCAATACCTGCCGACCGGCTGCTTCGAGAGCGGGCACCAGCTGGTCCATCAGCACCCGGTTTTGAAAGACGCCGCCCCCCAGCGCCACCGGATAGCCGGGGAAGTGTTCGGCAAGGGCAACCACCAGATTGCTGATGGCGCGGATAAAACCGGCGGCCAGGCTGGCGGTGGAGGTGCCTTGGCGCCGCTCGCTGACAAGGGTATGGATGAGCTCGGCCCACTCGATCTGCAGCGGCCCTTCCGCTGATTGGCTGAGATCAAAGGCGAGGGGGAAGGGCTGTTCATCGGGGGCCAGCTGCAAGGCTGCTGCCTCCAGCAGGAGCCCGGCTTCGCCCTCGTAATCGGGGGTGTCGATCACCCCCAAGAGCGCCGCCACCGCATCGAACAGCCGACCGATGGAGCAGGTGTAAGGGGCGTTGCGACCGAGATGCCAGAGCTGGTGCAGGTTGCTGATCCGCTCAAGGGGCAGTTGCTTGATCAACGGAATATCGAGGGCGCTGATCTGCTCAGGGCTATGCGATTCAAACAGCAGCCCCAGCAGCTGGCGTACCGGCTCACGGATGGCCGCCTCACCGCCGATCAGCTTGAACGGCCTGAGATGGGCAACGCGCTCGAAGCCCTTCACATCGGCCAGCAGCAGCTCGCCACCCCAGAGGGTACCGTCATCCCCAAGGCCGGTGCCATCGAAGGCAACACCCAGCACCGGGCCCGTGATGTCGTGCTCGGCCATCACCCCCAGCAGGTGGGCGTGATGGTGCTGCACCTCGAGGTGGGTTGCATCCTGATCCTGGCAATAGCTTTTGGCCCACTGGTGGCTGAGGTAGCCCGGGTGGCGATCCGAGACCAGCAGTTCGGGTTTGAGATCGTAGAGATCGCGAAAGGTCGCCAGGGTCTGCTCGAAGTGCTCCTGCATCGGCAGGCTGTGCAGATCGCCGATATAGGGGCTGTAGATGCGCTGGCGACCGAAGGCGAGCGCCAGCTGGTTCTTCTGTTGCGCCCCGACCGCCAGCAGCGGCACCTTGACCGCCTGTTTCAGGCTGGGGGTGCAGGGGGCATAGCCCCGGGCGAGGCGTAAAGTTTGGCGTCGTCCGCCTGTCCACTGCACCAGACTGTCGTCGCACGGGTGCAGGATGGGACGGTTGTGATCCAGAATGCCGTCAATCTCGCGGCCGAGTTCCCTGACCACCTCTTCGCACTCGATAAGGATTGGGCTGCCGCGACCATTGGCACTGGTGGCCACCAACGGCATGGCGCAGGCATCCAGCAGCAGTTGATGGAGCGGGGTATAGGGGAGCATGATCCCAAGGTAGGGGATGCCGGGGGCGATCCCCTCGGCCAGCGGCGCGGTTGTCAGTAGTGATTCTGAGAGCCGATCATCGCTTTTGCGCTTGCGCAGCAAGGTGATGGGTCTGGCCTGAGAGGCGAGCAGCTTCCACTCGTCTTCGCTGCCGGTGACATGCAATTTGGCCTCGGCCAGGGAGCCCATCATCACCGCCAGTGGCTTGCGCGCGCGCCGCTTGAGCGTTCGCAATCTGGTAACACTCTGTTCATTGCGGGCATCACATATCAGGTGATAACCCCCCATTCCCTTGACCGCGATAAGCTTGCCTGCTTGCAGGGCGCGGGCAGCTGCTTGCAGGGCATCCTCGCGCTCGGCCAGCGCATCGCCGCGGCCGGAGCGCCAGCTGAGATGGGGCCCGCACTCGGGGCAGCTCACCGGCTGGGCGTGGTAGCGTCTATCCAGCGGGTTTTCATAGGCCGCCGCGCAGCGCGGGCACATGGCAAAGCCCGCCATGGCGGTATGGGGGCGGTCGTAGGGGAGGCGGCGGATGATGGTGTAGCGCGGGCCGCAGTGGGTGCAGTTGGTAAAGGGGTAGTTGTGGTGGCGATCGTTGGGGTTGGCCACATCCCGGGCGCACGCCTCGCACATCCCCTGATCCGGTGAGATGGCGACCGTGGCCGCGCTCTGCTGCTGGCTTGCCTTGATATGAAAGGCGTCGTTGTAATCGGGATTATCTTCTTGGGGAAGGTCCCGCTCGCTGAAGTGATCGATGCGGCTAAGCGGCGGCGCCAGTTCCCGCAGTTCGCGGGCAAAGGCTGTGAGCTGCTCAGGCGATCCTTCGGCGCCGATGGTGACGCCGTTGGCATCGTTCAACACATAGCCGGCAAGGCCGTGGCGCAGTGCCAGTCCATAGACGAAGGGGCGAAAGCCGACCCCCTGCACGATCCCGTCGATATGAAATTCGCGGCGTAGCCGGTTGGCCACAGGATTGGGAGAGATAGCGGGGGCGATGGTGGCGCTCATGCAGGCTCCATCTCATCTTGAGTCTGCGGCAAACGCAGCACCCGGCGCTCGTTCTCCTCGCGCCGCACCCAGCCATCCATCTCCATGCGCAGGCAGAACGGAATGGCGTATTTGCGCGACAAACCGGTGATCTCCTTGAGGGATGCCATGTCGATCAGATCTCCCACCTGCTGGCCCGCCAGCACGGCGGTGACCATCTGGTTGTAAAGGGCGGCGTCGTAGTAGATGGGGCCATCGAGCTGCACCAGATACTTGAGTCGCGCCAGATTGCGCAGCTGCTTTTGCAACGCGCCTTTTTGTAGCAGGCCCTGCTGCAGGGCCGCGGGCAGCTTGCGGGTGATAAAGGGGTCCAGCTCCACGCCGCCGGGGCCCAGTTTACCGGGCTCGTACCCCTCCTTGCCTTGATCTCGCACCACCTTGAGCACCAGCTGCGCCTCTTCCCCCAAATCATCTTCCGACTCGCCGCTGCCCTGCTGCCACTTGTCATGGTGCAGGCGAACAAGCTGCTCGCTCTTGAGCTGCTGGAGCAGGGCCTGAATGACCGGCAGGGCGATGCCAAAGCGGGTTGCCAGCTCGGCGGCGCTGAGCGGTTCGCTGGCCAGCGTGGCGAGCAGCTGGTCGCGGCTTTGGGCCAGCCAGCAGTTATCCAGCAGCCACTCACCGAGGGGGGGGATCTGCTCTGGCTGCTGGTCAAAGCGGCTGGCCAGCACATAGCCATTGAGCCCCAGTTGCAGGGTGGCCGGGTTGTAGTGCTCCAAGTCATCAGGTAGCTCGCCCAGCAGGGTGTGCAGCGCCTTGCGTCTGGCGGGATGGATGTCGCCGCACCAGACGATGCGGGCGCCGTGCAGCAGTTCGCTGCTTCCGTGACGAATGATGGCAAGCGGCTGGCCAAAGAAGCAGGGGATGGGGCTGGTAAAGATCAGCCGCGCCAGCCGGGTCTCTTTTATTGGTACAAAGCGCGCACGGCCATGCCAGCTGCCGAGGGCTACTTCCACTTCCTGCGTGCGTAACGCCTTGCCGCTCAGGCTCTCGGCGTTGAGCCGCACGATAAGGTGGGTTGCCGCCTCGCACTGACCGGCGGTGCTGGTAAGGCAGTGGCCGCGGGCCACCTCCTTGTGAGGCACTTTTTTCAGGCCCACCGCCACCCGGCAGACGGCGCCGATCTCGTCGACGCTCTGGTGATAGGCCTGCAGGGAGCGCACCTGCACCTCCCGATCGGCGGGGTAGAGGCGCAGCTTGTCCCCCACCTTGAGGCTGCCCTGCTGCAAGGTGCCGGTAAGCACTGTGCCGGTGCCGTTGGCGGTAAAGACCCGGTCTACATACAGTCGCGGGGCACCCTGTTCGCGAGCCGCTTGTGAGGCTGGCAGATCGGCAAGCTGGCGCACGATGGCGGTGTGCAGGGCAGCCATATTAGCGCCGGTCTTGGCGCTGACGCTGACGATATCGGGCACCATGCCGCTCTCGTCCATCACCCGCTCCAGCAGACTCTCTTCCAACAGCAAAAGCTCGTCAGGGGAGACCAGATCGCACTTGTTGATGCAGACCAAGATGCGTGGCACCCCCATCGCCTTGAGCAGGCGCAGGTGATCGCCGGTCATCGGCATCCACCCCTCGTCGGCGGCGATGACCAGCAGCACTAGATCCAGACTCCAGAGCCCCGCCACCATATTGCGGATATAGCGCTCGTGGCCGGGCACGTCGATGACGCCTATGGTGTTGCCCTGACCGTCGTCGAAGTGGGCAAAGCCGAGATCCTGGGTCATGCCGATGGCCTGCTCATGGGCACGGGCGGTGGTGATGCCGGTGATGGCCTTGATCAGCAGGGTCTTGCCGTGATCCACGTGGCCGGCAAGGCCGATAACGGCGCGATAGGGGATCATGGGATCAGGGCTCCTCGGTCGCATTTGTTGCATTGAACGGGGTGGGCAGCAGCAATTCCCTGAGTTGGGCGATCAGCAGCTCCATCTCGGTCGGCAGCAGAGTGGCCATATTGAGCAGCACCTTCTGCTGGCGCACGGTGGCGATGACCGGCACCGGCAGTTCGCGCAGCTCATCGAGCAACTGCTGGGCCGGACGCGGGTCGGTGCATTCGAGCGCAGGGGCCGGATAGAACTCGTCCGGCAAGGTGCCGCCGCCCACCACCAGCTGGGCGGGGACCGGCACAAAGCAGCCGGGCAGGGCGGCCATCAGCCGGGAGGCTCTCGCCTGCATGGCGGCCGGGTTGCTCAAGGTGCGCTGGGCGATGCCTTCGCCGATGGGAGATTTGTTGAGCTTGTGGATGAGCAGGCGTTCGAGCAGGGAGTAGACGATGCGGCTCGGGCGGAAGGTGCGCATCATAGGGTGTTTTTCCAGTCGCTTGATAAGGTCGCTACGGCCGCTGATGATGCCCGCTTGCGGGCCACCCAAGAGCTTGTCGCCTGAGTAGCAGACCAGATCCGCCCCCGCCTTGATGTACTGGCGCACCGAGGTTTCATCCGGTGCAAACTCTTCTGTGGTCAAGCCGGAGCCCTGATCCACCGCCAGCACCACGTGTTCGGGCAGGGCGCGGGCCACCTCGCCGATATCGGGGGACTCGGTAAAGCCGCGAATGGCGAAATTGGATCTGTGCACCATCAGCACCAGCGCGGTCTGATCGGTGATGGCATCGAGGTAATCTTTGGCGGTAGTGATATTGGTAGTGCCCACCTCAACCAGTTTGGCGCCGGAGAGGGCCAGAATATCGGGAATGCGAAAGCCGCCACCAATCTGGATCTGCTCGCCGCGGGAGACGATCACCTCGCGCCCCTTGGCCACTTCCTGCAGCAGCAAAAAGAGCGAGGCGGCGTTGTTGTTGACCACCAGCGAATCCTCGGCCTGGGTGAGGCAACGGAGCAGGGGGGCGATCAGCCCCTTGCGCCCGCCGCGCTTGCCAGTGGCGAGATCCAGCTCCAGATTGTTGTAGCCGGTGTTGAGGTCACGCACCTCGTCCCACAGCTCGTGACTTAATGGTGAGCGCCCCAGATTGGTATGCACCAGGGTGCCGGTGGCGTTGATCACCCGGGTTTGACGCTGGCGCAACTGCTGTTGGCAGCGTTTGGCAATCAGCGCCTCGATCTGCTCGGGGGCGACGCCATGCTGGCGAAAATCTTCGCTCTGGCGCAGCTCGCTCAGGGTGTCGCGCACCGCCTGAGTCACCAGTGGGCGGCTCAGCGCCTCGATAAATCCGGCGAGAAAGGGTTGCTGCAGCAGCTGTTCCACTTGCGGCAGACGGCGCGTTTGTTGCTGGCCGGGCTGTTGCTGAGAATCTGGCTGTGAATCGTCGGCAGCCTTACCTGATGCGGGCTGGCGGTGGGGGATGGCTGGCGCGTGAGACGAGTTCGGCATGGGATTACCAGTGCAGTGCGTGGGTTCGGGATGCGCACCGGTTTGCCGATAGAGAGGCCGAGCTGACGGGTTATGGCACTGCTGGCGATTTGCGGATGAGTGCAAATTGGATGCATCAATGAGCGGGTATAAATTAATGCTGCATCGATGCTGATAAATTATTTTTTGGCCAGCGAGATAACCTGAGTCCGGATTATATTGGCAAGCGGCAAGCACCTTTTTTAAGGTATTCTTTCAAACATATTGAACAAGCGATGAAAATAACACTCGGGCAGATAAACTCAGCGAGAGAGTATTTGTTCAATAGATAAATTTGGCGGAAGAGGCAGGAATCGAACCTGCCAAAGCCTTCTCGGCTCACATCGGTTTTGAAGACCGAGGAGGCCACCAGACCCCATCAACTTCCTTAACGGTCGCCATTTTGTGGCAAATTTCTGTGACTGGCAACGCTTTTTTGTCATAAAAAAGCGAGAGTTAGCGATTTTTTGAAAAAATCAAAGAACCTTGTTTTATATCAAGTTCAGCACAATTAGCCCGATGTTTTTAATTTAACATCGGGCCTCGATCACATAGCCAAAAGCGTCAGTCAATAACGGTCGTTAACAACTCGCTAAATAATCACCGCTTGGCGTTGGCAATATTCCACTGATCCAGTTTGTCTATTAACAGACTGGTATCTTTGGCGGCATCAAGATGCAGATAAAGATAATCCATCGCCTCGCTCACCATCTCGGTCATCGGGAAGGAGAACGCCACGATGGCCGGTTGTACCCCGACAAAGATCACCTCGGGGACAAAGGTCTTGAGCTCGTCGATCAGGAAATTGAGCGGCATATTGTGGGTCGAGAAGATAAACATCTCGGCGATGGTCTCGGGGGGGATCACCTGCAGGGTACCCGCCTTCTCGCCGATCTCGGCGGCATCCACCAGCACCACCCGCTCCGGTTGCAGCTCCCGCACCTTGTAGACCACATTTTCCGGCGCGATGCCGCCGTCGATATGGATCCAGCCGGGCAGGGGGGCGGCCTGCAGCTTGTCGGCGAGATAGGGGCCGGCACCGTCGTCCCCCATCATGGCATTGCCCACGGTCAACACGAGATTGCAGCCCATCAGCGGCTCCTTACCATCAGGTACATATGGGGATCGTTATAGAGGGCGGTGAGCTGATCCATAAAGGTGTTGGTCCAGCCCAGCTCCTGCTCATCGAGCACATTGTCGGCTTTGCGCAGCCGGTCGAAGGCGCAGGCCAGCATATGGCAGTGCTCGCGATAGATGGTGACCTCGCCAAAGGTGAGAAATCCCTCCATCTTGCGGCGCGCTTCACTCCCCTCTGGCAGCTTGGCTACCCAGTCGCGATAACCGGTCAGCGAACAGACCAGGTCTGCTCGCAGGCAATCGACGATGCCGAGGTGGTGGCCGATGGCGAGGCTGTAGTACATCACCTCCCTGGCCTCTTCCGGCACGTCGAACTGCTCGTCGACGAACTTGCGCGAGAGGCGGTAGAAAAAAACCTCGTCAGCCATGCACCGCCTCTCCCTTGCCGCCCGCCCGGTTGAGGCAGGCGTTTGCGAGGTTGTTGACGATCTCCGAGAGGCGCGGATCGTCGTGCTGATCGAGGTAACTCTGGATGCGCAGATCCACATCCTGCTGGGTCGCCCCTTCGAGCAGGGCCATGAATTCGTCGGCGATGATCCGCCCCTGACGATAACCGGCCATGCGGCGCGCTTCGCGTTCGATCATCACCCGAATCTCGTTGGGGATGCCGGTGTGGCGCAGCTCGACCCGCTCACCCGGTTGCACCTCGTGGCTGGTGGCTTTGAGTTTCTGCTCAAGCAGACCGAGCGCCACGGCAAAGCCATAGATGGTGGCCGCCGGTGTCGGAGGGCAGCCCGGGATATAGACATCCACCGGCACGATCTTGTCGGTGCCGCCCCAGACGCAGTAGAGGTCGTGGAAGATGCCACCGTCACAGCCGCAGGCGCCGTAGGCGATGCAGATCTTGGGATCGGGCGCCGCCTCGTAGGCGCGCAGGGCCGGTACCCGCATCGCCCGGGTCACTGCGCCGGTAAAGAGCAGGATGTCGGCGTGGCGGGGGGAGGCGACCACCTTGATGCCGAAACGCTCGGCATCAAACAGCGGGGTGATGGTGGCGAAGATCTCGATCTCGCAGGCGTTGCAGCCGCCGCAATCGACCCGGTAGACATAGGCCGAGCGGCGAATGTCTTTCAGCAGGGTCTTCTTGAGTTTGGTGATCTCGGGATCCTGTGCCAGCGGCACGGCGCGGGTATGGGCATGGCCGACAACCGGTTCTATGCCTTTGATCTTGCTCATCACATCCACTCCTTTTGTGCGGCCATCGGTGTGGCTATCGGTGTGATCAGGGCCGAGTCAGGCTGGCTCAGCATGCTCTGTTTTCGTTTGCAGTCGGGGCAGTGGTGCAGCCGCTCCGGTGTCGTGAGTGGTGTGCCTGCCTGCTTGAGGGTGTCCTCCACCAGCGCCACCAGCTTGCTCGGGGCAAAGTAGGTGCCGCACAGGGTGCAGGGGGCCAGCGCGAAGCGGGCCTCCTCATAGAGATCCGCCTTGTTGGTCACCGCCAGCTCGAACTCGGGGGAGAGGGCGATGGCGCGGGTCGGGCAGACCTCTTCGCAGCGGCCGCAGAAGATGCAGCGCGCCATGGAGATCTCCCAGCGCCGTTCGCCGGTCTCCATATCGACTTCCATCACCAGCGCATTGGCCGGGCAGGCCTTGGTGCAGGCGGCGCAGGCGATGCACTGATCCGCCTGATATTTGGGTTTGCCGCGAAAATCCCGGTTCACCTCGTAAGGGGCGAAGGGGTACTTGGCGGTCGGGGTGCCAGCCTTGAGGATGGTCTTGAACAGCTTGATCATGATGACCCCTTACTTCAGCGGAGAGTTTTTGCGATCGATGCCGTAGCGCTCGATCTCCTTGTAGGAGACCACGGTGGATTTGCCCTTCTTGGGGTCGACCAGGGTGACCCGGTCGGTACAGGAGTAGCAGGGATCCAGACTGCCGATGATGAGCGGTGCATCCGCCACGGTATTGCCGCGCAGCATGTAGCGCAGGGCGGGCCAGTTGGCGTAGGTGGCGGCGCGGCAGCGCCAGCGGAACAGTTTCTGGTTGTCCCCGGTCATGCTCCAGTGGACGTTCTCGCCGCGGGGCGCTTCGGTAAAGCCCAGCGCAAACTTGCCCGGCTGGTAGGTGAAGCCTTCGGTGAGCAGTGGCCCTTCCGGCAGGTGCTCAAGACCGAACTCAATCATGTCGAGGGAGTCGTAGAGCTCGTGGATGCGTACCAGCACCCGGGATTGCACATCGCAACCCGCCTTGGTCTGGATCTCCATCGGCAGCTCGCGGTAGCCGGCAAAGTCGTGGACCCGGCGCACGTCGCGCTTGAAGCCACTCGCCCGCACCATGGGTCCGACGCAGCTGAAATCACGGGCAATCTGCGGCTCGAGCTTGCCGATACCGATGAGGCGGGAGGAGATGTTGGCGGTATCCAGCAGCATGGCCACCAGGGGTTTGAGCTCATCACGCAGCTCCCGTACCAGCTGGGCACCCTTGATGCGATCTTCCTTGAAGATGTCGCGGCGTACCCCGCCAATCAGATTGAGACCGTAGGTCTTGCGCGCGCCGGTCAGCAGCTCGGCCAGGGTCATGGATTTCTCCCGCACCCGGAAGAACTGCATAAAGCCGGTGTCGAAACCGGTGAAGTGGCTCGACAGGCCGATGTTGAGGATATGGCTGTGCAGGCGCTCCACCTCCAGCAGCACGGCGCGGATCATCTTGGCCCGCTCCGGCACCGGAATACCCATGGCGTTCTCCACCGAGGTGGTGTAGGCGACGCTGTGGGTAAAGCCGCAGATGCCGCAGACCCGATCGGTCAGGAAGGCCACTTCGTTGTAGCCCATGCGGGTTTCTGCCAGTTTTTCCATGCCGCGATGGACATAGAAGAGGCGGTAGTCGGCATCGATGATGTCTTCTCCATCGACGAACAGACGAAAGTGGCCCGGTTCATCCGAGGTGATGTGCAGCGGGCCGACCGGCACGATGCGGTTGGCATCACTGCCGAGCTCGTTGACGAAGGGGTAGGTCTCGGTGTCAGTGGTGGGCATAGGGCGCTGGCGATAATCCATGGCGTCCTTGCGTAGCGGGTGGATATCCTCCGGCCAGTCGTCCGGCAGTACCAGACGGCGTTCGTCCGGCAGTCCAATGGCGCGCAGGCCGTACATGTCGCGGATCTCCCGCTCGCCCCACACCGCTGCCGGAATGGTCGGGGTGATGGAGGGGTACTCCTGGGTATCGGCATCCACCAGCACCTTGACGGTGATCCAGCACTTGGTGTCGCCCTCCATGGAGAAGACGTGGTAGACGGCGAAGTGGCCGTTGAGGCTGCGCTCGTCATTGGCAAAGGAGAGCGGAAGCCAGCCCCCCAGCTGATGGAAGATCAGGCTGGCCGTCTCGACCAGACTGGTGGGCTTGACGGTAATGGTGGCCTGATCGGCGGTTTGCCACTCCTCGTCGACGATGGCGTGGGGCAGTTGGGCTCGCACCTGCTGGATGTAGTCGCAGCCGATGCGATCCGAAATGGCGATGGTCATGCAGTTCTCACTTTAATGTTCGGGAATGAGCATTCACAAATGATGAAATCGGAAAAAGTTGCTGTGCTGGCGGGCATGGTTCAGATCCCGACCAGATAGGCGAGCAGCGCCAGCAGAGCCAGCCCCAGCCCAAAGCGGGTGAGCTTGTGGGTGCGCACGAACTGGGTACGGGCCATGGCGTTTTCGATGATGCCAGCCAGCAAAAAGGCCACCAGCAGCTTGCAGGCGAGGATTAGCGCCGCGCCGATGAGCGCAGGCAGACTCCAGTTGGCCGCCTTGCCGAAGGGCAGGAAAATCACCAGAAAGAGCTGCACCACCACCAGTTGCTTGAGGCCGATGGAGAGCTTGAGCAAGGCCAGCCCCGCACCGGAATACTCGGTGAGCGGCCCCTCCTGCAACTCCTGCTCGGCTTCGGCGCAGTCAAAAGGCAGCTTGCCCATCTCGACAAACACCGCGAAGGCACAGGCGGCACCGGCCAGCAAGGTGGCGATGGGCGCGGCCAGTGGCTGGGTCGCCACATAGCTGCTGATGTTGCCCAGATCCGAGCTGCCCACCATCATCGCCATGATGAAGCAGGCGAGCACCAGAATGGGCTCCACCAGAATGCCGAGGGTCAGTTCGCGGCGGGCACCGATCCCTGCAAACATGCTGCCGCTGTCGAGCCCCGAGAGGGAGAAGAAGAAGCGGAAGATGGCGAACAGATAGATGTCGGTGATGAGATCCCCGGCGATGGGGAAGGGGGACTCGTGAGTCAGGGTCGGCAGCGCCATCCCCACCAGCAAGAGGGCGGCGATGAGCAACGCCGGCATCAGGTTGAAAATGATGCCGGCAGGCTCGGGAGTTACCTCCTGACGGCGCAGGAGCTTGGCGATATCCCGGTAATCCTGCAGCAGGCCCGGCCCCTGACGGGAGTGCATCTTGGCCCGCAGCACCCGGTTGAAACCGGTGGCGAGCGGCGCCAGCGCCAGCATGGCGATGGCCTGGGTCAGGGCGAGGGCAACCATGCCCCAGCTCGGCATTTCAAGAACAGGCATATCAGACTCCTACAGCCATCAGGATAAAGAGCGCCAGCACAACACCGTGCAGCAACCAGCCGGTCGTCCCGCTGGTATCGCTCACCCCGTGCAGGGCGCTGGCCAGATCGAGCTGCGGCTGCTTGCGATAGAGCGGCGCGCAGAGTTGGCGCAAGGTGTGGGTGACACCGCCGGAGGTGAGGCTCATGCGCTCCTCATAGGCGTAACCACAGGCCCACGGGGTGCCGGCGTGACGACGACCCAGCTTGGGGCCCTTGAAGATGGCCAGTACCAGCAACGGGATGAGGAACAGCCCCAGCAGGGTGATGGCGATAACGGGCGGGGAGAGGATCGCCTGGCTGCTATCGAGTGGCAGCAGGGTGGCACCAGTGGCCACGTTCATTTGGCCGCTTACCAAGGCTTGGCCATAGCTGGCGATATGGGGGGCAATCCAGGGGGCGCCCAGACCCAGCACCAGACAGACCGCGGCCAGCAGCAGGGTGCCTGCCACCATGGCGCCCGGCACTTCGCGGGCGTGGCTCGCCTTCTCGCTGCGCGGTGCGCCGCAGAAGCAGATGCCATACACCTTGACGAAACACATCACCGCCATGGCGCCGGTCACCGCCAGCATCACTACCGCGAGCGGCGCGACGACCGAGGTGCCGAGCTTGGTCATGGAAAGAAGCGACTGGTAGATAAACCACTCGCTGACAAAGCCGTTGAGCGGCGGCAGCGCCGAGATGGCCATTGCACCGATGAGGAACGCCAGCGCAGTCCAGGGCATCAGTTTGGCCAGCCCCCCCATCTTGTCCATGTCGCGGGTGTGCAGGCGGAACATCACCGAGCCGGTGCCCATAAAGAGCAGGCTCTTGAAGATGGCGTGGTTGAGCAGGTGATAGAGCGCACCGAGCAGCCCCAGCACCACCAGTGCCGGTTGCTGGTTGGCGATGCCGATCATGCCGATGCCCATCCCCATCAGGATGATGCCGATGTTCTCCACCGTGTGGTAGGCGAGCAGCCGCTTGAGATCGTGCTCGGCCAGTGCAAACAGCACCCCGAGCACTGCCGAGCTGGCGCCGAAGATCAGCACCATATAGCCCCACCAGAGCTGGCTGGCGCCGAGAAAATCGATGCTGACCCGCAAGATGCCAAAGAGACCCAGCTTCACCATGACGCCGGACATCAGCGCCGAGATATGGGACGGCGCAACGGGCTCGGCCACCGGCAGCCAGCCGTGTAGCGGCACGAAACCGGCGCGCAGGCCAAAGCCGCAGAAGCTGAGCAGAAACACCAGGGAGGCCAATCCGCCCGCCAGATGGTGCTCGCGCAGCGCGGCGAACTCCAGCGAACCGCTTCCGCGGCAGAGCAGCCAGAAGGCGATCAGCACCAGCGCCATGCCGATATGGTTCATCACCAGGTAGAGACGGCTCTGTTTGGCGGCCTCCGGGTTGGTCTTGACCAGCCAGTAGGTGGTGAGGGTCACCAGCTCGTAGCAGAGCAAGAAACCGAGCGCGTTGTCGGCCAGCACCATGCCCACCATGGCAAAGAGGAAGAGGTTCATCAGCGCGCCGATGGCCATATCCCCCTTGCCCTGATATTCGCGGATATAGGCAAAGGAGTAGAGGGCGACGGCGACGCCGACGGTGCTAATCACCAACAGCATTAGCGCGGAGAGCATATCGAGGTGCACCGAGCCCAGCAGCCAGAGCTGGCCGTCGACGGGGGCGCCTTGAGCAAAGATCTGGATGGCGGCGACCAGACCCGCGAGCGACCCCAGCAGGGCAAGGCCGCTATTGAGACGGTTGGCCAGTGCGGGCAGCTTTTGCAACAGCAAACCGGCAGCAGCGCCCAGCAAAAAGAGCTGGAGCGTAGCCATTACAAGGGGGGACAACATCAACGAACTCCCTCTGTGGTGGATAAATCGGATGCAGGGAGCGCCGTGGCAGGCGCCGAGAAGGCAGAGGCCCCTTGCGGGTTGGTGTCGGCCGCTTGCTGGCGACGGATACGGGCGGCGCGTTCGGTGTCGCCGTCATTAACCAGCTTCAGTGCCTGGGAGGGGCAGGCTCCGACACAGGCCGGGCCATCGGTGCGAAACTCGCACAGGTCACACTTGACCGCAATGCTGCGCACCCCCGGCTCCCAGCTCAGCAGATCCTCGCCAAAGCAGCGCAGGCCAGCGGAGGTGGAGGGGTTGCTGGAGCGGATGGAGCAGGGGATATAGGTGTCGTAACTGGTGGCCACGGCCACCGGACGGCTGCCGCCGCTCTGGATGGCGCCAAAGGGACAGGCCACGGCGCAGAGATTGCAGCCGATGCAGAGCGACTCGTTGAGTTGCACGCAATCGCCGGTCTGGCGAATTGCCTCGACCGGGCACACCTTGATGCAGGGGGCATCGTCACAGTGACGGCACTGAACCGGCATGGTCGCCTGCTCGTGTCGCATAACGGTTAAACGGGGGGCTTGCTGCAAACCTTGCGCCTTGTGTACCTCGCTGCAGGCCGCCATACAGGTGCCACAGCCGATACAAAGCTTGGGGTCAGCGATAACGAAGCGGTTCATAGCCTACCTTGTCGTGTCGCGAACGGAGAAAGTAGGGGCTGGTTGGCAAGATACGGGCCAGATTGGTTTTTGCAGCGAAATTGGTTTTAAGTGGCTGTTTTTAAATAAATAAAAATATTCGCATGGTTGGATGAACGCGCTGATGTGGCTGTCGAACTGTGACGTTCGTCACTTGTGACGAAGCCGCCAAGAGGGTTCGTCACCTTGGAAAACGCAGCAATAAGCAGGGTGCAAAGAACGCAGTGAATTGCACCGTTTGCAGCATATGGCCACGGTGGTTTGCCCCCTTCTCCCCTCGCGGGAGAAGGGCTGGGGATGAGGGGGCCGGTAACTGGGTTAACGGAAACAACAGAGGGAGGCCAATGCCTCCCTCTCCATTTGCTGACGTTTTAAATGCCATCAAGAGGCTATCAACCCGTCATCAGATATCCACCTGGGATCCCAGCTCGATAACCCGGTTGGGCGGGATCTCGAACTGATCCGGGGCCCGCAGGGCGTTGCGCTGCAGCAGCATAAAGAGCTTGCCGCGCAGATAGAGATACCAGGGGCGGTCTTTCATGATGAGCGACTCGTGGGCCATAAAGAACGAGGTCTCCATCATCCGGCAGCTGAGCCCCTCGGCGTTGCAGCGGTGGAAGATCTCCTCCACGTTCGGGGTCTCGCGCCAGCCGTAGCTTGCCACCACCCGCCAGAAGGTAGGGGAGAGCTGCTCGATGCAGACCCGGCGCACATTGTGGACGTAGGGCACATCCTCCACCCGCAGGGTGAGCAGGATGATCCGCTCGTGCAGCACCTTGTTGTGCTTGAGGTTGTGCAGCAGCGCATGGGGGATCACATTGACCACCCGCGACATATAGACCGCAGTACCGGCCACCCGGGTCGGCGGGGATTTCTCCAGTGACGCGATCATCGGCTCAAGGGAGTTGCCGTGCTCGTTAAGGCGGCGAATAAGCTGGAAACGCTCGCTCTTCCAGCTGGTCATCACGGTGAACATCACCGCGCCCAGGGTGAGCGGCAGCCAGCCACCGGAGAAGATCTTGGCGAGGTTGGCGGCAAACAGCGGCACGTCGATACAGAGCAGCGCGGCAAACAGGATGGCCACCAGATACTTGTTCCAGTGCCAGCTGTTCTTGGCCACCGAGCAGGAGAGGATGGAGGTAAGCACCATGGTGCCGGTCACCGCGATGCCGTAGGCCGCCGCCAGATTGCTGGAGTGCTCGAAGCTCATGATGACGATCACCACCGAGATATAGAGCATCCAGTTGATGACCGGAATATAGATCTGGCCGGACTCCTGCTCGGAGGTGTGAACGATGCGAATGGGGGAGAGATAACCGAGCCGCACTGCCTGCCGGGTCAGCGAAAAGACCCCGGAGATCACCGCCTGCGAGGCGATCACCGTCGCCATGGTTGCCAGCAGCAGCAGCGGCACCAGCGCCCATTTCGGCGCGAGCAGGAAGAAGGGGTTGGCAATGGCGGCGGGGTTACTTAGCAGCAGCGCCCCCTGCCCGAAGTAGTTGAGCACCAGCGAGGGCAGCACCACGATAAACCAGGCGAGGCGAATTGGATTCTTGCCAAAGTGGCCCATATCCGCGTAGAGCGCCTCCACCCCTGTGATGGCCAGCACCACGGCGCCGAGGGCAAAGAAGGAGGTGGTCTGGTACTGGATAAAGAAGCGCACCGCCCAGACGGGGTTAAGCGCCCCCAGTACCTCGGGGTTGTGGATGATGCCGCGCAGCCCCAGCACCGCCAGCGTCATAAACCAGATCAGCATGATGGGGGCAAACAGCTTGCCCACCATGGCGGTGCCATGTTTCTGGATGGCAAACAGCAGGGTCAGCACCAGCACCGAGAGGGTGACGATATAGGGGTCGAGGGCGGGGGTGAGAATGCTCAGACCCTCGATGGCCGACATCACCGACATCGCCGGAGTGATCACCACTTCGCCATAGAAGAAGCTGCCGCCAATCAGGCCGAGGATGATCAGCAGCGGTGTCCAGCGGGTGGAGGCGTTGCGGGTCGCCAGCGACATCAGGGTGAGAATGCCACCCTCGCCGGCGTTGTCGGCCCGCATCACAAAGGAGAGGTACTTGACCGACACCACCAGGATCAGCAGCCAGAAGATCAGCGAGAGAAAGCCGAGAATGGAGGCCGGCTCGACGCCGAATCCGAATTGACCTGACAGGCACTCGCGCAAGGTATAGAGCGGGCTGGTGCCGATATCGCCATAGACTACGCCAATCGCCGCCAGCATAACGCCGGGAGTGGCTTGTTGTTTATCACAGTTCATGAGTTCATCTTGTCAGTTTGATGTTTACACGTTTGCCACAGCAGATCGCCCCGAACACATCAGGTATGTGTGGATGCAACATCGGGGGGAAATCAAAGGATTGCGATGGGAAGGGAGCTAATCGGATATAAAGATGCGTTTCATGGGACACAGTCTGTTCATCTGTCGTTAAGCTTATAATGACACACACTCTGCGGGTTCACGCTCAGGTATAAATAATCAAAACGTCCTTTTGAGTAAGGTTATTAATTGGCCGTTGATTGAAATATTCATGCGCTCTGCGGGCAACCGTTTGTTTTATCTGGGGAAGTGGTTTGGCCACTATTTTTTACCGAACTGAGTGAAAAACAGACGATAAAATAGTGACTAATTAATTGCGGGCAGGATGGCAAAGGGGATGGCGCTGGGTAGCAATGGAGTCTTTATTTGGGAGGGGGAAATGTAGGGTGCAATGAACGGAGTGAATTGCACCAAGTATTAAAAGAGGCAAGAGGTGCAATGCGCTGCGCTTATTGCACCCTACGGTAATTATTACTCTCCATGATAGTGCTTCAATAAAAAGTAGCGGTCAGGACTATTTTTAACGCCGCTCACTTTACCGACTATTTTAAATCCCATTTTTTCATAAAATTTGGGTGCCTGAAATGAGAGGGTGTCGACTTGAGCTGCAATACATCCCCGTTTTTTTGCCTCGCGTTCAGCAACCTCCATTAATTGAATGCCAAGCCCCTGTCCTCTCTTGTCATTGTGTACCCAAAGTACTTCGATCAAGAGTTGATGATAAATAGTTCGTCCGGCAATGCCACCGACAACTTCGTCATTATCATCATGAATGGCAACAATTAAAGGTTGGGAGCGTTCCTCACCCATTTTATCAAAGTTAAATTGTCTAAGGTTATCAACAAGTAGATTGAAGATATCATCTTTATGTTCATTATGGATTTTTATATTCATCAAATCTTACTCCATTAAAATGTAATCGTAGGCTGCAATGAACGAAGTGAATTGCACCAAGTATTAAAAGAGGCAAGAGGTGCTATGCGCTGCGCTTATTGCACCCTACGACTATGGCACTTTCACGTATTTACAAAATCAATCCATTAAAGCTTGAGATAAGACGCGTGAAGTTATTTATTTCTTTATGGCTGAGGATTTTACAATCTTGGTGGTAACTATAGTCAATAGAGTGTACATTATTCATAGTGTGATACTTATTGTTTTTATATTCTTCATTTTTTAACGTAGATGTTAATATTACTTGCTTTCCTAATTCTTTATAAATTGCAAGCATATTATTTTCTTTCGTTGTCGACAACTCACCTTCTCTAAATGAATCAATAACGATTGGAAAACTATGATTTAATACATTGCTTAACGCGACCAACTTACAGAAATAGAACTCTTGTCCCTCACTACCAGAGAAAGTAGCATTTTTCGTTGTAAATAAATCATCGAAAATTAAATTTCCATTAGGGTCGATTTTCTTATATAAATCATTCATCTCAGTGAAAAGTGCAGCATCAAAGTCATTTTTAGCTTTTTTTATTGAATCGTCGACTAAGTTTGATGACACAAGACTATCTTTTAGACGCTTAATCTCATTTTTAATCTCGAAAGCCTCGTCATCGTAGTCTTTTTGATTGGTGATCTGTTCGTGATATAGGACTATTTGTTTAAAGTCTGGGGGTGTTTCAGTGAGTTCTTTTTCTAATCGGTCTTGCAGGAAATTAATTTCTCTTGATATGTCATCTATAATTTCAGATTTGAGGTCAATGTTTTTATGTATTGACTTTAAAATTTCATTCCTGACATCAACATTGCTTACCTCAAACATCATATCGTTATTTGAATATATGATTTTGTCACTACCGCACTCACCACACTGGATTCGCCCTACGTTTAATTCTCTGTTTAATGAAGTTAGTTCAGTAATTAAATTGTCCAACTTTGATTTTCTATTTATCTCTCGTTGCCTGCTACGTTTGAGATTGGAAATAGAAATATTTATTTCACTAATAGCCTTGACTTTAGTTTGTACAACCTCTGAGTCATATAACTTGGATGCAATCTCTGCTATTCGAGGATTGTCTTTTATAAGTTCTAGCTTTTTCTTTATCTCAGTAAGCTTGGTTTGGAGTGTTGCTATAGTTTTCTTTACATCTGCGGTTCCCTCATTGTTGGTATCACTATTTTTTATATTAGCTAAGTCGTAGACCATGTTTTTAAAATCAATTTTATTGAATTGACCTTTACTAATTAGTCCTGATGGTGAGCGATTATCTTGGCCGACAAAGAAAAGTTCATAAAATAAGCTGAGGTCTACGAGAGTTGATCTGTTATCTTTAATAACTCTGGGAATTTTAAAAACAAACCTATCTAAAAAATATCTAGCTTCACCAACAGAGTTGAATATTTGTATAGAGTCATCGTTCTTTATTGAAATCGAGTTTTTCTTTCGTAAAAAATGATAAGTTGAGCTGTCAATAATGACTTCGGAATAAAAATAATAGTTTTTATAGTCAAATGAGCTTGGGAATATAGCCTCATATCCTAAGGAAAACATTAATCCTTGCATGACTAATGTTTTGCCCCGATTATTATCATCGCTATAAATAATGTTTACACCATCAACAAATCTATCCTCTACAAAAGCTTCTGATTTATTACCAAACGCTATCTTTTTTATTCGCATTTCTCAAACCTGTTTGTATTAGTGAAATCATGTATAAAATAGTATATTGAGTTAAGTATGGTGTTTTTATTTTTGTTGTTGTATTCAACTCATCAAGTACACTTTGTATTTTTTTTGTTAAATCAAACTGCAGTATTTTTATAATTCGTTCTGATAACTGCCAAAACTCTCTACACCCATTCTTATTAAAAAATGCTCTACTTAAATTCTCATTACACTCCTGTAATATATCTTGTATTTCTTCTTCGTCCATGTGCTTTATATGAGGATAGAAGGATGTCGGTATGCCAGGAAATGAGAAAATATCGATGCCAACCAGTCTACTTATTAAAAGTGTATTGATCTCAGATTTTGTAATATGTCTGCTAAACTTTAGTACTTCCGACGGATGACAAATTTCTTCATTTTCTATATATGAGTTTTTTAGAGCCGTTTGTGCATCACGAATTTCATTGAAAATTCGGTTGTATATATTTTCTGAAACAGCGCTTTTACTCTTAAATTGAGATAACCTCTTGATATAAGTGCTGTTTTTCTTGTTGTCTTCAACAAAGAGTACTTTTGATAAAAAGTCTCTAAACAAGGGCGGTTCATCTCCAGATGTATTTCTATTTATTTTTTCCTTTAGTTTTCTTTCGATGCCTTTTTTTTGTTTATCATTGATATTACTATAGTCATAGATATGTAATGCTTCATTTTTTAGGTAATTACGATTTAGCTTGGGAATAAATAGTATATATTCGAAAAATGAAATAGAAGATATGTAGTTGTCATAAAGTGTGGAAAGACTTTCTCCAATTTTCGATGGAGGTAAACTACCATGATTTTTACTTTGTACATCCCAAAGCTTTGAAAAATCTTCACTTATACCTGTCACATCATTAAAACAGTCCACAGTAATTAGATCTATCTCTTTACTGTCGTCACGCATTCCTAGTAAGTAAAGCATAGCTTTTGTTTCAAAATCAGATGCTCTTTTATTGTTTATTTCTGTATTTTTGAATGTATACAAAGCTATATTCCTAAATTTGTATGTAGATACAATAAAGATATCAATACTTATCAAATGAATATGTGGATGTGTTTTTTACTTAGCTATTAAACAGACAAAATTTGATGAGTATGGCTTGAAATTTAATATAAAAATAGTTGTTCACTTTTGCTCGTGCTCGCTACCGCCCCTAAGTTTCAGCCCCTAGTCTGCTGCTTTTTACCTGTAGTGTTGAATTGCTTATCTGCATGGAAACGACCCCACTGGAGTTGGTTGCCAACTGAAGCATGCTATCCAATCGGGTAGGGGGTAAAAAGGGCAATCGGCGCATAATCTGTCCGAGATCAATAAATTAGTCATTGATTGGTTGTTGTTTGTTCGCTTGAGCTGAAAGGGCAGGGTTATAGCCTTTGTCAGCCGGTGTCGAGCTCGTCACTTTTGTCGTGTCGATCACACTTCCCAGCCCGTCGTCACCCTCGTCAGGGGCGGCAAGTCGCACGTATTCATTTCTGATTACTCCTTTATTTTCAGTTGCTTGTAATTTTTTGTCGCGCCATTTGCCCGTTTTGGTCTGATAAATGCTTTGTGGGGGGCTGGCCGCCTCTTTGCCTGTCGGCGGGCGGCCCGGTGTAACGAACCATTTAGGATCCCTCTCTATGAACAGCTTCGTGATTGCAGATCCCAGTCTCTGTATTGGGTGTCGTACCTGTGAGGTGGCCTGCGCCGTTTCACACCAGTCAGGGTCTTGCAGCGGGACCCTTGAGCGGGAGGGCGGCCTGCATCTTGCCATCGAGGATGGACATCTGGTCTCCAAGGACAGCTACTTTCAGCCGCGCCTGAAGGTGATCGTGGGCAGCAAGGTGACCACGCCGGTGCTCTGCCGCCAGTGTGAAGACAAGCCGTGCGCCATGGCCTGCCCGAACAATGCCATCGTCAGCGAGGATGGTTGCGTCAAGGTGTTGCAGGAGCGCTGCATCGGCTGCAAGTCCTGCGTGGTGGCCTGTCCTTACGGCGCCATGGCGGTGGTGCTCAAAGAGGTGCCCCCCGCTGCCGATTCGCTCTTCAAGCGTCCGCAGACCAAGGCGCAGGCGCTCAAGTGCGATCTCTGCCGTCACCGCGAGGCGGGCCCGGCCTGTGTCGAGGTGTGTCCGACCCAGGCGCTGCGGCTGGTCACGCCGGAGCATCTTGAAACCCTGAACCGGCAGAAGCAGCTGGCCAGTGCCGAGGCACTGCTGGCGATGCCGGCGCGGGTGTGAGCGGGCTTGCCGAGCCGTTTTTCGTTAACAAACAAGAGTGTGAGTCATGAAAAAAGTCATTACCGTGTGCCCCTATTGCGGCACCGGTTGCAAAATCAACCTGCTGGTTGAAAACGACAAGGTGGTGGGGGCCGAAGGCGCCAACGGCCGTACCAACGAGGGGCAGCTCTGCCTCAAGGGCTATTACGGTTGGGATTTTTTGAACGACACCAACCTGCTGACCCCCCGTCTCAAGAGCCCGATGATCCGCCGCGAGCGCGGTGGCAAGTTCGAGGCAGTCTCCTGGGACGAAGCCATCGAGTTTGCCAGCAGCCGTCTGGCTGCCATCAAGGCGAAATATGGCCCGGACGCCATCATGACCACCGGCTCTGCCCGTGGCCCCGGCAATGAAGCCAACTATGTGATGCAGAAATTTGCCCGTGCGGTGATTGGGACGAACAACGTCGACCACTGCGCGAGGGTGTGACACGCACCCTCAGTCTCCGGTCTGGAGACAACTGTAGGTAACGGCGCCATGAGCAACGCCATTCCCGAAATTCAAGAGACCAAGTGCCTGCTGGTATTTGGTTACAACGCTGCTGACTCTCACCCCATTGTCGCTCGCCATATCCTCAAGGCGAAGGCAAACGGGGCCAAAGTGATTGTGTGTGATCCCCGCATGGTGGAGACCGCCCGTATCGCCGATCAGTGGCTGCCGCTCAAAAACGGTTCCAATATGGCGCTGGTTAACGCCTTCGCCAACGTGTTGATCAATGAAGGTCTCTATAACAAGGCCTTTGTCGCCAACTACACCGAAGGGTTTGAGACCTTCAAGGCGACGGTGGCCAAGTACACCCCGGAATATGTGGAGGGGATCACTGGCCTGAAAGCCGCCGATATCCGCGCCGCCATTCGCACCTATGCCGAGTCGCCTGCGTCCATGATCCTGTGGGGCATGGGGGTGACCCAGTACGGTCAGGCGGTGGACGTGGTCAAGGGGCTGGCGGGTCTGGCGCTGCTGACCGGCAACTTTGGTCGCCGCGGCACCGGTTGCGGGCCGGTGCGCGGTCAGAACAACGTGCAGGGCACCTGTGACATGGGGATGCTGCCGCACCAGTTCCCGGGTTATCAGTCGGTGGCCGATCCCGAGATCAGCGCCAAGTTCGCCAAGGCGTGGGGCGTGGAGTCGCTCTCCCAAAAGCCCGGCTATCGCCTGACCGAGCTTGGTCACAAGGTGGAGGAGGGCAAGTGCAAGGCCTTCTACATCTTCGGTGAAGATCCGGCTCAGACCGAGGCTGACTTGGGTCAGTTCCGCCGCACTCTGGCGGGGATGGAGCTGGTGATCGTGCAGGATATCTTCATGACCCAGACCGCCGAGATGGCCGACGTCATTCTGCCCGCCACCAGTTGGGGCGAGCATGAAGGGGTCTACAGCTCGGCGGATCGCGGCTTCCAGCGCTTCTACAAGGCGGTGACGCCCCCCGAGAACGTCAAACCGGACTGGGCCATCTTCTCGTTGATGGCGACCGCCATGGGGTATCCCATGGAGTACCACAACACCGAAGAGATCTGGGACGAGATGCGTGCGCTCTGCCCGCTCTATGCCGGGGTCAGCTACGACAAGATGGCCGATCTCAAGAGTGTGCAGTGGCCTTGCCCGACCGAGGATCACCCGGGCACCAGCACTCTGTTCGAGGGGAACGTGTTCACCACCCCAAGCGGCAAGGGTCAGCTGATTGCCTCCGAGTGGCGGCCGCCGCTGGAGCAGCCCTGTGCCGAGTACCCGCTGGTGCTCTCCACCGTGCGGGAGGTAGGGCACTACTCCTGCCGCTCCATGACCGGCAACTGCTCGGCGCTGCAGACCCTGGCCGATGAGCCGGGCTATGTGCAGATCCACCCGAGCGATGCCAAAAAGCTCGGGGTGAAGGATCAGGCGCTGGTCTGGATCTCGTCGCGCCGTGGCAAGGTGATCACCCGGGCCAACTACAACGACCGGGTCAACGCCGGGGTGGTCTATATGACCTACCAGTGGTGGATCGGGGCCTGCAACGAGCTCACCATCGAGCACGTCGATCCCGTCTCCCACACGCCGGAGTACAAGTACTGCGCGGTGAAGATCGAGCGCATCGACAATCAGCCTGAGGCGGAAGTGTACGTCCAGACTGAATACAGCGCGCTCAAGGCGAAATTGCGCAGCGCAGCCAAAGGCTGATCGCCCTAAAAAAGAGGTTCTGCACAAATAAGGGAACCCGACTCGGATTTATCGAGTCGGGCACCCTTTTATTACCCAAAAAAAGGGGAGTAAATGATGCAACATGAAATTGGTCGCTTATTCGGACTTTTCTATATTGGCACCTATCTGGCGGCGATATTGCTGGGAATAGGTTGCTATATTTGGCGCGACGAGATGATATTTCTGCTCGGCTTCGGTTTTTTCGGCTGTTTTATGGCAGCGCGGCTCGCCATGAGCAGCGTATTTTCCGCCTTGAGTATTTCCAGTGCCTGGCTGATCGGGTTTATCTCCACCACCTTGATCAACGGCCTGTTGCTGGGGGTGATCACCCTGCTGATCTACCTCACTCACCAGAGCGTCACCGCCGAGCTTGCCGACAACGCCAGCTGGCTGCTGATGGCCTTCCAGAGCCTGTCGGCCCTCTTTATCTTCGGTGGCCTGAAATGCTGCCACAGCCGGATCATCACCTCATAAATTGCTGATGGATGGGCAGCAAACGCCATCTCGAAAACCGCAGCCAGCGAAGAGGAGAGGCAGATCTGACAGTTGACGGCAGCCCACTTTTCGGGCGCCTTAATTGAGATCAAGAACTGATGAAATAACCGGTTAAATATGGCCATCAGATATATTAAATCGGATTGTAATGAAATTTGAGCTCATCTATGATGAGTCGCCATTCCAATATATCCCCCGATAACGATGTTACTTTTTGTTGTCGTTCGTTAATAACAACTCTGGAATTGCAACATACGACAATTTTCGTCACCGCTTTTCTTATTGGCAGCCGCTTTTACGGGCTGCGGCTATTTATTTTGGTGACGGGTGCTTGTCGTGATGCGATGGCATGGACAGCCTGACTGGTGACTAAATCGATATAACGTGAGGCCGCAATGCTAAATGTGAGTGCCATCCCCCTGGACGAGATCTCTCCCATCTGGGACGACGGTTTCCTCCTGCTCTCCAAATCCCTCCTGTCGGCCGTGACGCTCGATGATTTTATCCACAAACTCAACAAGATAGATGCCAGCTTCGGCGGCGTAACCCGGGTCAACCTGATCCTCAACATGGGTGCGGACGAGGAGGCCATCTTCTACTTCATGGGACATTCCGGCCCAAAGCATCTGGTCTGCCCGAAGGCAGAGCTGCACCTCTCCCCCCGTCCTACCAAAGAGACCCCGGAACAGGCCATCATTCTCGCTGCCGCCCGCTTTGAGAATCGCTGCCCGGCGCTGGATCGCGAAGGGGTCTACGGGGGGCTGCGCTCCTACTGCCAGCTCCCCATCACCACCGCCCGCAGCCATCTGGGCGGGGTCGAGTTTATCAACACCCAGCTCGACAGTTTCACCATGGAGACCCTCGCCAAACTGACCCAGCTGGCGGCCATTATCGCCATTGCGCTGGAGAACGTGCTCGACAAGGAGCGCACCCTGGAGCAGGCCCACTCCCTGCGTCTTGAGCGCGACAGCTGCAAAATTCTGGTGGATGTGACCAATGCAGTGATTAAATTAGTGCGCATCGCCGAGCTGCCCAAGAGCCTGTTTGCCATCCTGCACCACCACTTTGGCATCAGCAGCTTGTGTCTGGCGGAGTACAACGCCACCTCCGACAGCTTCAAGAGCTATCTGGTCAATCAGCACCAGAGCGAGCAGCCGGGCATCATCGATCACTCCTGTTTTGAAAAGAAGTGCCTGCAGGGGGCCCTTGGCCATAGCGAGCCGTTTTTTGTCTATCGCGAGCACGGCCACGGCTGCAGCAATCGCTGCCGTTTTACCTCCCAGATCCTGCCGCCAGAGGCCGACAGCTCCTGCATTTTGCCGCTGCGTTATCGGGGCAACCTGCTGGGGGTGTTGATCCTCTCGCACCCCAACGCCGACTTTTTTGCCGATATCGATATCTCCTTGCTGGAGCAGGTGGCGGCGCGCACGGCCATTGCCATGAACAACGTGCAGGCGCAGCAGGAGATCTCCAACACCACGGGGGCCCGCGAGAAGACCATTCGCATCAACGAGCCGCAGATGCAGGGGGAGTTCCCCCACATCATCTACCAGAGCGCGGTGATGGAGAGCGTGCTGGAGAAGGTGCGGCTGGTGGCCGAGAGCGACAGTACCGTGCTGATCCTCGGCGAGACCGGTACCGGCAAGGAGCTGATCGCCCAGGCCATTCACGCTCTGAGTGCCCGCCACGACCACGAGATGGTGAAGGTGAACTGCGCCGCCATCCCCACCGGCCTTATCGAGAGCGATCTCTTTGGCCACGAGAAGGGGGCCTTTACCGGCGCTCTGACCCAGCGGATCGGCCGTTTCGAGCGGGCCCACAAGGGCACCCTGTTCCTCGACGAAGTGGGGGATATGCCGCTGGATTTGCAGCCGAAACTGTTGCGGGTATTGCAGGAGCACGAGCTGGAGCGGGTGGGCAACAGCAACCCCATCGCAGTGGATGTGCGGCTGGTGGCCGCCACCAACTGCGATCTGCTCTCCATGGTCAAGAACAAGCGTTTCAGAAGCGATCTCTACTACCGCCTCAATGTCTTTCCCATCGAGCTACCGCCGCTGCGGGAGCGGCGCGAGGATATTCCGCTGCTGGTCAATTTCTTTATCAAGAAGATTGCCAAGCGGATGCGCCGCACCATCACATCTATCCCCGCCGATGCGATGAAAATGCTGGTGTCACTCCCCTGGTACGGCAATATCCGCGAGCTGGAGAACGTCATCGAGCGCGCCGTGGTGATGACCCGCGGCCATGTGCTCAACCTCTCGCCCGATGAGCTGATGCCCCTCAAGGGTTACCACAAGATTGAGACCCTGGTTTACGACGAGCCCGCTTCGCTGCTCTTTGCCGAGGAGGGGCCGATTGATGAGCGTGAGGCGATCATCGCCGCCCTGCGCGACTGCAACGGCATCGTGGCCGGCGAGCGGGGGGCAGCCAACCGCCTTGGCATGAAGCGCACCACCTTGCTCTCCAAAATGAAGCGGCTCGGCATTTCGGCCAGAGATCCCGAGATCATTGACGGGGTCACACCATGAGAGAGTTACTTGAGCTTGAGGCGCGTGATGAGCTTAGCGAGCTGAGAAAACAGAGCGAACAGTGCGAGCAGAGAGAACAAAGAGAGCAGAGCGAACAGAACGAACTGGCCCGCTGCGCCATCCACCGCGAGGTGGTGCACTACCGCGCCGATGCACTGACCTGCGACAGCGAAATGGCGCTCCCCTCCGAGACGCCGGTGGCGCTGGTCTACAACGGCATCGCCCACAGCGTGATGATGTGTTCGGCCTCCGATCTGGAGGATTTTGCCATCGGCTTCTCGCTCTCGGAGGGGATCATCGACAGCCTGCTCGATATCCACGACATCGAGCAGATTGACGGCTGTCAGGGGATTGAGCTGCATATCACCCTGGCCAATCGCTGCGTCCATCGCCTCAAAGAGAAGCGGCGCACCCTGGCGGGGCGCACCGGCTGCGGCATCTGTGGCAGCGAGAGTCTGGATCAGGTGATCCGCACCCAGCCAAGGCTGCCCGACAGTCAGCGTCTGGCGGTAGGGCATATCGACAAGGTATTGACCGCGCTGCGCCCGCTCCAGCTGCTGGGCCAGCGCACCGGCGCCACCCATGCGGCGGTGCATCTGGATGGGGAAGGCAACATTCTCGCCATCCGCGAGGATGTGGGGCGCCATATTGCGCTGGATAAGCTGGTGGGCCATCTGTGCCGCAGCGGTCGGCGGGATGGCGCCATTCTGGTGACCAGCCGCGCCAGTTTCGAGATGGTGCAAAAGTGCGCCAGCGCCGGAGTGGAAATATTGCTCGCCATCTCCGCCGCCACCGAGCTTGCGGTCGAGCGGGCCGAGCAGACGGGGCTCACCCTGGTGGGTTTTTGCCGTCCCGGTCGGGCCGAGATCTACAGCGGCTGCCAGCGTATTCTGCTCAAGTAATGGCAAGGCCGCAAACCCGCTAAACGGGTCACGAAAACAGGCAATAAAAAAGGCGGGGAGTGTGACTCCCCGCCCTTGTTGTATCTGCTGCTGTGGCGGGTTAGCGCGCCAGCAGGATACGCAGCATGCGGCGCAGCGGCTCGGCGGCGCCCCACAGCAGCTGGTCACCCACGGTAAAGGCGGCCAGATACTCAGGGCCCATATTGAGCTTGCGCAGACGGCCCACCGGAATGCTGAGGGTGCCGGTGACGGCAGCCGGAGTCAGCTCGCGGGCGGTGATATCGCGATCGTTGGGGATCACTTTCACCCAGTCGTTGTGGGCGGCCAGCAGGGCTTCGATCTCCGCCAGCGGCACATCCTTTTTCAGCTTGATGGTGAAGGCCTGGCTGTGGCAGCGCAGGGCGCCGATCCGAACGCACAAACCATCCACCGGAATCACGGCGTTCTCGATACCCAAAATCTTGTTGGTCTCGGCCTGACCCTTCCACTCTTCACGGCTCTGGCCGTTGTCGAGCTTGGTGTCGATCCAGGGGATAAGGCCGCCGGCCAGCGGCACGCCGAAGTTGTCTACCGGCAGGGTGCCGGAGCGGGTCTTCTCGGTGATCTTGCGCTCGATGTCGAGAATGGCGGAGGCGGGATCCGCCAGCTCAACCGCCACTTCGTCGCGCAGCATCCCCATCTGGGTGACCAGCTCGCGCATATGGCGGGCACCGCCACCGGAGGCAGCCTGATAGGTCGCCACGCTCACCCACTCCACCAGATCGGCCTTGAACAGGCCACCGAGGGCCAGCAGCATCAGGCTGACGGTGCAGTTGCCGCCAACGAAGGTCTTGATGCCATCGTTCAGGGCCTGCTCGATGACGTCGCCGTTGACCGGATCCAGAATGATGACGGCATCTTTCTCCATCCGCAGGGAGGAGGCGGCGTCAATCCAGTAGCCCTGCCAGCCAGCGGCTTTCAGGCGCGGATAGACATCCTTGGTGTAGTCGCCGCCTTGGGCGGTGATGATGATATCCTGCTTGGCCAGCGCCTCGATATCGAAGGCGTCTTGCAGAGTACCGGCATCGACGCCGAAGTTGGGAGCGGCCTCACCGGCCTGGGAGGTGGTGAAGAATGTGGGTTGAATATGGGCGAAATCCTGCTCTTCCTGCATCCGGCTCATCAGAACCGATCCCACCATGCCACGCCAACCGACCAAACCTACTTTTTTCATATTGTCCTACCCTGGATTGCTGCTAAAGAAACTCGCGATGACACCCGTAACCCCTTGTCTGGCGACGCCTGTTTACAAGCGGTTTACAGGCCATTTAAAAAATATGCGCTGCGAAAAATGCGTCTATCCACATTACGGATTGTGGCGGCTTGCGCAAGTCGAATTGCGCAATATTCTGTGCCGTTTGCTGCATTAACCGGCAGCCAGCGCACCGCTCAGGCAGACGGGGAGGAAGAAAGTCAACATCAGACGAAAAGGCCACCGTTTTTGGCGGTGGCCTGTCAATAAAGCGGTTGAGAACGTCCTCTGCTGTTGTCTGAGGGCGTAGTTGGCGAGTGAAACAGCCCGACCTGTTATGCGCTTAGCCGTAACGGGCCAGGGTCAGCCCCTCATCGCTGATGGCGGGCTCGCTGCCGTTGATAAGATCGCACAACAGCTGACCCGAGCCGGCCGCCATGGTCCAGCCCAATGTGCCGTGGCCGGTATTGAGCCAGAGGCCGGGAATGGGGCTGGGCCCCACCAGTGGGGTGCCGTCCGGCGTCATGGGACGCAGGCCGGTCCAGAACTCGGCCTTGCTGATATCGCCCCCTGCGGGGAAGAGATCGCCGACCACCATTGCCAGAGTGTCGTGGCGTCTCGGATTCAAGGCGAGGTTGTAGCCCGACAGCTCCGCCATGCCGCCGACCCGGATCCGCTCGTCAAAACGGGTGATGGCCACCTTGTAGGTCTCATCGAGCACGGTACTGCGCGGCGCGGCCTCGGCGTTGATCATCGGCAGGGTGAGGGAGTAGCCCTTGACCGGATAGACCGGCAGCTCCAGCCCGAGCGGGCGCAGCAGCGGCCGCAAAAAGCCGGTGGCATAGCTGCCGAGCGCACAGACGATGGCATCGGCGCGATAGCGCTGCTCGCTCGCCCGCACCGCCACGGCGCGGCCGCGGGCTTGCTCAATCTCGTCGATATCGCAGTTGAAGACGAACTTGACCCCGAGCTTCTCGGCTTCAAGGGCAAGGGCCTTGGTGAAGCGGAAGCAGTCGCCGGTCTCGTCGCCGGGCAGACGCAAGCCGCCGACGATTTTTCCGCGCACCCGCGCCAGCGCAGGCTCTGCCGCTTCGCAGCCGCTGGCATCCAGCGACTGGTAGGGGACGCCATACTCCTCCAGCACCTCGATATCGCGCTGGCTGGCATCGAGCTGGGACTGGCTGCGAAACAGCTGCAGGGTGCCGAGCTGGCGCCCTTCGTAATCGATGTTCAGCTCGTCGCGCAGTGCCTTCATACAGTCCCGGCTGTATTCGGCCAGACGCACCATGCGCCCCTTGTTGGTGGCATAGGCGGTCGGGGTGCAGTTGGCGAGCATTCTGAGCATCCAGCGTAGCTGGAAGGGATCGGCAGTGGGGCGCACGGTGAAGGGGGCATGCTTTTGCAGCATCCATTTGGCGGCCTTGAGGGGAATGCCGGGGGCCGCCCAGGGGGCCGCATAACCCGGGGATATCTGCCCGGCGTTGGCATGGCTGGTTTCAAGGGCGACGCCACCTTGTCGCTCCAGCAGGGTTACTTTGTGACCCGCTTTGGCCAGATACCAGGCGCTGGTTACCCCAATTACGCCGCCACCGAGAACCACTATCTCCATATCGTCTTTCCTTAGACTCGTTTTTATGATGTTTGGTTGATGGAAACCTTGATGTGGCCACCACCATAATCAGCCGCCACAGGATATTCAACCGCTCTGCGCAGGATTGGGATCTCCGTCTGCCTGCTGGTCGCAGGCTGGTGTTTGGTGCGATGGCACACCTGATTGCCAGCGTAAATCGCTGCGCTGTTTTCAGGGCTGTGTCAGGGGGTATGGCCCGCTTACAACTGCTCCAGCTTGATCAGGTAGTGCTCCGCCGTCGCCAGAATGGCCTGCTGTTGTTCTGCGGCTTGGCCATCCCAGTTGGCATAGGGGAGGGCGAGGCGGGGATTGCCGCCCAGTTTTTCCCGATTGCGCCAGAGAAAGTGCCAGTAGAGGCTGTTGAAGGGGCAGCTCCCATCACCGTGGCGGGCTTTGACCTGATAGTGGCACCCCTTGCAGTAGTGGCCCATCCGCTCGAGATAGGCGCCGCTGCTGGCGTAGGGCTTGCTGCCCATCAGGCCGCCATCGGCAAACTGGCTCATGCCACGGGTGTTGGGCAGTTCCACCCACTCGATGGCATCCACATAGATGCCGAGATACCACTGATCCACCTCGTCAGGATCGAGCCCCGCCAGCAGGGCAAAGTTGCCGGTCACCATCAGCCGCTGAATATGGTGGGCGTAACCGTGCTCAAGAGACTGGCCAATGGCGTGACGCACGCAGGCCATCCTGGTTTCGCCACTCCAGAAGAAACCGGGCAGCGGCCGGTTGGCCCCGAGAAAATTGGTCTGCTGGTAGTCGGGCATCTTCTCCCAGTAGAGGGCGCGGACAAACTCGCGCCAGCCGAGGATCTGGCGGATAAACCCCTCCACCTGCGCCAACGTGATGGTGCCCTGATTGGCCTGCCAGTGGGCCTCGGCGGCGCGGATCACCTCAAGCGGATGAAGCATCTTGCTATTGAGGGAAAACGACAGGCGGCTGTGAAACAGACTCCAGCCCCGCTCGCTCAGGGCATCCTGATAGCGGCCAAAGTGAGGCAGGCAGTGGGCCAGAAAATGGGCCAGCAGCTCGCGACTCTGGCGCCTTGTGATGGGCCACGGCAGTTGGCTGGCATCCGCCTCGCCGATGGTGCTGACCCCGTGGCGGGTCAGCATGGCATCAATCTCGCTCACCTCGTTGGCAAAGGTGAGGGGGGCCGGGATGGGCTGGCTCGCCGGCAGCTTGGCGCGGTTCTCGTCATCAAAATTCCAGCGCCCACCAAGGGGTTGGCCGTTCTCATCGAGCAGCACTTGGTATTGCTTTCGCAGGGCGCGGTAGAAGAACTCCATCCGGCTATGGGGATAGCGCTGCCAGCCATCGCGGGGGGTGAGAAAATGTTCGCTCTCCACCTCGGTGGCAGGGATGGCAAGGCCCGCCGCCCAGCTTTTCAACTGGCTGGCGAGGCGCCACTCGTCCGGGCTCTGCCAGGCAAAGCTGCTGGCCTGATGTGCTTCGAGCTGAGCCTCCAGCAAGCCGGGCAAGTCGGGCCAGCGGGCGCTCTCATCCAGGGTCAGGTAACAGACGCGGTGGCCCGCTTGGGTGAGTGCCGCTGCGAAGGCGCGCATGGTGGCAAAGAAGGCCAGCACCTTCTGGCGATGGTGGCGGCAGTAGTCGGTCTCCTGGCGCAGCTCCGCCATCAGGTAGCAGACCGCTGGATCTGGCGTGCGAAACCAGCTGTGACCGGCGTTTAGCTGATCGCCGAGGACAAGGCGAAGTTCCATCAGATTCGCTCCTCCTCAGGTTGCTGGCTGCTGTGACGAGCGTGGCGACAGCGTTCGCTGCAGTAGCGAACCTCCTCCCAGCTGCGCGCCCACTTGCGCCGCCAGCTGAAGGGGCGTTGGCAGACGGGGCAGATCTTCTCGGGCAGATGGGGTTTGCGATGCATGATGGCTTCCGGCCCTGGCTGATGGGGGATGTGGCGTTTGGGTAGGGAGAATAACGAACCGGGGGCGTGGACGGATCAACCTCACTGCCGGTTTGCCGCGCAGATGCGCACTTTGTGAGCGGGCGCACAGCCCGTCGGTGCGCCCCTTGTTTGCCAATTAACCAGCCGTTAACGTGGCGAGGCTGCCCGCTGGCAGCATCCATCTATGGATCTTGTTGGCCACCGACTGTCTACAACCGATATGGAGGGGAGTGATGCCAATCATGACAGCTACGCCCCGGGCAGCTTGTCTGCTCGCCCACTGGTATACCCGGGATCCCATTCTCACCTTCGATTTTCCTCACCGCTGATTGGCGGCACCCGCCGTTTGAATTTGTCAGCCGGACGACCCTGATCGCCCCGGCCTCTTTGCCAATCCCGATTTTAAACACACTGGCCTTGCGCCGGTGAGGAGTCTTTTATGCGTCGTATACCCGAGCCGTTTCGTATCAAGATGGTCGAGCCCATCAAACAGACCACTGGCGCCGAGCGTCGCGCTGCCCTTGAGGCCGCTGGCTGGAACCCCTTCCTGCTGCTGGCCGAAGATGTCTATATCGATCTGCTGACCGACAGCGGCACCGGCGCCATGTCCGACCGCCAGTGGGCCGGCATCATGATGGGGGATGAGGCCTATGCGGGCAGCCGCAACTTCGTCGAGTTGGAGCGCACGGTGCGCGACATTTTTGGTTACCAGCATGTGATGCCCACTCACCAGGGGCGCGGGGCCGAGCAGATCCTCTTCCCCGAGCTGGTCAAACGCTGCAAGGGCAAGGCGCCGGTGTTTATCTCCAACTACCACTTCGACACCACCAAGGCCCATGTGGAGTTGGCTGGCGCGCGGGCCATCAACCTGCTCACCCCGAAAGCCCTCGACACTACGGCCCCCTACGCCTGGAAGGGGGATTTTGACCTTCCTCGCCTGACCGATACCATCGAGACCCTGGGGGCCGACAACGTGGCCGGCATCATCATCACGGTGACCTGCAACAGCGCCGGTGGTCAGCCGGTCTCCATGGCCAATATGGAGGCGGTTTCCGAACTGGCCCGTCGTCACCAGATTCCGGTGGTGATCGACGCCGCCCGCTTTGCCGAGAACGCCTGGTTTATCAAGGCGCGGGATCCGGCTTATGCCAAGCGCAGCATCAAGGAGATAGTGCGCCAGATGTTCGCGCTGGGGGACATCTTCACCATGTCGGCCAAGAAGGATGGGCTGGTCAATATCGGCGGGCTCTGCTGCTTCAGGGAAGATCTCGACCTGTTCCGCGCGGTGCAGGTGCGCTGCGTGGCGATGGAGGGGTTTGTCACCTATGGCGGCCTCGCCGGGCGGGACATGGCGGCGCTCGCCATCGGCCTGCGCGAGGGAATGGATGAGGAGTATCTCACCTATCGCATCAGTCAGGTGGCCTATCTCGGCGAGCGGCTGGCCGAGGCGGGCATCCCGATCCAGACCCCCACCGGCGGCCATGCGGTGTTTGTGGATGCCAAAAAGCTGCTGCCCCATATTCCGGCCGAGCAGTTCCCCGCCCATGCGCTCGCCTGCGAGCTCTATCTGGAAGGGGGCGTGCGCGGGGTGGAGATTGGCTCCCTGCTGCTCGGGCGCGATCCCGCCACCGGCAAGCAGGAGGCGGCGGACTTCGAGCTGTTGCGCCTCACCATTCCACGCCGGGTCTACACCCGGGATCATATGGACTATGTGGCCGACTGCCTGATCGCGGTGAAAGCGCGGGCCAGCGACATTCGCGGACTCACCTTTGACTACGAGCCGCCGCTGCTGCGCCACTTCACTGCGCGGCTGAAACCTGTCTGATCAGCAACCGGTCAGACTGGGTGATCAACCGCGCCAAGCTGTGAAGATCACTGGCCGCTTCCGGTTAAACGGCCAAGTAAAAAAGCCCCCGCACCAAGGTGCGGGGGCTTTCGTTTATCCAAGCAAAGCCGGGTCGTCAGACCGCCTGATACTCCAGCTCGACCGAGCCCAGCGCCTTGAGAGTGGACTGGGCGGAGTCACGCTGGCTGATCTGGCCGTTTTTGTTCTCCAGCAGCACGGCGCGGCGGATGGTGGCGAGATCTTCGCCGTTAAGCACCGCATGGGCGCAGGCCATCTGCATCGGTGGCAGGCTGGGGTTGAAGGCGGCGTTCTCGGCGTAGCGGCCAGAGAAGATGCGGCCATCGGCAAACTGCAGCGCCACCGCGGCATAGCCCTGACTATAGGGGGCGTAGCTTTGACGGGCGGCGGCCAGCGCGGCCTGCCACAGCGGGTCTTCGCTTTGAAGCTCGAGCTCGGCGTGATCCTGCGGGCTCATCAGCGCATCAGTGATGTCGAGATCCGCCGGGCCAAACGAGTGGGGCAGGAAGGATTGCAGGGCGCTCAGGTCATCGGGCAGAGAGACTTTCAGGATCTTGGCGGTGCTCAGCTCGTTCATAAACTGACGGCAGTGGCCGCAGGGGGTGTAGTTGACGGTGATTTCAGAGATCCCGGTCTCACCGCCCAGCCAGGCATTGGAGATGGCGGACTGCTCGGCGTGGACCGAGTGGAACAGGCCTTGTCCCGCAAACTCCATGTTGGCACCGAAGTACCAGGTGCCACTCAGGCCGCAGGCGATGGCACCAACGTAAAATTTGGAGATGGGCGCTACCGAGCAGGCGGCAGCCAGCGGCAACAGGGAGAGGCGCAGGGCGCGATCATCGAGACCTGTGGCGGCTTTCAGGGTGGCGACTTGCTCCGGCGTGAAGCGGGCGTTGAAGTCGGCACTATCCAGCATGGGCTGCACGGCTGCTTTGAGCGGGGCAGAGAGGGTATCGAATGGCTTGGCAAAACGGGGATGCATAGTGTGTCCTCAAAGGCCAATTGGGCGGCCATTGTAGGGAGCAAGCTCGGGTAAATGTGTGAGCAGGCTCACGCCCTGACGGGCAAACGGAGGGGGATGGTAATGGAAACGTTTGTCTTGTGCAAATTGTGCGGCAGGTCGCACCCCGAGAGGCCAGCAGGCCCCTCGGAATGGTCAACAGGTGGTCAATGGGGTGATCAGATCAGCCAGTGATAGATGGCAAACAGCAGCGGGGCGACGGCAGCGGTGAGGATCCCGCATACCACCATGGCGAGCGATGCAAAGGCCCCCTGGGTGATCCCCTTCTCGGCGGAGGTAGCGGTGCCGATGGCATGGGCACAGGCCCCCATGGCGAGCCCTTGCGCTTCCGGATCAGTCACTTTCAGCAGTTTGAGCAGTGGATAGCCGATCAGGGCACCCACAATCCCCACCACCACCACCACGGCGGCCGCGATGGCGGGAATGCCGCCGATGGACTGGCTGACGCTCATGGCGAGCGGGGTGGTGATGGATTTGGTCGCCAATGAGGCGAGTAGCGCCGGATCTGTGCCCATAAAATGACCGATCAGCAGGGTTGTGCACACCGAGATCAAGACGGAGGCGAGGGTACAGATTAGGATGGGCTTGAGCTTGGCCTGGATCTGGCGCGCCTGCTGATAGAGCGGCAGCGCCAGCGCCACCACGGCGGGCTCCAGCAGCATGGTAATGGGGCTGCTGCCGCGCTCGTACTGCTCAAGGGGCAGATCAAACCAGAGCAGCAGGCCGATGATCACCGCGGTCGGCACCAGCACAGGGTTGATGATGGGCCAGGGCAGGCGGCGATAGAGGGCGCGGGTGGCGAAATAGAGCGCCAGGGTCAGGGGAATGGCTAGCCAGAAGATCATTTGTTCATCCTCTGGTAGAGCCGACCGACGGTGGCGAGGATCAGCACAATCCCGAGCACGATGCAGAGCATGATGACGCCGAAGGATTGGCGCAGGGGCTCAAGCCAGGCCACCAGTCCGACCGCAACCGGCACGAACAGTACGCCCATGTGGCGCAGCAGCAAGCCTGCCCCCAGCTCGACCCAGTGCAGCTTGATCAGTTGCAGGGAGAGCAGCACGAAGAGCAGCAGCATGCCGATGATGCTGCCGGGAAAGGCGAACGGCAGGATGGCTGCCACGGATTTGCCTGCCAGCAGGCAGGCGACGATGACCATAAAGTCACGAAAGTACAGCAAGGCGCGTTGCGCGATCACGTGAACCTCATCGACTGGGAAGAAAAATCGCAGTTTACCAGAGAGGCCGGGTCGCGGCATTAAAACAATAACAACTGAAATCAGTTCGTTTGAAGCTGATTTGTATGCAGATTATCTGTTGAACATCGTCTGATAGAACCCTTTTTCGAACTACAAGGAGTAGTGATGACATCCCTCTTGTCCCGAGTTCGCCAGCTGGCGAACGATAATGCGTTGCCACCCCATCTGCTGCAAACCCGTCAGTGGGAAGGGCCCCTGTGTCGGGTGCGACTCGACAACACCGGCGCTGATGCCACCCCGGTTGAGCGCTGGGTGCTGTTTGACGGCAAGCTTGGCCTGCCGGTGGAGAGCGCCATCTATGGCGAAGGATTCCAGATGCTGGCCCAGACCATGGGTAGCTGGCAATCACCGCAACATGTCGGCCGTTGCCCCGATGCCAGCGTCTATCGCATCACCGATGACAATGGCTATCACACCATTCACAACCTGTTGCTGGTAGAGCATGGCAAGGGGTGGCTGCTGCTCGCCTTTGCCAGCTGCCACCGTTTTGGCGGGGAGTTTCGCCTCTATCCCGATGGTCGCTTGCAGATCCTGATGAACTGCGAAGGGCGAAAACTTACCGCCGGTGAGCATTGGCAGAGCGAGGCGCTGATCTGCCTCGAAGGGGCGGAGCGCGAGGATCTGCTGGCCGAGCTGGCACGGCTGATCGAGGTCGAGCATGGCTCTCTGATCGGCAAGGTAAGTGATCGCCCGAGCGGTTGGTGCTCCTGGTATCACTACTACGCCGAGGTGAGCGCTGCCGATATTCGCGAGAACCTGCAGGTGCGTGCCGAGCGCTTCCCGGCCCTGCGCTATGTGCAGATTGACGACGGCTATCAGGCCAAGATGGGCGACTGGCTCACTCCGTCGGCCAAGTTCGAGCAAGGTGTAGCCTCACTGGCTGCCGAGATCAAACAGGCTGGCTGCGAGCCCGCTCTCTGGGTCGCTCCCTTTATTGCAGAGCCAGGTTCACAGGTGTTTCAGGATCACCCCGACTGGTTTGTGAAGGGGGATGACGGCCTGCCGCTCCCCTCCGAGCGGGTCACCTATGGCGGTTGGCGCTGCACCCCCTGGTATGTGCTGGACGGCACCCACCCTGAGGTGCAGGCGCACCTTGAGCAGGTGTTTCGTACCCTGCGCGAGCAGTGGGGCATCCACTACTTCAAGCTGGATGCCAATTTCTGGGGCGCTATCCACGGTGGTCGTTTCCACGATCCGGCCGCCACCCGGGTTGAAGCCTATCGACGCGGTATGGTGGCCATTCTGCGTGGTGCTGGTGAAGGCGCTTTCCTGCTCGGTTGCAACGCGCCCATCTGGCCCAGCCTTGGGCTGGTGCACGGCATGCGGGTGAGCGATGACGTGGAGCGTAATGGCCACCGCTACCGCCAGATTGCCCGTGAAGCCTTCTGCCGCGCCTGGCAGAACGACAAGCTCTGGGCCCTCGATCCCGACTGCATCTGTCTGCGCGATCTGCCGAGCCAGCAGGCGAGCCAGGCTGAATACAGTTTCCATCTGGCTGCACTGGTGGCGAGCGGTGGCATGATGCTGGCGGGTGATCGGCTGCAGGATCTCGATGAGGAGCAGGCGGCGCACCTGCGCAAGCTGTTGTCGCTCTGTGCGGCCCGGACACCCTCTGCCCGCTTCGAGTCGATGGATTTTGCCTGCGGCGAAGTGAGCCTGCCCGAGGGGGGCACTCTGCTTTGCCTGTTCAACTGGGAGGGGCAACCACAGGAGTTTCTGCTGCCGGAGGGGGGAACCGATTTTTGGCAGGGGCAGGCAGTCGGCACAACCGTGACCCTGCAAGGGGGCGAGGGGCGGGTGATCCACTACACCTGATCACAGCGTCACCATAAACAATTCAGGCTCCATCACGGAGCCTGAATTGTTTCAACCAGCGGCTATCAGTAACGCCACTCAAAACCGACGGCATATTTGGCGGAGCCATAGCCCGGGATATCACTGCCGGAGGCGATCGCCTTGAGGGTCAGCAACGGGGTGATGGGCACCCCCAGACCAAAACCGATGGCCAGTTGATCATTGGGGTTCCCCATCAGATCGACTCGCATCACCCGATAGAGGGACATGTCCTCGCTCAGGTGCATATAGGCTTGCGAAGCGCGGTTATAGACCTGACCAAACACCTCCAGCTGGAAACCTGACTGGGCGCTGATGGCCAGCGGTACCCCGACAAACTTGTAGAGATGAGAGCCGTTGAAGTAGCTGTTGGTGATCAGGGGAGTGAAATCAGTCTGCTGATAAAGGGTATTGAAGTTCTGTTCTACGATACGATAGGTCTGCTCGGGCAGGCGAGCAAGATAATCCGGCACATCGAACCGGTATGCGGCGTTGGCTGCCAGCGGCAGCAGGGCCAGTAATCCGAGCAGTGCGTGGTGACGAGGCATCAGCAAATGGCTTCCGTTCGGCCAAAGAGATCTCTTGCTTGGGAGACATCCGCTCAGGATGTTGCAAGATATTGGTTTTTGGGGAAATCCCCTTCGTCATTATGACCTGAAGAAGGGGATGGGCGGGAAGGATTTATTGTGAAACTACTCACAACTCATAAATCTTCCAGATAGTGGTAGAGACTCTTTAGAATCGCAAAGTTCCGTTCGTTACTCTGGTTCTGCTCGGCCAGCGCCTCGAGACGGGGCACATAGTCCGGCAGACGGCGGCTGAAGTAGTCGCTGCAGTGCAGGCGCCAGCGTTTCTGCTCTGCTTCGCTCAAGGTGTGCGGCCAGTTGCGGGCGCGGTAGCGGAACAGCATCTCCGGCAGCCGGGAGTCGGTAAAGGCGAACTCCCGTTCACCCAGCAGATCCGCGGGGGTGGCACGCACCAGATCCATGGTGGACTTGTCGCCATGGCCAAAGAATCCGGCGTAGAGCTGGGTATCGGGGTCGCTCTCATTGCTGCCGGCGAACTCCTGATTGAACACTTCCACCAGTTTTTCACGCACTTCGGGGTGGGCGCGCAGCAGATCCAGGCTCTTGCGGCACTGCTCCCGATTGATGCCGAGCTCGTCGGCGCGCTCCGCTGTCAGTGTGGCGGCCGGCGCCAGCACCGGGCACTTGTTGATATGCACCAGTTTCACCGGAATGCCCGCCAGATCCCCCAGCTCCTCTTTTTTGGTATAGAGGCGCTCGCGGATCTCCTCGCTGGAGAGTTCAATGAGCGGGGTGGGGTCACGGGTCAGGTCGACCATGATCACCGCGTTCTGGTTGGTGGGGTGCCAGGCAAGTGGCGAGACCCAGCTTGCACAACCCTGCCAGGGGGAGAACATGCCGGAGACGTGCACCAGCGGCTTCATGGTCACCACGTCAATCAGCGCCTTCACCTTGTTTTTGTTACGCAGATCAAAGAGATAACCAAACAGCTTGGGTTGGGCCTTTTTCACCAGCTTGGCCATCTCGATGGTGGCCAGTACGTCGGAGAGTGCGTCGTGGGCATTGGCGTGAGTCACACCGTTGGCGACTGTCAGCTTCTCCAGCCGGAAGCTCGGTTTGCCTTCATCATCAAAGGCCCACTCAATCCCCTCCGGCCGCAGGGCATAGCAGGCCCGCAGCATGTCGAGAATATCCCATCGGGAGTTGCCGTTCTGCCAGCTGTAGGCATAGGGGTCATAGAAGTTGCGATAGAGGGTGTAACGGGTCACTTCATCATCGAAGCGGATGCTGTTGTAGCCAAGCACACAGGTATTCGGCGTGGCGAACTGCTCGTGGATCTGGCGAATGAAATCCGCCTCGCACAGCCCGTCCTTCATCGCCTTTTGCGGCGTGATACCGGTAATCAGGCACGCCTCCGGATCCGGCAGGTAGTCTGCCGGAGGCTTGCAATAGATGACCAGCGGCTCGCCAATGATGTTGAAATCCGCATCGGTACGAATACCGGCAAACTGCGACGGCCTGTCCTTGGCGGGGTTGATGCCGAAGGTCTCGTAGTCGTGGAAGTAGAATGTGGGCTGTGTTGTTTGGTTCTTGGGTGTGCTCATGTGTTCTTGTTTTATCGCCTAAGCTTCTGATTATATGGTTCTTAATGATGTGTTCAGCTTTGTCTGAGCACCCAATAAATTCTTTGCTGTTTGTGTCTGTCTGCCTATGTTCACCATCCAATTAGTACAACTCAAAGTACAAAACATGGTATTTTGTTAGTACAAAATTTTATTGGGTGAGCTATGGCAATTACAGACAGCTGGCTGCGAGGCGTCAATGGTAAACCATACTCCGGCCAGAGCGAAGTCACTGACGGTGATGGGCTTGGCATAAGGGTGTCACCTAAAGGGCTGATCACCTTCCAAGTGCGTCATATGCGTGATGGGAAACAAGTCAGAACCACGATTGGCCGTTACCCTACGGTGACTCTTCGGGATGCCAGGATCAAGGCCGCGGAAATCAAGGCAGGCCCTGAGCAAATTGTTAAAACCAGTGAAGAGCCTACACCTGCTGCTCTGTTTGAAGAGTGGTTCGAGAAGTATGTGATGCGGGAGTGTCGTGAAGGCACGCAGAAGAACTACCGCTACACCTTCTCTTCGGTTAAGAACCGGTTACCAGACAAGCCACTCAATCAGATTTCTATGGACATGTGGCTGAGCCATTTCGATGCCATAAGCGAAAGAGCACCTGGTGTTACCCGTTCGGTCATTACCGGGTTGAAAGCATGCTTCAACTGGCATATCCGCCGCGGCACGATCAACGTGCCCAACATGATGAGCTTACGGGCTCGGGATGTCGGGGCGCCAGCTAAGACCGGGCACCGGGTGTTGACGGTAGCCGAGGTTGCCAAGATTTGGCGAGCGATTGAGGCGAGCCGGGCAGGTACCGGTAACAAGGTGATCCATTTACTTTGTCTGGTCTATGGGTGCCGACTATCCGAGGCCAGAATGCTCAAGCGCCAAGACCTGGATTTCGAGTCTATGGTCTGGACGGTGCCGGCGGAGATCAGCAAGACCGGTAAGCCGATTCGTCGCCCTATCACATCAGTAGGTAGGCAACTGTTCGAACGGGCTGGGATGGCGTCGGTTGTAGTGGTCAACTAAATCCGGACACTTGGTTAGGCCGTTCTTCGGCTTTTGCTGGCGATATTCCGTCATTGTATTGATGTGGACGCCGCCAGTTGTAGTAATCCATCAGGTAGTAACTGATATCCCGCTTCGCCTCTCGCAAGCTCATATATCCCATAGCCGGGAGCCACTCTGACTTCAGGCTTCTGAACAACCGTTCCATCGGGGCGTTATCCCAGCAGTTACCACGACGACTCATGCTCTGGGTCATGCGATAGCGCCATAGTCGTTGCCGAAATGCCCGGCTGCCATATTGGTTGCCCTGGTCAGAGTGAAACAGCACGCCTGACGGACAACCTCGTTGCTGATACGCCATCTCAAGTGCTTTGATGGCCAGCTCGGCATCTGGTTTATCTGACATCGTCCAGCCCACAACCCGCCGGGTATGCAGGTCAAGCACCGCTGCCAGGTAATGCCAACGACCAGCTGCCCAGACGTAGGTGATATCGCCACACCACACCTGATTGGGTTGCTGGACATCAAATTCGCGGGCCAGCAGATTGGGAGTGTCCGGTTGTTCAGACTGTGCCACCTTATAGCGGTGTGCGCCCGGCTGTTTGGATACCAGCCCGGCTTCCTTCATCAGGTTACGTACTTTGAATCGGCCAATCTGATACCCCAACTCTC